>JAGXAJ010000116.1 GCA_018971625.1 Pseudomonadota bacterium
ACGCCGAACCCGCGCCTCAAGGTCAACATAGCTGAACAACTCGCCTGTTCGATCGTCGTCGCCGCGCACGCACCACCTCCGAATCTCGTCGGAGCAAATGAATCACGGTCGCCGCTCGGCGGCGAGCGCCTTTTTCAACAGCCTGCTAGAGCTCTTCGTCGAGAATGCCGGCACAGCTGCGCGTTTCTTGCCGCCGTTCCTGTGTCTCGGACAAGGCGCCTACCGCGTGAGCGGTGTCCAGCGCATGCACGAGAGACCACAGGCCGCAATGCTCGATGCCCTGCGCGAACTCGGTTATCGCGTCGACAGCGCAAACGACCGCCTTCCTGCCATCATTCATGGCACTGGCCCGCATCACGGCGCAACATGCAGCGTGCGTGTCGAAGAAAGCTCGCAGTTTGCCTCGGCGCTCCTTCTCAGCGAACGTATCGGGCGCTGGAAGGTCAGGGTAACCGGCGACAACAAGGATGAATTACCCTATGTCGACATGACACGACGCCTGGTGAACGATTTCCCCTGGGATGGAGGCGTTTATGACGTGGAGCCTGATGCGTCCGGTGCCAGCTATTTCTGGGGCTCATTGGCTCTTGCGTGGCAGCGGGAGCCGCATCACCGTGACGCCTGCCCCAGCCAGCGGCATGCAGGTCGACCAGAAGTTTCGCCGTCTCGTGCTTGAACAGGCGTGGCAGCGCGTCTTTTCCCGCAGCACGGATTTGGCTGACAGCATCATGACCGCGATCGTGCTTGCGCCCTTTGCTCCATCTGCGACGCTGTTCGTCGACCTGGGCCGGTTGAGAGTCCAGGAATGCGAACGTGTCGAAGCCTTGCGTACCGAGTTAACCAAATGCGGTGCCCACGTGGAAGAGATCGGTGACTCGCTCAGGATCGATCCTGGTCCCCTGCGCGGTGCGGAGATCGAAACTTACGACGACCACCGCATCGCAATGTGCTTTGGCATGCTTGGGTTGCGAGTGCCTGGAATTCGCCTGCGAAACCCCGCGTGCGTGCGCAAGACGTTCCCCAACTTCTTTGTCAAGCTTGCTGAGCTCGGCGTTGTGATTCAACATGCTTCGGTTGGCAAGCAGCTTGCCGGAGATGACCTGTTAGCTTAACGGCGGGAAAATGGTCTGCCCGTCGAGTTACGTCAGATCGTCGGCGCAATCTCGAAGCGGCTTGACGTCCATTGTGACCATTGGCAGGTCGGCACGGTCATGCGGCAAAAGATGCGCCGCGCTAACATGGGTTAGTTCAGTTCCTGCTCCGCGCCTTTCAGCCGCATTTGTCTTAGCAACCAATCCAACGATGGAATATTGACTGATATCACCGCGCGGTCCTACCGGCAGTCATCGGTGATGAGAACGCCGCTTGCGCTCCCGCCCACTCGAGCACGGAGCCGCGCCATATGGCAACGATCAGGCGTCGTTTCAAGCAGACAACATCATTGAAAGATCGTCTCGCGGCCTTCGCCAACGAAGTCCGTGAGAAGGCCGAGCAGCTGGCGCCCGGTCTCGAACGGGACGAGATCATGAAAAAGGCCCGGCAGGCCGATGTTGCCGCTCACATTGATGAGTGGGCAAATTCAAGCGGTTTGCAGCCGCCGAAATGATCGTTGCGTTAGAAGCCGGCGACGCAAAGGAATGGCACTTCCATGCCCAGGTATTTTTTCGACTTTCACAATTGCTTGCTGGGTCGCGACGAGATCGGCGAGGAATTGCCGGATGACGCAGCGGCTTGGCGAGAAGCCACGATCTTCGCCGGTCAACTATTCAAGGAAATCGATGGCAAGCTAGGTCCTGGCGACGGTTGGAAGTTAAGCGTAACAGACCAAGATCGAACCCCGCTCTTCCTGATCGATATCAGCACCACCAAGCTGAAGTAGAACATCGCTTCTCAAGTGTTCGTGGTCACGGCTTCAGTTCACCGTCGGCTTCGGACCGCTGCCGGCGCGCGCGAGACTCTCAACTGACCGCCGCTGCCAGTCTCCTCGTCACGCTTGGACCAGTTGACTAACGTGCTTATCGCGACTCTAAATTGTTTGGCGGCTTGATAGCGGGACATCCGTTTGGGACAACGCGGCGGTGGAGAGCTTCTTTTCGTCGTTGAAGATCGAGCGGACTGCGCGCAGAATGCACCGAACGAAGGCATGGCGCCGAGCCGCCATCTTCGATTACGTTGATCGTGCTACAATCCGAACGCCGGCCTCGACGATCGGATAGTCGACCCCCTGTGGCGTTCTAGCGACTGGCTTGCCTAGCTGATGCGGATGTCAACAGAACTGGGTTAGGTCTCAGTATCGGCAGCATTTCGTCGGCGCCGGCCATTACTATGCGCCATTGAAGAAAGCCGTGCCCGATGGTCTTGTGTATTCTTTCTGCGAGCGCAGAAATCGAGTATGAGTCCGTGTCTGCTCATGAAGACATGAATCGCGCATCGAGTCGCTGCTTGGCAAGTATTGGGCATCATCATGCATACTGATCAGGTCAAAAGGGTCGCTGCAGAGCCTGCCGAGATACATCTGCTGCACCTGGTGCAAGCGTTACAAAACCTGTTCAAGACGGGCGTCGAAGCCGACTGCATTGTGCAATTGCTCGAAGGAGTGATGAAGAATCAAAACATCAACATCCAGATGTTAGGAACAACCCTTGGAACCATAGCATCAAGTGCGGAAGAGATTTCCGTAACATCGGATGATATCAAGCGCCGCTCCGACAATGTTGCTAAAGAAACGACGACAACCAGTGCCGAGGTTGCGCGTCTCGTCGAGGTCGTGAAAGGCCTCAATGAATCAAAAAACCAATTTGGCGCTGTCCAGGAAATGATGGAGGACATCACCAAAACGGTTAAGTTGATCAACAAAATTGTAGACCAAACCAAACTGCTGGCGCTCAATGCAACGATCGAAGCCGCCAGAGCCGGGGAGCAAGGGAAAGGTTTTGCCGTGGTGGCTTCGGAGGTTAAAAATCTCTCTGAGTCTACAAGAGTCGCCGCCGAGGAAATTCGAAAGAACATTGAGCGTGGTCAGAGCACACTTGATTCCATTTTCAAGGTGCTGAAGCAGCAGGTCGAGGAGACCGGCACAATATCTGACAAAGCCTTGCAATCCATTAAAATTGCCGACGCTGAAACGATTAGCATCGCCGAGGCTATCTCCCAGATTGTCATTGGCATCAAAGATCAAAGCGCCGCAATGCAAAAGGTAAACGTTACATTGGGTGGCTTTGTTTCGACGTCAACCCAGAATGCCAATATTGTTGCGGAGCTTTCCGCAATCAAAGATGAATTGAGTATCTGCTCGAGACAGAGCCTGGATGCGGTTCGGGCTGTCACCGTAACGCAGAATGCCGAGGAGGATTCTAGCGAGGCATCTTGCACGATCCTCGAGTGGCTGGGTAAGAAGATAAATCAAACGCACGATATAAAGCAGGTGCTTCAGGAATTGGTTGCTCTGGTATGCAAGCATTTTGGCTGGCAGATCGCGCATGTCTTGATTCCGGATGCTTCTGGCAAAATCAGATCGGCTAACATTTGGAACATTCCCTCTAATCAACGCAAGACCAAGTTCGTCCAGATGTCCGAGGCGGTCGAATTTGTGCCAGGTGTAGGTCTGCCGGGGCGTGTCTATCAGAGCAAAAAACTGGAGTGGATCTCCGATGTTACGGTCGATACCAATTTTCCTCGCGCACAAGCAGCTAAAGATCTCCGGCTCGTTTCCGGAGTAGCAGTTCCATTACTCTCGAGAAAACGTGAGGTGCTCATGGTCATTGAATATTTCGCCACCCGTGAGCAAAAGCCCGATGAAAGCTTCTGCACGCTTTTAGAACAAAGCGGTCAGATTATTGGCAAGTTGATCATAAGTGAGAAAATCTCTCACGCTTCTGCGTGACCTCCTTGTTGCTTTTTTTCCGCTGAAGGGGTCCGCGGTGCTCGGCACCTATGCTTGTCCCGGCCGCGCTTACGGCAATGGCCATCCGTTGCGGCCGCGCGGATTTTGGGCGAGGGGCGCAATCACGGCTGTCCGGGCGGGCGGCGTCAACCGCTTCTCCCTTGCAAACCGGGCGGTGCTTATGCTTGAAACAGCAGGAATCCGCCACGGCGCAGGTTCCCTGCAGGGGTGTAGCTCAGCTGGTAGAGTACCGGTCTCCAAAACCGGTTGTCGCAGGTTCGAGCCCTGCCGCCCCTGCCAATTCATTCAATGACTTAGGCGATCTTCCTTCTGAACAATCGCGAACCTGAATCCAACCCGGACGCAGAGCGGCCTTGGTATCTCAGGTAGCGGGCCGCGAGCCCGGCTATATCGTTCGAAAGCTTTGCCTTGGTTGCTTTGACCGTTTGTGTAGTTGCAGAGGGAGGGTGTCGTCACCGATCTGCAGTGCGAGGCGGCGGACAAATGCCTGCGCTTCAGCCCAAGAGCGGCAGCAATGCAGCGCATCAGTAGCGGTCCCGCGATCGCAAAAACAAGGAAACGCGTGCGCGATCTAACCGAACTGGATTCGGTCGGCTGTGGCGCGCTCAGTGTCGCTGGGATTTCGGCCGGCCCAATTCATCGCCGGCCGGCAGTCAAAATGGCCCATGCCAGAGCCTTATTCGCCGCTGGCAGGGCCGGGGGCCGCGAATCCGGCGCAGGTTTATTATATAAATCTATGATGCGTCCAATTTCTTTAGATTTTACTTATCTGTTTTTTGGAGTCACGATAGATTGCAAGGGAGGCTCGCGGTGACCCCCGATGCGGGTCGCGAGCAGTTCGGCACCGCCGGCAATGCATCCAAGATCAAGGTCATCCCGCTCGCGGAGATGGCCAAACGGTACCGGGCTGGGAAGCTCGATCCGAAAATCGGCACCCAGCCAGGCGTGGTGAAGGCTGCCGAATAACCCTGATCATTCGATCCGGCCCGGATCGTCTTAAGTGCGAAAGGAGATCATCATGAATCAACAGTCGATAACTGTCCGCGGCAAGGATCGCTACAAGGCCGGTGTGCTGGAATACAAGAAAATGGGCTATTGGGAGCCGAACTACGAACCCAAGGACACCGACGTCATTGCGCTGTTCCGCGTGACCCCGCAGGACGGCGTCGATCCAACCGAGGCCGCCGCCGCGGTGGCCGGTGAATCCTCCACCGCGACCTGGACGGTGGTGTGGACCGACCGCCTCACGGCCGCCGAGAAATATCGCGCCAAGTGCTACCGCGTCGATCCGGTGCCGAACTCTCCGGGCGCCTACTTCGCCTATATCGCCTATGACCTCGACCTGTTCGAGCCGGGATCGATCGCCAACCTGACGGCCTCGATCATCGGCAACGTATTCGGCTTCAAGCCGTTGAAGGCATTGCGGCTCGAGGACATGCGGCTGCCGGTCGCCTATGTCAAAACCTTCCAGGGGCCGGCTACCGGCATCGTGGTGGAACGCGAGCGGCTCGACAAGTTCGGCCGTCCCTTGCTCGGCGCCACCGTCAAGCCCAAGCTCGGTCTGTCCGGCCGCAATTATGGCCGCGTGGTCTACGAGGCGCTGCGGGGCGGGCTCGACTTCACCAAGGACGACGAGAACATCAATTCGCAGCCGTTCATGCATTGGCGGGAGCGCTACCTCTACAGCATGGAGGCGGTCAACCGCGCGCAGGCGGCGACCGGCGAGATCAAGGGCACCTATCTGAACGTCACCGCCGCGACGATGGAAGACATGTACGAGCGCGCCGAATTTGCCGCCGAGCTCGGCTCCAACATCGTCATGATCGATCTGGTGATCGGCTACACCGCGATCCAGTCGATGGCGAAATGGGCGCGCCGCAACAACATGATCCTGCATCTGCATCGCGCGGGACACGGGACCTACACGCGGCAGCGCAACCATGGCGTCTCGTTCCGCGTCATCGCCAAGTGGATGCGGCTTGCCGGCGTTGATCACATCCATGCCGGCACGGTGGTCGGCAAGCTGGAAGGCGATCCGCTCACGACCCGCGGCTTCTACGACATTTGCCGCGAAGACCACAATCCCATGCAGCTCGAGCACGGCGTGTTCTTCGACCAGAACTGGGCGAGCCTGAACAAGCTGATGCCGGTGGCCTCGGGCGGCATCCATGCCGGCCAGATGCATCAATTGCTGCACCATCTGGGCGAAGACGTCGTGCTGCAGTTCGGCGGCGGCACCATCGGCCATCCCCGCGGCATCCAGGCCGGCGCGACCGCCAATCGCGTGGCGCTGGAGGCGATGATCCTCGCCCGCAACGAGGGTCGGGACTATGTCCACGAAGGTCCGGAGATCCTTGCCAAGGCGGCACAAAGCTGCACCCCGCTGCGCGAGGCGCTCGAAGTCTGGAAGGACGTCACCTTCAACTATGAGTCAACCGACGCCCCCGACTTCGCTCCCACGCCGAGCTTGGCCGTCTGAAAGGAATTTTCTCATGCGTATTACCCAAGGCTGTTTCTCATTCCTTCCCGATCTCACCGACGCCCAAATCACGGCGCAGGTCCAGTACTGCCTGGACAAGGGCTGGGCGGTGAACATCGAGTTCACCGACGATCCGCATCCCCGCAACACCTATTGGGAGATGTGGGGCCTGCCGATGTTCGACCTGCCCGACGCCGCCGGCATCATGAAGGAACTCGCCGACTGCCGGCGAACCTATGGCGATCGCTACATCCGCATCACCGGATTCGATTCGAACCACGGTTGGGAATCGTTGCACATCTCGTTCATCGTCAATCGACCCAAGGAAGAGCCGGGCTTCCGGCTCAATCGTCAGGAGGCGGCGGGACGCAACATCCGCTACACGACGCACTCCTACGCCACTGATCGTCCCGACGGCGAACGCTATCAAGGAACATAGGCTCCTCCCTGTCCGGCACTTGCGCGATCGCTGTTCCTGGGGATCGCACGCCCGGACTAACTGGCTCCGTCGTCGTCATATGGCGACGGAGCTTTTTTCTTCTCAATA
>JAGXAJ010000117.1 GCA_018971625.1 Pseudomonadota bacterium
TTTCCTCTCGATGGGTACGCACGCTTCATCGATGGTCGACCGCTGCTCGGCGCTTCGAAAACTGTGCGTGGCCTCGTGTGCTCGGTCGTGGCGACGAGTATCGTGGCGCCGCTCGTCGGTATGTGGCTGAGCACCGGTATCGTCGTCGGAGTTGGTGCAATGGCAGGTGACTTGCTATCGAGCTTCACCAAGCGTCGGCTGGGACTAAATCCGAGCAGCAGGGCAATCGGCCTGGACCAGATACCCGAATCCCTTGTGCCAACGCTTATGTGCTGGCGCGAACTATCTCTGACCGCGGCAGATGTCGTCGCCGTCGTCGGATTGTTCTGGTTCGGGGAGATAGTTCTATCGCGGTTGCTGTTTCGGATGCATATTCGCGATCGTCCGTACTGATGCAATCCGTATGAAACGTGGCGGCCTCACCCACAATGAAGATAATGCAAGGTTATTTCGGGAAGGCAGTTAATTCGAATCGGGACCACGGAAGATCCAACACCAACTGAGGTGTAGCCCACCATGTCGTGATACTTCCACAAGCCGGATCCAAAACGCCGTGGCAGTACGGAATCCAGAGTAATGGGGATAGATCCAGGAAGGCAGATTTGTCCGCCATGTGTATGTCCGCTGAGCAGCAGGTCGAACCCGGCATGCGCGGCATGACGATAGATCTCCGGCGTATGCGAAAGCAGGATTGTGAAGCTGGCGGGCGGGATATCCGAGGCAGCCTTCTCGATGCTGTCGACGCGATAGAAATGAGCATCGTCAATGCCACAGAGATAAATTCGCTGATCTTCTCGCGCTATCGATATGCACTCGTTCAGCAGCATCTTGACTCCGAGGTCTTCCAGGCCTGGAACTAGCCGGATCGTGTCATGATTGCCTAGGACGCCGTACACTGGCGACTTCAGCTGGGCGCATATTGGCTTCATACCCTCAAGCACACGGTCGAACGACCCAAAGGTGGCGCCGCGAAAGTCGCCGGTCAGAACGCAGAGGTCGTACTTCACCGCCGGAAGGAGTTCGATCAGCCGCTGCATGGCGTGCTCGTTCATATCGACATGCAAATCGCTGATATGAAGCAGTGTAAAGCCTTCGAACGCTTTTGGCAGCGCGGTCAATGTAAGGTCAGTCTTTCTGACCTGCACGTCGGCTGCATTCCGTAGGCCGCGCCAGTAGAGACCGCTGAGCTTGAATATGGTGCGAATGAAGGAGTGGACCGAGTACCAATTTTCAAGGTGAAAAAAATTGAGTCCTTGGCCGAAGATTTGAGCTTCATGGTCTGCCTCGATTCCAAGTCGCTGGCGCGCATGCAGCCGACCCAGCCGCTGCTCAAGACGGTTCACCAGAATGAGTTCGGTTGGTACCAAATCCGCTCCTCCAAACAGAGTAGACCATATTCTGATGAACCATGTGCGCATGTCGCCACACCTGCATAACAGGAGAACTCACATCCGTACCAGACAAAATGACGACTGATGTCAGCAGCCCGCCGAGGAGGTTAGAGAATCCGCTCGGCTGGCAACCCTCGACACCCCAGTTTTGAAAGCAGAAGGGGAACAGTTCCCGACCGACACCGGTTTAGTTCGGCGCTCAGCAGTGACCACCAGAGATAAAGAGCAAATCAACTTGCGTTGCTGACTGGCCCCAAACAGTGTCCGCCTCGCTCACCTGAGCAGATAAATGATCGAGACCTATCTAGCCCGAGATATGGGCAAAGCGTGAAGCGCGGACAGCAGGACAGAGTGAACATCGATACAAAGACGCGACACCTCATAACGCGTCACAATCCTGCAAACCCGCGCGGTCGCCAACTCTGATCCGGCGCTGGCAGAGCGCGTCCAGATATCCGCCCCGCCGTCGCAAATCGTCGGACGAGCCGTCGATTTCGGCGTCCTCCCCGTCCATTCGTTAGCCGCGTCGAACTAGTCCTCACATCGGCTTGATCCGATCAGCCGGCTCGCCCAGTTCCCTTAGCGTTTGCGGCACTATCAGCCTCCGTCACGACGGTGAGGGCGCGAGAACCTCCACCGAAAACGGATGGTTCGATCTCATTTTTTAACCGCGAGAGCATAGAGGTAGGTCATGATCGCGTACACGTCCTCGTTGGAAAATTGGATCTGTGGCATTTCCTTGTGCCTGGAAACCATGCCCTCAGAGAGTTCCGCCTGCAGCTCGCGCGGATTAAACCGGGCGTAGATATCACGCATCGGTGGCGCTTTCTTGAGCGGGCTTTCGCCATCAGCTCCAACGGCATGGCAGCGCCCACATTTTTCTTGAAGAATGATCTTTCCTCGCGTCGCGTTGCTGAGATTGGCGGCGTGCAAACATTCCGGCAAACACAGCAGCAATCCGATGCCGAGACTCAGAGCCTGTACAGCGAAACGCGAAGCCTTCATTTTACCTATTTCCACAAGGCTTGTTCTCATAGAACTCGTGTGAGCTGATCTCTTGCGTCGGAGTCGATTCGTTATTTTATACATGTGCATGATCCACTCACAAGTTTGACGATTTCAACAACCTTTCATCCGCGCATTGATACAGCTCAATCAGGTCGCGCTAATAGCTAACAGAGGACGTGGAGCGATTTCTTATCGCCGAGACGTTACGGTCCGCCTCTCGCACGACGCCTGCGATCGTCTTCTGGGTCAAACGGATCGCAACCATCCCATAGTGAACGCTGGACTCAACGCACGAGCTGGGCATGCCTTGCATCTAGCCGATCGAATCACGAGGCGAAATTGCATGCTAGTCGTCTTCGCTTTCAAGTTTCGATGAGGCCACAAATTCAGTGTGCCGGTAGGACAAAGTGGGTGGACGCTTCCGCGACGAAGTTGGTGGACCCTGGCCAAGGGACAGATGACCCAACTGCTCTCTGCGCATGCGCTCGATGCGAGAGGCTTTGCGACAAGTACCGTGGGAGAGGCAAACCGTGATAAGATTAGCGAACCTAAACAGCTGAGCGACGTCGACAACAGATACGAATAGGAACAGTTTAATCGGTACGACGGCCCGAGCCTCAGGTATTCGTGCCCGCTCGGTCGGCTCGGGTTACAGTTGCTTCTAAGGTGAAGCCATGAAAAGCATAGCAAGTGGGGACTACGGCCGGGTTGCCAAGACATTGCATTGGGCAACAGTTCTTCTCGTGATCATCGTCTGGCTGTTGGGTATATTCGGCGAAGAACTTAGCGAGCACTCTTCCCGGGCTCCCAGATTGCTGACGCATATCTGGATAGGATTGACTGTTCTGGTCGTCGCGGTCGTCCGATCTAGTTGATTCCTTTTCCCATGCTCTCCTCGGACAATGCGGCTGCCGGGCAATGCGATCGATGGGCTGCACCTGGCCGCCGAATGGTCGCTTCTGGTGCTCGTCGGGGCGCATGTTGCCGGTGCTCTGATCCATTTGTTGTACTACCGCGATGGCGTCATGAAACCCATGTTATCTGGCCGATCTCCCGCCTGAAGGGCTGAGACGATCATTTCGAAGTAGCGGATGCAACTCATCATGGGACCACGATCAAACGGCTCGACTGTCGTGCAAGCGGGCTGGCAATGCGGCTCCTAGTGCTCGAATCGGCGGCGGCCTCGGCGCAGACCGACGAAATTCAGGTCTACGACGCCCCAGATCGCTGAACCCGGCGTTTTCAACTTGATGGTCCACAACAACTTCACACCACGGGGGTTGAAGATACCGCGTTTTCCAGGCGGGCTCGTCCCGAACCAGACGAGCGACGCCACCAAGGCGCCGAACGCGGGGCTTCGCTTGGCGACGTCTGATAACAGCAATCAACACGCGATAGGCCGACACTTCCATGTGCTCGAACGTATAGCTCGCCATCGCCCCTTTCACGATTTCATCGTCGACAAACATGCCGCTCATCTCTTGCCCGAAAGCGACCATCTTCCCAACCACATCTTTCAAGGTTGAAGTATCGCCCCCCCGCGGCTTAATGCATTCCTCCAAGGCCTTAGCCTGCCGCTGGGTCTCAGTCAGATGTTTTTTGATCCGCGCCTTCACATCAGGGTAGTCACGCGTCCGACCTGCCAGAGTTTTCAACATAGTCTCAGCTTGATAGTCTCAGCTTGCTCTTCCATCGCGTGGGCATTCCGAAGCCATGACATGAGAGTCTAGATTCTGTTCGAGCTTGCTCATATTCGCTTGACACCAAATGGATTGACGACGACAAGGGCCCACGTCCTTGCGCTTTCAATGCCAATTCCGATTGAACGTCCTATAGTTGTAGTTTTGGGCTCGGCCGCAATCCGGTAAGCGCGTTACGACGGCGCGCGGGTGCTCTCGCCTACCATCTGGTTGCCGAACTCTGACAGAAGCTTGCGCTCAAGGAGCCAAGCCGGTTGGCAAGCGCCAGACCGCGTGTGTCAGGCGAAATTTCGCGGTGATTGTTCGTCGTCAGATGATTTGAGACTGCTTGGACGTTTTACGAAGGTAGGCTCTGGCTCATCAGGGTTAGAGTTTAGCGGCTTGCAATCGATGCTGCAGGCGATGGTTTGCGATGGTGTCGCGCTTGATGCGTTGACGTTCAGCCAGGATCATCAAAGGTCGCTGGAGGGAAACTACGGACCCTCATTCACCTGGTCACGTCAAAGGTCTCGAAGGCCAAAAGAGCAGTACCAGAACAATCAGCCAAACAATACCCCATCCAATCCATGTGATGTTCGGGTGAGCTGCCTGCCATTCCAGAATTCTCTTGTGAATGATCATCAGAAATACTCCATAGGGTGAATTATTTATGAGGGAGAGCGAAATCAAATTGATCAAAATCAACTAGACAGTCCGGTGGCGAAGCCACTGCTGCTCAGTA
The DNA here is from genome assembly GCA_018971625.1 of Pseudomonadota bacterium. GTDB lineage: Bacteria > Pseudomonadota > Alphaproteobacteria > Rhizobiales > Xanthobacteraceae > Bradyrhizobium. The sequence continues at coordinate 4,821 of JAGXAJ010000117.1, forward strand.
CTGGCAAATTGGGCGATCAGATAGATGGTTGTTGGGCGGTTGCGATGCTAAATTCGCTTTCGTCCGCGATCATGTGATATAGCTCGGCCCTCGCAAGACCCGCCGCGACGCATTTCGAAGTTCTCGGTGTGACATTCAACAACGGGATCGAGGTCATCGCCAAACCGGCTGACCTGCGAACCCAATGGTTGAGCGCCACAATGGAGCAGGATCAAAGGTGGTCATAGCCACATCCTCTTTTAGAGCAACATGGATACGAGCCGCGGACAATTGTGCGGCGCCCAGTGATCGGGCCCCGACAAGCGCCCGGCGTAGCGCGGAGTGCCGCACCTGCACCAATCAAGTTAGAAGCGAGCTTCGCGTTTTCAAGAGCCTTCCCAATATCTTGAAAAAACGACTAGCACTAACCCATGTTGTTATCGCTGTCGGCCTGAAGTCTGCGCGCGATGGGTTGTCTCTCACTGAGCGAGGACCATCATGACTGCGGAAGGAGATGACGTGATTGCGCCCGCGTTGATTGAATATTTTCTCACGAGCGATCCCCGATCTTTCATCCGGGGCGGCATCGGCGTTGGTTCACCGTGCCGCATCGACCAGGTCTTCGCCGCGTCTGCGGTTCTGCAGTGGGGACAAATCGGTGCGTTTAGGGTGCCAGCCGGCCGGGTCGTCGTGGCGGTTTCGTCTCGCGCCGGTACCTCGTTGCGATCTTCGCCGCCAGCCGGAGATGGCTCGTAACGAGACGATACGCGGCGCCACGCGTCCCCGTGTTCGCGCCACTGCGGCAAGCGTTTGATCAGAAGGGCGCGTCCTGTTCATTCGCGACCCGGAATGCCGGAAATCCTTCGAGCCTATGGGAACGAGCCCGCTAAGCGGTTTGGTCAGATACTAAATTCCCGTTCGTTGCTCTGGAACAAATTTCGCTCGCTGAAGTTTTTGGGACCGCCTTACCGGCGTCGGATTGCCCGTGGCGCTCGTATCGCCTACGAAAGCAGAGTTTCCGCTGACGGCGCACAGGCGTGGACCACACCAGATGAAGGGAAAGCCTGCGCAGAAAGCTGATACCGATTTTATGGTCGGTATCCCATTTTCTTGTCCGCAGAGCCCTGCCCTTTCTGCGGCTCCTCAGATGTTTGGATCAACGCTGACCTTGAGCCAAAGTTCGTCTTATGTAGGAAGTGCTCGGCATTCGGCCCCATCGCGCCGACCGTGACCCTAGCCGCGGAGCGCTGGAATAAGCGGCCATAGCGTGTTCGCAACAAATCGAGCCTCAGCATCCGCAGCTGGCATTATGCATTGCACTTAGAGAGTTGACTCAGTGAACCTGAGCTTCGTCGTCGGCTTGCCTAAGCGAACTTGGTAACCCTCGCGAGGCGGCCCACCGAACACGTGGCTTCGCCGCCTGACTCTGAGTGATTTTCCACCACCTCGATGAACGTACTACAAACTAAAGGTCGCAGGCTCGCCGCCTACGCTTTTTCCCTGAACCGCTGCCTGTACGTCTTACCGACGCAGCGGCGAGGTCAACGGCGCAGCCTCAATGATCGCCAATCGCTCTTCATAGAGCAATGCTTTGCCAGCCCCCGATTCTCCGGCATCATGACTGCGCGCGAAACGGGAGAAACGTGCGAGCGATCGCGGCCTCTGGTGCGGGTTGGCGACCGGGTGGCCGCAAAAAAGCAGGTCCAAGACCTCCTAACCATCATCATCAGTGATGTGCAAGATCCAACCGCGCCAATCCTCGGGACTTGGGGCCGTGATCTCGTCAGGCGAAGGGCATATTCGCGAGCTTTAGCAAGGTCATCGACCACAGTTCCATTTCGAACGACCTTTGGCATTTATTGATGATGAGGCCATCATCGCGCTTTCCGTCTCCTGAAAGGACAGCGCAATGCAGAAAACGTTCCGCCGCTCACTTAAAGATCGTCTCACTCGTTTGCGAAGTTTCCGACTGCTCGTCTGCAGCGAGTGCGGCGCGTAGCTCCTCTGTCAATTGCTTACACGCGGGCAGATGACGTTCCTCCACGTCAAGGATCCTGAGAAATCCCCTTCTTTTTAAGGCCGCCACAGCAGCTGGCGACTGGGACTCGGAGCCAGCCGCCTCG
>JAGXAJ010000118.1 GCA_018971625.1 Pseudomonadota bacterium
CGAGGCGGCTGGCTCCGAGTCCCAGTCGCCAGCTGCTGTGGCGGCCTTAAAAAGAAGGGGATTTCTCAGGATCCTTGACGTGGAGGAACGTCATCTGCCCGCGTGTAAGCAATTGACAGAGGAGCTACGCGCCGCACTCGCTGCAGACGTGCAGCCTGAAATTTCGCAAAGCAGGTGAGACGATCGAGTCGCCTGCACGGCGCCGGTGCTCACAGCGACAGGAGCCACAGGTTAAAACGATGACATACAGTCAAACTAAATGGAAGATTGTTCTTTTCGTTTAACCTGTCAGGTCCGCACAAGGTCGGCAGATTCATGGTCGTTCACGACCGTGTTGCGCAGTGACCGATGGTATCTGCGCATCGGAAGGACTCGCAACGGTGTTTCGCAGCGCAGTAGATCAAAAGGCGCTGGCGGAGGCGATGCACCTTGACGCTGGGCAGTTTGTCACCTTCGCTCAAACTGTTGGCTATCCAACACAGGCCGGATAAGCAGAGATGCCACGCAAATGAGCTCACGTCGTCTATCGTTGATCAGCTTCGGGGCTACGTCGGCAATCGTCACGAGCGTTGGATTGATCGTCGGGTTCGGCTCAGCTGAAGTCCCCGAAATCAGCTGTCGTTTCCGGTCTGCTGATCATCGATCTTGCGGACAATCTGACGGATACGTTGAGCATCCATATATTTCAGGAATCCGAATTGCTTGAGCACACGCGGCGTTTCGAATCACAATGGGAAATTTTTTTGACTCGCGCATGCATTGCCAGCACCTTTGTCATCCTCTCGCTCTTGTTGTCTGGATTGCTCGCGATTCTTGCTTGCCTCGCGTGTGGTCTGACGCTGCTCGTCGGCCTCACCTGCCTCGTGGCCAAGACTCGCCGCGCTAGTGTAGCGATGGAATTGCTCAAGCACATCGCGCTTGCTGCCATCGTTGTTCTGGCGAGCGGATTGATTGGCAGCGAGGTCGGAGCCCTCGTTCACTAAAGCTGATCGGAAAGTGTACAGCGGTTTTTCGAAAAGATCTGCTCAATCAAAAATCTAAGGCGCGATGACGACTCAACCAGGGTGAGTATCAAAAAAAAGCGCGGGGTCAAGCGCGTTGATGTGTGTTCGTTGCCTAAATTCGGCTCTCGTTCACTTGCCTACGCATCTGCCGACAGAAGCCTTCCACGAACTGTGCAAGCGACTCGAAATTCACGAGTAGCCTTTCCGCCTGCACCCAATCGCTAGAACCGTGGGCGAACGAGTCCAGCAAGCGCCTCTGACGGTCTGCGCGGAGCCGACAGGCTGCGGCCCTGCTTTCGGCGAACTCAAGCTGCTCCCGATCGCGGGACAGCTTGTTCTCTTCCTCGATCAACAGCTTATTGATCGCATATCTGTTGTAGGCTGCGACGTCACCGTTCTTCAACAAGTCCAGGTAATGATCGATGTTGGCCTGCGCGACGAATTTGTCCATGTGCAGTACCCCAAAACACGCTGCGCCCCGACTCCATTCTGCTCCGGTAGCATGACACTTGCGAGTCACTTTTGGGCGCCCGGCCCGTAAAATTACGGTGCAAAGAGGCTCCAAGAAGCGCGCACCTAGGCCGAAGCAAGAAGCCTTTGTGAGTACACGCCCTTCTGTAATGGGCACGATAAGGTCAAGCCTCCCGAGTGGACGTCACGCCGCGGAGTTCATGCCTCGGACGGGCGGAAATAATTCGAAGGCTTGGCGGCGGTGAGCATGGGAAAACTCTGGTTTTCATCGGTGCATAGTGGGAAGTCTGCCCATCTCCAAGAAAATCGAAATTCGGGTCATTTCCCTCGCAGGTGGCGCAAACTGCTGGCGCGAGCAATTACCTTCCGGACGAGCCCTTAAGCAATCCACCCGAATTTCGAAGGTGGGCTTCTTCCGATATGAGAGACGTTGACCGCGCCTATAATTCAGGAGGCCAGCATGATCTCGACGCTTCCAAGTGTCGTGCGTTTGCAAAGCCGCTCACGCACTGACCCGGATCGCTCGTCCTTGAAGCAGCGACTCGCAGAATTTGAGCTTGACCGATCTCGCGCCTCTCGTCGCCGCCATCGGGTTCTTTCAAGCGCCAGAAAGCTTGCTGCATTGTTCCACGACAATATGAGCGATCGCCAGAACCTGCACTAGGAAGCGCTGCGACCGGCCGTATCAGCTTGGAGGTTCCGTTCGGGCCCAAGAAAGCGCAACGCGCGCACTTATCCTCCTGACTGGCTGAAGTATGTATGCAGAAATTGGGCGTCTCACAGCCTCATCATGCGGAAAATGATGCCACCGATGCTGAAGCCATGACGGTGGTGCCGGTGATGACGCCGTGGGGTCTCGCCGCTGTCGTCCGACAACGCGAGCTGTACACCGCGTTGCGACCTACGTAGCTGCGAGCGGAATGTGATCGGAAGCTGGGTGCGCCGTAACCGTGACCCACACCGCATGATCGTCGCCGATGCGGCAGCAAGCCCCTGCCAACATCGGTCCTTTTCTATGGGAGCTGAATTTGTTGTCGACGAACTGATTGTCATCCACGGCAGAAATCGCGGTTTATGCGTGGCGTTGGTGAGATTTGGTTGGCCAGACTGGCGGCATCAGCCAATCGAGAAGATCACGATAGAGCATCTGTACCTGTGATTTCTGCATCTCAGTAACAAAAATCGCGGTCCGTTTGGTCGAGTTCCGATATTGCGTTCGATTCCTTATGGCAGAGTCCCTAAGTAGGATCACGTAGTGCTTTGGTAAGCCCGATCGCTTGATCCTGATCAAAGCCTACGGCGCGCAGTTCACTATTTTTAACATACTGACAGCAACGCCTTAGATACCCAGCGCGTTTTTCCTCACGATCGCGGGCCACCGCACTAAACTTTGGGTTCCGCCGAGGCTGCGATGGAGCTCGCACCGCAAACGACAGGCACAATTATCGCGGTCCGCGGGGCCGTGATTGACGTTGAGTTTCCCTCAGCGGAGTTCCCCAAACTCGGCGATGCGCTGTTAGTCGACTGGGACCAGCCGGAAACGCTGATTGTCGAGGTTCAGGCACACCTCGATAAGCGCACAGTTCGCGGTGTCGCCTTGCAGGCAACGGCCGGTCTGAAGCGTGGCGTGGCCGTACGCTCGACGGGCGGACCGATCAGGGTTCCGGTCGGCGACGCAGTCCTCGGGCGCTTGCTCGACGTCACCGGCCGCGTCAGGGACAATGGTCCCGCATTGCCTGATGAGTTGGCACGCGCACCCATCCACAACCGGGCGCCGCCGCTCAGCGAGCGTAGCCCGGCCACGGCGATTTTCGAGACGGGCATCAAGGTCATCGATCTGCTGGCGCCGCTCCCGCAAGGAGGGAAGGCTGCGATGTTCGGCGGCGCTGGCGTCGGCAAGACCGTGGTCGTGATGGAATTGATCCACGCCATGGTGCAGAGCTATCAGGGCATTTCTGTATTCGCCGGTATTGGTGAGCGTTCCCGCGAGGGGCATGAGCTCTTGTGGGAAATGCGTCGGTCCGGCGTGCTTGATCGCAGCGTGCTGGTTTACGGCCAGATGAATGAACCCCCCGGAGTGCGTTGGCGTGTCGGCCTAACGGCACTGACGATCGCAGAGTATTTCCGCGACAGGAAGCACCAGAACGTACTCCTCCTGATGGACAACGTGTTCCGGTTCGTACAGGCTGGCAGCGAGGTCTCCGGCCTGCTCGGGCGGTTGCCGTCGCGTGTCGGCTATCAGCCGACCCTGGCGACCGAAGTCGCCGCGCTCCATGAACGTATCGCCTCGGTTTCGGGCGCGTCAGTAACAGCCATCGAAGCCGTCTATGTCCCGGCCGACGACTTTACCGATCCGGCAGTAACGGCGATCTCAAGCCACCTTGACAGCATGATCGTGTTGTCGCGCACGATGGCCGCCGAGGGTATGTATCCCGCGGTCGATCCCTTGAATTCCTCCTCCATCCTGCTTGATCCGACTGTGGTCGGTGATGAGCATTTCAGGATCGCTGAGGAGGTCCGCGAAACAATCGCGCACTATCGAGAACTTCAGGATATCATTTCGCTGCTTGGAATCGAGGAGCTTAGCGCCCAGGACCGACTCGCTGTTGCGCGCGCCCGACGCCTGCAGCGCTTTCTCACCCAGCCGTTTTCCGTCACCGAGGCGTTTACGGGCGTGCCCGGCCGCTCGGTCCCGTTGGCAGAGACCCTCAAGGGGTGTCAGGCGATCCTTCGCGGCGAGTACGATCAATGGGCCGAGAGCTCGCTCTATATGATCGGAGCCATCGATGAAGCAAAGACTGGCGGGCCGCGGACAAAGTCTGAGGAGCTGGCTCGATGAGGTTGCTGATCACGACACCCACCGCAATCGTCGTCGACGAGCAGAACGTTTCAAGCGTTCGCGCCGAGGACGACAGCGGCAACTTTGGCATTTTGAGAGGTCATGCCGATCTTCTTACAGCCTTGAACATCTCGATCGTCAGTTGGCATTCTGCGGACAATAGCGTCCGATATTGCGCGGTACGTCGTGGCGTTCTTTCCGCGACCGGCGGAACAGAGGTTGCCATCGCAACACGCGAAGCGATTGCTGGCGATGATCTAGATCACCTCGAAGCGATCGTGCTCGACGAATTTCGCGAGCGAAGCGAAACGGAGCGCGCGTCGCGAACGGAGAGCCTGCAGCTCCAAATGAAGGCCATCCGACAGATCGTCCGGTACCTGCGGCCCGACAAGCGTGGCGCGATGGAGGGCGGCTCATGATGGTCGGTTCGAAGCCGAACGACGACGATCCCGCTCCTGACGGATTGACCAAGGCGGTCCGCGAACGACGTGCGCGATGGGAGTCTTCGCGTAGCGAAGGCGAATCATTAGTGATGCGCTTAGTTGGCCAGATCGGCGTGCTCGGCTGGATCATTGTCGCACCGACGCTGATTGGCCTTTTCGTTGGACGCTGGATCGACCGCTGGCTTGGGACGGGTATCTTCTGGAGCGCGCCGCTCCTTTTGCTTGGGGTGGTAATCGGCTGCTGGGCGGCCTGGCGATGGATGCATCAGCAATGAGTCATGCCGTTATGCACGAATATCCCTTCATTGCAGAGACGGTTGGCTGGTTTATCGTGGGCAGCTTGCTGGGGTTCCTGCATTTCGTCTCCTTGCGATGGAACGTGCGCTGCCTCCTCAGCGGCCAGCCATTGTTCTCGCTGGGACTACAACTGCTGCGCTTCGCTGCAACCGGTGGGTTGTTGGTGCTCGCCGCCAAGTTGTTCGGAGCGATGGCCCTCCTTGCCGGAACCTTAGGTCTGATGGCCGCACGAAACGGAGTTCTTCTATCGGAGTATCGACGATGATTGGCTCACCATTGACCGCCAAGATCGTGTTCACGATCGGACCCGTCGCGGTCACCGAGCCGGTCGTCGTGACCTGGGGGCTCATGGCCATCCTCGGCGTGGGCGGCTGGCTCGCCACACGCTCGCTCTCGCTGCGGCCCACCGCTGCCCAGACGATCGTCGAGACGATTGTCAACGTCATCGAAGATCAGATCCACGGGACGATGCGCGTGGCGCCAGCGCCGTATGTTCCGATGATCGGGACGCTTTTTCTTTTCATTCTGGCTGCAAATTGGTGCTCACTGATCCCCGGCGTCGAGCCGCCAACGGCGCACATTGAAACCGATGCGGCGCTGGGTCTCATCGTGTTCGTCGCCATCTTCTACTTCGGTATTCGGGCACGAGGGCCGGTCGGATATCTCAAGACCTTCGCCGAGCCTACTTTCATCATGATTCCGCTGAACATCGTCGAAACGGTCACGCGGACGTTTTCGTTGATCGTGCGTCTGTTCGGAAACGTGATGAGCGGCGTTTTTGTCGTCGGCATCGTGCTCTCGCTTGCCGGCCTGCTCGTGCCTATTCCGCTAATGGCGCTGGACCTCCTGACCGGTGCGGTACAGGCGTACATTTTTACCGTTCTCGCCATGGTGTTCATCGGCAGCGCGTTGAATGAAGGACGCGCTCCAACGAAAGGGAAGCGATCATGAACTGGATAGAAATTGTCAGCATCTTTGCCGCCGCCATGGCAGTGTCCTTTGGAGCAATCGGACCGGCGCTCGGCGAAGGTCGTGCGGTCGCCGCAGCAATGGATGCCATTGCCCGGCAGCCTGAGGCGGCGGGCACCATCTCGCGCACCCTTTTCGTCGGTCTTGCCATGATCGAGACCATGGCGATCTACTGCCTCGTCATCGCGCTGCTCATGTTATTCGCCAACCCCTTCATCCACTAGACCGATGCATATCGATTGGTGGACGTTGGCGCTCCAGGCCGTCAATGTCCTCATCCTCATCTGGATCCTCGGCCGTTTCTTCTTTCGCCCGGTTGCCAATCTTGTGGCGAAGCGGCGGGAAGAGGCGACGAAGCTTCTTGCGGATGCTGATGCGGCTCGCAAGGAGGCTGAAGGCCTTCGTGCCGAAGCGGCCACGCTCCGAGCCGGGGTCGATGCGCAACGTGATCGCCTGCTTGCCGATGCTCGCAAGACGGCGGAGGCGGAGAAAGCTTCTTCGCTCGCGCAGCTCTCAAACGAGCTCGATCAGCGCCGAAAGGATGCGGCGGTCGCCATTGAGAAAGACCGCATCGCCATGCAGGGCGCAGTGCTCGATCGTGCGAGCGAGCTTTCAGTCCAGATTGCCCGCCGGCTGCTGGAAAGGCTTCCCACAAGCGCTGCATTTTCCGCCTTCCTTAAGGGTCTCAGCGTTGAACTCGGCAAGCTGTCGGCTGAAACGCACAACCGCCTTGCAGC
>JAGXAJ010000119.1 GCA_018971625.1 Pseudomonadota bacterium
CCTTGGTATTCTGGCAGTGGATCGCCTGGCGGAGCTTGGAGGAATCGTGCCAGCTCTGACGCCCGAGGTGGCGGCAAAACTCAATGCGATCCTGCCGACGACATGGTCGAAGGCCAATCCTGTCGACATTTCCGGTGACGCCGACGCCATACGCTATCTTGCCGCGTTGGATGTTCTTCTCGATGATCCTGCCAGCGATGCCGTGTTGATTATGAATGTGGAGACCGCAGTTGCATCAGCGCCGGTGATCGCCGGAGCGGTCGCAGATTTCGTAAAAAGGAACCGGGCGAGCAAGCTTTCGGTGGCGAAACCTGTACTTGCCACATGGGTTGGCACTGATCAGACAGTGGCGCCGATCTTCGAAGGCGCGGACATTCCGCATTTTGAAACGGAAGACGATGCGGTGCGTGCATTCATGCATCTGGTGAAGCACCGTGAGGCGACCTTGGCGCTGATGGCCACTCCGCCGGAACTGGCATTGCTTTTCAAACCCGATGCGGAGGCCGCGAGAAAAATTGTGGAAGGTGCGCTGAAGGACGGCCGCGGATGGCTCGATCCGATCGAGATTTTCGCTCTGTTCGAAGCTTATCGCATTCCGATGGTGCCGACGCAGGCAGCCGCCAATCCTGACGACGCGGTAGCGAAGGCGGAAGTCTTTCTCGCGAAAGGACTGGCAGTCGCAATCAAGATCCTGTCCCGTGACATCACCCATAAATCAGATGTCGGTGGTGTGATCCTCGGTCTCACGAACGAACGAGCCGTCAGGAATGCCGCATGCGAGGTAATGGCGAAATCGAAGCAGGCGCGGCCGGATGCACGTATCGATGGTGTCATGATCCAGCCGATGATTGTGCGGCCAGGTGCCCGTGAATTGATCCTCGGCATTGCCGATGATCCTACTTTCGGCCCCGTTATGGTGTTCGGTCGCGGCGGCACCGCTGTCGAGATCATCAACGACAAGAGTCTGGCGCTACCGCCCCTCGATATGAATCTGGCCCGCGAGCTCATCGGTCGGACCAGGGTTTCCCGTATGCTTCCAGCCTATCGTGACGTGGGCGCGGTACCGCCAGATGTCCTGCCCCTGACCTTGGTGAAGCTCTCGCAGATGGCGGTCGACTGTCCCGAGATCCATGAACTCGATATCAACCCGTTATTGGCTGATGACAAGGGTGTTTTGGCACTCGATGCGCGCGTTGCGATCCGCAAGCCAGCAAGGCTCTTTGCAGGCCAGAGCCGGTTTGCTGTCCGGCCATATCCCAGCCAGTGGGAGGGACAACTGATGCTGAGGAGCGGTCGGCCCATTGTGGTGCGGCCGTTGCGCCCTGAAGACGAGCCGGCAGTCGTCAAGTTCCTGGGACGCGTGCGGGCGGAAGACCTCAGGCTGCGCTTCTTCCATGCGGTCAAGGCGTTTTCGCACCAGTTCGTGGCGCGACTGACGCAGCTCGACTATGCACGAGCCATGGCGTTTGCCGCGCTCGATACCGAGACTGGAGAGATAACGGGTGTCGCGCGGTTGCATTCCGATTCTGGATATGAAAGTGCCGAATATGCGATCCTTGTCCGGTCCGACCTGAAGGGGAAAGGGCTCGGCTGGGCTCTGATGCAGCTTCTTATCGACTACGCCAGCACTGAGGGTCTCAAATCCCTGAATGGCCAGGTTTTGACCGAGAATACAACCATGCTTGCGATGTGTCGGGAACTCGGTTTCAGCGTGAAAGCGGATCCGCACGACGCAGGACTTGCGCTGGTATCGCTTGATCTGACGGGCCGGTTGGGAGCCGGCAACAGTGCCGCGTTGCTTCGCCGAACAGTTCGCTAGGTGGCCCGTTATCGCCGCCGCGCCGGGCGCTTTGCCGCGCGACAGGAGATTTTAATCAATTGGCAGTTCATCCGGCACGGTGCCGAATCGTCTTAGGATGGTCGTCCTGGTTTCCGGATAGGCTGTACGCGCAAATGCAACCGCTCCGGCGTGGCCAAGTATCTTCCAAAACCCTCGCGCCCGCTCTATTGCAGATGAAGGGCTGGCACACTTGAACGGCTCTCCGCCAACCAGCAGACCCTCACTGGTCAAGTCGAACGGCATGGCGATAAACTCTGCAATCGTGTCCATCGTGCTTCCCGTGGGGTTAAACCGGAAATCAAACATCCGATCCTTATCCGGCGCGTCATAGCGGCAGGACCGAGGCGACACGATAGAGGTTCACGCCATCGGCTTCGCGGATAGAGAGATATTCGCCTGGATCGAACCTCTCGTCACCGAAATGGTAGCCGGATTCATCGGACATGGTCCGGGAAACGTCATAGTGAAACCGCCAGCTTCCGCCAGGACCGTGAACGAGATGCCCGAGATTGTCGTCGCCTCCAGGACGCTTGCGCACGACGCGGCAGGCCTCCTTGTGCTTCCGCCATGCGTCCACATCGATCCGTGATTGGCCATCGAGCGGCGCAATCAGGACGTAAGCCGTCTTGCTATCGCCTTCAGGATGATCGTGATCGCGCGCGCGTTCGAGGCGAATGTAGCGAAATGTATGCGGCAGCGCAGTATTGCGAAGGGGTGCAAAGGCTGGGTGGTTCATTGGTATCTCCTGCGGGAATTCATTTCGTTTCAGACGCAGCGCTTACGCCGGTGTGCTTGCGCAGGCGCTTGATCAGGAGTGGAATGAGCGGCAACAGCAGCGGGATAGCGGCGCTTTCAAGCGCGCCACGGAGTGAAGGAGGAGCTACCGTTTCTGCTTGCTCGAGTTCCGCAGTGAGAGCCGTCAGCGCGTCCTGATGGACTTCTTTCGCGAGCGCAAGTTCCCGGCTCGCCGGCCTGCGCAGAGCGACCAGCGTCAGTATAAAGGCGATTAGCAGGTTACAGAGACCAAGGACGGCTGCCGATTCGCCTGCGTTCCAGGTTTGGATCAGAGCAAAATAGGTGGAGATCTCGAATGCAAGCAGTGCAAAGGTCAGCGCGAGCGCGGCAAGCGCCTGCAGACCAAGATTGCCCAGCAGCCGCTTGAGCTGGAGTTCTGCAATGATCCGTTCGGTTCGCCAGACGACCTGCGCACGATGGATAATTCGGCTGGTGCTCATGGCTTTCTCCTCAGGAGGTAACCAATCACGACCCCGATGGTGAGCGCTGTAACCATCGAATCGGCCATCCGACCCGCAAAAGCATGCTCGATTTCGGCTTCATCAAGCGCGAGCGCGTCGCGAAAATCGGTCAGAAATGTTTTGATATCGGCTGCCAGTGAGGTGGCTTTCTCGCGCGAAATTGTCTGCCATTCATCCGCAGTTTTCAATATATGGCCCGCTTCGCGCTTGAGGGCGTGAAGTTCCTCCAAAATGTCCTTGCTGTAGCCCATCGTCATTACCTCCATAAGAAAGCATTAGACGAAAGCGCGGCCACCACGTTGATGTGAATCAAAGCCTTCTGCGGACGCAAATTGCGCTGCATCAAGGCGCCGGCAACCGTTCGAGCTTAACCAGCGTCAAATTGGGAGTTGCCTTTGACTGACGAGCCCGGCCTGATCATGAACGAGGAGGGGTCCAACGCGTTGTTGGCGCGCGGGGCATGGACGGTCGCCAATGTCGAGCGGCTGGAGCATCTTTGCGCTCAAATATCGCCGGAACGCGAAGGGCCGATCGATCTTGGTGGTGTGACCGCGCTCGATACGGTTGGTGCCTGGCTGTTTGAAAAGCTGGCCCGGCGCGGTGCGGCTGGAACTTCCGAGGCGGTGTTTGTTGGTGCTTCCGCGTCGTACGCTGGCTTGCTTCGCGAAGTTCACGAATTGAACAGAGCGGGTTCTACCGAGAGACGGCAAGAGCGCCTTCTGATCGATCGCCTGATGCAGATCGCGCAGGATGTCGTTGCTGACAGCGCTGCGTTCCTGCACATGCTGGGTGCAATCAGCATCGCCCTCGGTCGGGTGCTGCGCCAGCCGAGAGCTTTCCGCCTGACTTCGACCGTGTATCAGCTTGGTCGGGTCGGCTGGCAGGCAATTCCGATCATGGCGCTCATCACCTTCCTGATTGGTGCGATCATTGCCCAACAGGGGATTTTCCACTTCCGCAAGTTCGGCGCCGAGTCCTACGTGGTGGACATGGTTGGCATCCTGGTGCTGCGCGAAATCGGCGTGCTGATCGTCGCCATTATGGTCGCGGGTCGATCGGGTAGCGCTTACACCGCCGAGCTCGGCTCCATGAAAATGCGCGAGGAAATCGACGCGCTCTCGACCATGGGTCTCGATCCCGTTTCCGTGTTGATCCTGCCAAGAGTGCTGGCTCTGATCGTCGCCCTGCCGATCCTTGCGTTTCTTGGCTCTATGGCCGCTCTCTATGGCGGTGGACTCGTCGCTTGGCTCTATGGTGGCATGAGCCCTGCGATTTTCATTGCCCGCCTGCGGGACGCGGTTTCGATCACACATTTCGAGGTAGGTATTTTGAAAGCGCCATTCATGGCGCTCGTGATCGGCCTTGTCGCGGCCTGCGAAGGGCTCAAGGTCAAGGGGAGTGCAGAGTCGCTAGGGCAACAGACGACGGCTTCCGTTGTCAAATCGATCTTCCTGGTGATCGTGCTCGACGGCCTGTTCGCCGTGTTCTTTGCATCGATCGGAATGTAACCATGCCTGGCGGTCACATTGCCATTCAGGTGGAGGATCTCGTGGTCGGCTTTAGCGACCACATCGTCATTGATGGTCTTTCACTCGATGTTCGCGAAGGCGAAATTCTGGGACTGGTTGGAGCGTCCGGCGGCGGCAAGTCAGTGCTGTTGCGGGCCCTGATCGAGCTGTTGCCGAAGCGGAGCGGACGAATCGGCTTTCCGGCGTTTGCAAATGGCAAAGCTGCAAGTCGTGGTGTGCTGTTTCAGCAAGGCGCGCTGTTTTCGGCCCTTAACGCACGTCAGAATGTCCAGTTTCCGTTGCGCGAGGCAGCCCACCTTTCTCTCGAGCTGCTTGATGAAATCGCGAACGTCAAACTCGAAATGGTAGGACTTAGCGCGGAAGACGGCGATAAATTTCCAGCAGAACTGTCCGGAGGCATGACCAAGCGCGTTGCGCTGGCACGGGCGCTGGCGCTCGATCCGGCGTTGTTGTTCCTGGACGAGCCCACTTCCGGCCTCGACCCGATCGCGGCGGGCGAGTTCGACGCGTTGATCAAAACCCTACAGCGGACGCTCGGTTTCACCGTTTTCATGATCACTCATGACCTGAACACCTTGACCGCTGTTTGCGATCGGGTCGCGGCCCTGGCCGACGGCAAGATCGCAGCACTCGGGCTGCTGCCGGAGGTGCTCAAATCCGACCATCCCTGGGTGAGAGCCTATTTCCACGGCGCCCGGGCGCAGATGCTGCACCTCGGCGCCTGAAAGGACAGAACACGATGGAAACGCGTGCACCCTTTATGATAGTCGGCGCTTTTGTTTTGGCCGCGATCGTTGCCGTGTTTGGCTTCATCTACTGGCTCAACAATGCCGGCGGTATCGGCAAGCGCGAAACTTATCACATCGTCTTCAATGGCCCGGTACCTGGCCTGCTGGTCGGCGCGGCCGTGCTGTTCAATGGCATCCGGGTCGGTGAAGTCACCTCGCTCGATCTCGTCGCCGACCGCCCCCATGATGTCCACGCGACCATTGCGGTCGCAGAGCACACGCCAGTCCGCGCCAACACCAAGGTCTCGCTCGATTTCCAGGGATTGACCGGGGTTCCGGTAGTCGCTCTGGAAGGTGGCGAAGATGCTAACGCCCCCAGGGTTGAAAAAGCCCTGATTGCCGAAAAGGGCGCGGGCGAAAGCATGACACAGGCAGCGCGCAATGCCCTGCGAAAGGTGGACAACGTGCTTTCGGAAAACGCCACTCCTCTGCACCAGGCCATCACAAACCTCAACACCTTCACCGACGGGCTGGCGCGGAACACACCAAAGCTCGACGGGATCGTCGCCGGCCTGGAGCGGATGACCGGCAGCGTCACGCCGCCGCGCACGGTCGTCTATGATCTGAAGGCTGCCGATAAGTTCCAAACGCCTCATCGGGCTCTCAAGCCCGGCCTTTTCATCGCTGAGCCGACCGCAACCACTCGGCTTCAGACGCAACGCTTTCTGTTCTCCTCGGATGAAGAACGCCACGACGATTTTGCGAATGCGCAGTGGAGCGACGCGCTTCCCCAGTTGGTGCAGGCGAAGTTGCTGCAAAGCTTCGAGAACTATGACGTTGCACACGCGCCGCTGCGAGGTGACGGAATGGGCGAGGGTGGCGTTCGGCTATTGATCGATCTGCGGCGGTTCGACATCGCGACCGCACCGGAGCTAAAAGCAACTATTGCGTTCTCGGCAAAGCTCGTCGATGGCTCAGGGCATCTCAAGGCTGCGCGCATTTTCGAACAATCCGCTCCGATAACTGGCCTCGCTGCCGCGCAGGCAGCGACGGCATTCGATCAAGTATTTACTGCACTTGCCCACGACGTTGTGACGTGGACCGCCTCGGTGCAGTGATGAGCGGCTGGAATGCTCGAGAGCATTGCCTCGGGGAATCCTGGACCTGATCACGGCAATGCGAGGCATTGGCCTGGGTGTCGAAATCGGGGGGGATACTGGCCAGGTTGAAATCGATGCCATCGAGCTTGGCAATGGAATAGATCCGATAAAGATCGCCGATGCCCTGGTTCTTGATGAGGGTCGAAAGCGAGCGCTGCGCCACGGAAAGGACGTCGTCGTTCACCGCCTCCCAACGAGGATCGATGCGGCCGTTCCGGACGACGTACAATGCAAGGCGGAAGC
>JAGXAJ010000120.1 GCA_018971625.1 Pseudomonadota bacterium
CAGCGCGCGTGCGATGTGGGCAACGTCGTTTTCGGTGGTGCAGAACACCACCTTGGGCTGGTCGCCGCCGGGCATGCGGCGCAAATTGCCGAGGAACTCGTAGCCGTCCATTACCGGCATGTTCCAGTCGAGCAGGATCGCCTCGGGTAGTCCGCGCTTGCAAACTTCCAACGCCTTTTCGCCGTCCTCGGCTTCCACGATCTGGAAATCGAGCCCTTCCAGGATGCGGCGTGCCACTTTGCGGATGACGCTTGAATCGTCCACCACCAGACATGTTCTCATTTTAGCCTCTATTTCTTCATCTCTTCAGAAACGCTTCATTCGGTGAACCACACCGGCCGTTGCTTCATGCCGCCAGCTGCGTCGGCACGATTTCGAGGACCCGATCGACGTCGAGGACGACCATGAGCTGGCCGTCGAGGCGATGGACGCCGCCGGCGAGCTTGGCCATTCGGGGATCGAGGTTGACGGGATTTTCCTCACGGCTGTCGTCGGGCAGCGTCAGCACCTCGCCGATCTGGTCGATCAACAGGCCATAGGATTCCCCGCGCAGGTCGACACCGACCGCCATCGCCGGCTTGCCGTCCTCGTTCCTGGGCAACCCGAGGCGCGCGCGCATATCGATCACGGTGACGATGCGGCCGCGCAGATTGAGCACGCCGGCGATCTCGCTTGAGGACAGCGGCACCCGGGTCAACCGCTCCGGCATGAACACGTCCTGAACCCGCGAGATCGGCAAACCAAAAAGCTGGCCCCCGATCATCGCGGTGACGTATTCGGCAACGTGGTCACGGTTGTTGCGGACGCCCTGGGGGGCTTCCGGGGTAGATGTTTTGGCGGTCATGTTGGCCTCCTGGGTCATCTCAGGCCGCCTTGCTCAGTTCGGCGGTCTGTTCCTTCAGCGCCGCGATCAGGCCGGGACGGTCGAACTTGGCGACGTAGTCGTGGAAGCCGGCGAGCCGGCCGCGCTCGATCGCCGCCGGCGACACCATCGAGGACAGCGCGATGATCGGCATTGAACTCAGATTCTGGTCGGCCCGGATGGTCTCGGCGAACTCGAAGCCGTTCATGTCGGGCATCTCGATGTCGGTCAGCACCACGTCGAAGGATTGTCCCGAGCGCAGTGCCGCAAGACCCTCCTGCGCATTGGGCGCAACCCGCACCCGGTAGCCAGCCGCCTTCAAGACCGGCGCCAGCATGTTGCGGAAGAACGCCGAGTCGTCGACCAAAAGCACCGATTGCGCGGTCACCGACGGACGCATCTCCTTGCGGGCGAACCAGTCGGCGAACGCCATCGGCAGGAAGTGGCCGACGTCGATCACCTCGGTGGCATGGCCCTTGATCACGGCGGAGCCCAGGATGCCGGCCTCCTGGCCTGCGACCTCGATGTGCAGCTTCTCCTCGACGATGTCGATGATCTCGTCGACCACCAGCCCCATCGAGCGGCCGTCGTCGGCGAACACCAGGATCGGCTGTACACCCGAGGTCTGCACGTTGACGCCGGACATCTGCACCAGCGGCATCAGTTGCTCGCGGTACTGCACCATGTAACGGCCGTTGGAGAGTTCGATTTTGTCGGTGGCGATCTCTTCCAGCCGGGTGACGAGGCCGAGCGGCACCGCCTTGGGCTGGCTGGAGCCGGCGCGGAACACCAGAAGCGAGGTCAGTTGCTCGGCGGCGGAAGCGCGCGAGGCCGCGCTCTCCTCGGAGATTTCGTGGGAGGCCGCAACTGAGGTCCCGAGCGCCTTGGCGATCCCGTTGGGATCGATGATCATGATCACGGCGCCATCGCCCAGGATGGTGTTGCCGGAGAACATGTCGATGTGGCGCAGCTTGGTCGACATCGGCTTGACCACGATTTCCTCGGTGTGGAAGACGCCGTCGACCACGATGCCGAAGGTTTGGCTGCCGACCTGCGTCACCACGATAAAGCCGTTCTCGGGGTCGGAGGAGGAGCCGTCGTCGATCTTGAGCAGCTTCTTCAGGTGCATCAGCGGCAACAGCTTGTTGCGCAGCCGCAGCACCGCGGTGTCCTTGATGCGCTCGATGCGGTGCTCGGAATTGGCGCGCGCACGGACCAGTTCGACCACCGAGAGTTGCGGAATGGCAAAGCGATCGCCGCCGGCCTCCACGATCAGCGCCGAGACGATCGCCAGAGTCAGCGGGATCTTGACGGTCACGGAGGAGCCCTCGCCGGCCACCGACTTGATGTCGATGGCGCCGCCGATCTGGTCGATATTGGTGCGCACCACGTCCATGCCGACGCCGCGCCCGGACACGCTGGTGACGGTGGCAGCGGTGGAGAAGCCGGGGGCGAAGATGAACTTGTGGATCTGGGCTTCCGTCATCTTCTCCAGTTCGGCCTCGGTGACGAGGCCGTTCTGCAGCGCCTTGGCCTTGATCCGCTCGGTGTTGAGCCCGCGGCCGTTGTCGGCGATGCAGATGATGATGTGGCCGCCTTCATGATAGGCGGACAGGCGGATGGTGCCCTGCTCCGGCTTGCCGGCGGCGGCACGCTCGGCAGGCGTCTCCAGGCCATGATCGGCGGAGTTGCGCACCATGTGGGTGAGCGGGTCCTTGATCAGGTCGAGCACCTGGCGGTCGAGTTCGGTGTCGGCGCCGTGCATTTCCAGCTCAATCTGCTTGTGCAGTTCGCCGGAGAGGTCGCGGACGATGCGGGGCAGCTTCTGCCAGGCATTGCCGATCGGCTGCATCCGCGTCTTCATGACGCCTTCCTGCAGCTCGGCCGTGACGTTGGAGAGCCGCTGCAACGGCACCTTGAACTCGGTGTCCTCATTGCGGCGTGAAATCTCCAGAAGCTGGTTGCGGGTCAAGACCAGCTCTGAGACCATGGTCATCAGATGTTCCAGCGTGTCCACGTTGACGCGGATCGACTGATTGGCGACCTTCTCGCCTTCGGCCATCTCGCCATCGGACTTCTTGGCTGCCGGCTTGGTTTCGGCCTTGGTTTCCTTTTTTGGTGCCGCACGCGGCGCGGCCGCAGCCGGCACAGGCGCGACTTCGCTCGCGGTCTCCTGGAAGGCGCGCTCGAGCTCATCCAGCGACACTTCGCCGGGGCGCAGCTCGCGTTCCAGGGTCTGGACCACCAAGGTGCCTTGCGTCGAGCCCGCGGACGATGCAGGATTCGCCGGCGCGGATGCCAGCTCCGGAGCTGGTGCGGGCATCGCCGCCATGCCCTGCTCCACCATCTCATGCAATTTGACGATCAGGTCCTGATCGGCGCCTTCCGGCTCCGCCTGGGTCGCTTCCAGCCCGGCGAGAATTTCCTTGATGCGGTCGATGCTCGCCAGAATCAGGCTGACTGCTTCACCCGTGACCGGCATGCCGTCACGGAACTTGCCCATCAGCGTCTCGCCCGCATGTGCCAGCGCTTCCAGCCGCGGCAGTCCCAGAAAGCCGCAGGTCCCCTTAATAGTGTGAACCAACCGGAATATATTATCCAGTATCTTGGCGTTGTTCGGTTCCTGCTCAAACCGAACCAGCTGATTGTCGACCGTGTCCAGGCTCTCGCTCGTCTCGGTCAAAAACTCCCGCAATAAATCATCCATGAAACCGACCTTGGTACGCACGGGGCGCGCCACTTCGACACGCCTTTTCGGAGTTTGGTCAGCTTCTACGCAAAGCGTTTAATATTGGTTTCGTAACTGGAAAAGAACGCTCTCAACAAAGAGATAAGGGCATTCCATGCGGTCCCGGACGCGGCTTCAACTGTCGGTTAACCACAATCGCGCGCCAAGCGCTCCTTACGAGGCCGTCGCCACGATCGAATCGCCTTCCGGCGCCAGCACCACCTTGAGCCCGCAGGATTGCGCCAGCAGCCTTGTATAATAAGGCTGCACCGCATGGGCATCGACCCCAGAATCGTGGGACGCGCTCAGGAGATCGGCAATGTTTTGCGGCATGCGCGCGTTCAGCCCGCTGGCCGCGACGCGAAAGCTCAGTGCCTCGCCCTCGCCGATCGGATCGACCGTGATCACGCCGCCGCGCGGAATCGTCTGCTGCGCGATCACCATCATGTTCAACAGCAGCTTGACCCGGTTCTTCGCCAGCAGCACCCGCGGCAGATTCCATGTGATCGTGATCTTGCCGTCTTCCAGGTGACCGCGCGCCATGGTCTGGGCGTCGCCGAGATCGATTTGTGCGCCCGACGAGCCCGCCGCGCCGAATGCCAGGCGGCAGAACTGCAATCGTGCCGACGCGGTCTTTGCGCTCTTGCGGATCAAGTCGAGGGCAAATTCGCGGTCTTCGGGCTTCGGGTTGTCGTCAAGAACCTCGAGCCCGTTGACGATGGCACCCACCGGACTGATGAGGTCGTGGCAAACCCGCGAGCACAACAGCGCCGCGAGTTCGAGGGCGTCGGGGGTAGGACCGGGGAACGAGGTGCCAGACATAAGGTGTTCCTGGAGATATTCCTTGGAATTAGCGCGGCTCGGACCAATACGAATCACGCCTGATTGCCGGTTTGATACACTGCGGATACGCGTGGTGCCAACACGGAGCGCCCCGGTTACGCGCACCTTTTCATCCGCGGCAGAATTACCACATGGGTCGACAGAATAAGCGTTAGGTAAACGGTGGATCGCATCCAAGGCACGAATAGGAACACGAATATTGAGCACGCCTATCAATGAGGCAGGTTTGTCAGGAGCTGTGATCGACCGCGATACCGCAACCCGACTCGTGGAGCCACTGACCGACCTGGTGATCCGGGCCGGCGCCGCCATTTTGGCGGTCAGTCGCGTTGACCTGAATATCGACGGCAAGCCGGACGGATCGCCGGTGACTGACGCGGACCTCGTCGCTGACCGGATCATCGGGGAGGGCCTGACGCGGCTCGCGCCAAACATTCCGGCCATCTCCGAAGAACGCGTCCATCTCGCCAGGTCATCGCTCCGCGGCAGCTTCTTCCTGATCGACCCTCTGGATGGCACCAAGGAATATCTTGCCGGCCGAAGCGAATTTACGGTCAACCTTGCGCTGGTCAGCGAAGGTACGCCGCTATTGGGAATCATCGGCGCGCCGGCGTTGGGGTTGATATGGCGCGGGCTGGTCGGCCAAGGCGCGCAGCGCCTGACGACATCAGGTTCATCGACAGGAGTTGCCACGGCCATTCACACACGGCGCATCCCGCAACTGGGCCTGCCTTGGGTCGCAGCCGTCAGCCGCTCGCATGGCGATGCTCGGACCGAAGCCTTCATCGGCCGCCGCCCAGGCGCGGTCCGGTCGGTACTCGGTTCGGCAGTCAAATTCGGCCGGGTCGCGGAAGGGTCCGTTGATATTTATCCGCGACTTGCACCCACGTCCGAATGGGACATCGCGGCCGGCCATGCCATCGTCACCGCGGCCGGAGGCAAGGTCGCCGATGCGCGCGGCAACGCCCTGAAGTTCGGCCAGGAGACCAGCAACTTCATCGTGCCTGAGTTCGTTGCCTGGGGCGATCCCGCCGCGGCAGACTGACCGATGTTCTATTCGGCCCTACTCGGCCAAGGTCTGTTCGATCCCTGGCCAGCGGTAGGTGGCGCGGCGCAGCACCCGCGACGGATCCAAGGCAAAGGCCGCCCGGGTCTCCTCGCGGTTGAACAGGTAAAGCCGCTCGCCCGAAACCAGCCAGAATCGCGGATTGCCGGCTACCGTCACCCCGCGGGCCAGATCCATCGGGTCGTAGCCGCCGAACTGCGGCCCGTAGATATCCGGATGGGCGACAAAGGACGCGCGGTTGCCCTCGTTGCGGAAACGCCAGACCGCGCCCGCCTCGGAGGCCTCGAATTGCTCACGGCCGACCTCGGCCTCTCCATCGGTGAAATAGGCGACGGGGTCGAACCCCTCGATGGCAAGGCCGGAAAACCGGTTCACGACCACCCGCTCGGTAGTGGAGGCTCGGGCCGCGGATAAAACGCCCGCCAGCACCGTAAGGCTTATTGCTGCCAAGCTTGCCCAAAAGCCGATAAAGGCGATTCCGGGGCGAAAGACCTTATCGCGAACAACTGCCATTTCTTTCCTGCCGTGGTGCCGTCATAGTTGGTATCGATAACATTTGAGTCGGGGGACAACGGACGCAACCTAAGCCGCGTATGTTGGCGTCAGGTTAAGGCGGCGGCCACGATATTGAGATCCAGGGGTCCTTTCATGATTTCCGCCTCTCGCCTTGCCACGGTGACGCTCGCCGTCGTCACGTGCTGGACGGTGCCCGCTTTCTCACAGCAACCGCCACCGCCCCAGCCGCCGATACAGCAGCAGCCGTATCCGCAGCAGCAGCAGCCGGGTCCCCGCGCGCCAAACGCAGGCACCTATGAGTCGGACGAACTGGTCAGCGCCGGCCACCGGTTTTTCGGTAACGTCTCGCGCGGTCTGGCTTCGGTTATCGAACGCGCCATCAGCCAGTGGGGCCTGCCGAACGGCTATGTGCTGGGTGAAGAAGGCAGCGGCGCCTTTGTGGCGGGCCTTCGCTATGGCGAAGGCACGCTCTACACCAAGAATGCCGGCGACCTGCGCGTTTACTGGCAGGGCCCTTCGGTCGGCTTCGACTGGGGCGGCGATGGCGCGCGTACCATGACGCTGGTCTACAACCTGCCGGCCACCAGCGCGATCTACCAACGCTTCGTCGGCATCGACGGCTCGGCCTATATCATCGGCGGCTTCGGCATGACGGCGCTGACCGCCAACAACATCGTGCTGGTGCCGATC
>JAGXAJ010000053.1 GCA_018971625.1 Pseudomonadota bacterium
AGCCGCCGTATCCAGCCCGGCACCTGCATGTACTACCACGCGGTCGAGCGTACGGTGTACATCCCGATATCGCAGGAGCGCGGCAAGCGCGGCGGCGGTCACAACAGCCTGACGCGTATTCGTATCAATCCGCTGTTTTTGGCTGGTGGGTATGCCCAGTTTACATACGGCTGGAACTACTGGGGGCCAACCGGAATCCTGACGCGCGACACGCACGTCTGCGTGCGCAAGATGGAGAAGCTGGAATGGTAGCTATCCCCGCTGATCATGACCATGAGCACGATCATGAGCATGAGCGCGCGCCGAGGCAATTCGGCGCGCCGCAAAGGATCAGCGCCGGAAAGTACGTGACCATCAACTACACCCTGCGCACCAACGGCCAGATCCGTCACATCCGTTCTTCGGTCTGGGGCGACGAGCCGTTGTTGTATCAGCAGGGTGAGGGGCGGCTGTTGCCCGCGCTCGAACGGGCCCTCGAGGGCAAGGCAGAAGGCGACCAATTCGTCGTTACTCTGCCGCCCGAAGAGGCTTATGGTGAGCGCAAGAAGGAGTTGCAGCAGCGGGTTCCGGTCGAGACCTTCGGCGGCGTGGACCAGATCGAGGCGGGGATGTGCTTTTTCGCTGAAAGCGAGGATGGCAAACACGTGGAAAACGTGATAATCACCGAGGTCGACGAGGATAACGGCTACGCCGTGGTGGATACCAATCACCCGCTCGCGGGCATGACGCTTGAATTCGATGTCCGTGTGGCATCGATACGCGATACCAAGCCGGCTCCGGGAACAGGACCATCCGATCCGGTCTTGGTCGGCATGGGCGACGGGCTTGCAGTCGCTGCTGCACGAGCAACCTTGGCGTCGCGCGCCAAAAAGGCGACAAACGGCGAGGCGGCGGAATCCACTAAAGATTAAAGCCGACGTGGTCGGCAACGTATAGAAGTTAAAAGCATTAAGCCATAACGACGAAGCCATAACGAGACGACGAAGCCATAGGAACGAAGGAGAAATACACATGGACATCCGAGCTCAAGTTTCGATGGTCTTTCACCTCGATAAGTGCATCGGCTGCCACACCTGCAGCATCGCGTGCAAGAACATCTGGACGGACCGCAAGGGCACCGAATACATGTACTGGAACAACGTGGAGACCAAGCCGGGAACCGGCTACCCGACACGTTGGGAAGACCAGAACCACTACAAGGGTGGCTGGGTAGTCGACGGGAAGAGGGAGAAGCGCCTGCGCCTGCGCCTGCAAGGCAAATGGGGTACGCTCGGCAACATCTTCTATAATCCCAATCTGCCCCAGCTCGACGACTATTTCGAGCCCTGGACCTACGACTACCAGAACCTGTTTACCGCGCCCTTGACCGAGAAGCAGCCCACGGCGCGTGCGATTTCGATGGTTACCGGCAAGTACATGGACACCATTGAGGCAGGTCCGAACTGGGACGACGATTTGGGTGGCTCGCAGGTTTACGCGAACAACGACCCGAACTTCGATGGCGCCTCCGAGGAGGAAATGCGCCAGATCAACGAGATCAACAGCACGGTCTTCTTCTACCTGCCGCGTATCTGCAACCACTGCCTCAATCCGGGCTGCGTGGCCGCCTGCCCGCAAGGCGCGCTCTACAAGCGTGGTGAAGACGGCGTGGTGCTGGTCAGCCAAGAGCGGTGCCGTGCATGGCGCATGTGCGTCTCGGGTTGCCCGTACAAGAAGACCTACTTCAACTGGTCGACTGGTAAGGCTGAGAAGTGCATCCTGTGCTATCCGCGCCTTGAAAGCGGGCAGCCGCCGGCATGCTTCCACTCTTGCGTGGGACGCATCCGCTATATCGGCCTCGTGCTCTACGACGCAGATCTTATTGAGGAGACGGCCAAGGCTCCGCAAGACCAGCTCGTGATGGCGCAGCGTAACATCATCAAGGATCCCTTCGATCCGGCAGTGATTGCGTCTGCCAGGGCGAATGGAGTCCCCGATTCGAAGATCGATGCCGCGCAGAAGTCGCCGGTCTACCAGTTCGTCAAGAAGTTCGGAATCGCGCTGCCGCTCCATCCGGAGTTCCGCACCTTGCCGATGCTGTTCTATGTGCCGCCGCTCGGGCCGGTGCTGGCCAAAGTGGAAAACGGCGTATACGACAACGTCGCTTCGGAAGCCCGTTTGGGGCCGCTGATGAGCTCGCTCGACCGGTCGCGTATCCCGCTGCGCTACATGGCGAGCCTCTTGTCCGGCGGCAACGAGGAGATTATCCGGGACGTCTACCGCAAGATGGTCGCGGTGCGCGTGTACATGCGCTCGAAGAAGGTCAAGGATATTCCGGCGGAAGAAGTGGAAAGGGCACTCCAGCTCGGCAAGACCACGCCGGCCGAGGTGGAGGCGATCTGGCGGCTCACCTCGATGCCCACCTTCGAGGAACGCTTTGTGGTTCCGCCCATGGAGCGCGAGACGGCGGTCGACTCCCTATTCCCGGTACTCGATCCGGTGTCGCGCAACTATCCGATCCGCAAGGGCGCGGTCGGTGTCGGCTTCCACACCGATCCGGCTCGGGGACCATAAGCCGTTATTTGCATCGCGGCGCGCGAGACGGCAGTCGAGCATATATCTTCAATGCTCGACTCTGCCTCGCGCAACTACCCGCCTCGCAAGCGCGAGATCGGAGTCGGCTGTTCCATCAGTACCCGTAGAGGATCATGAGTCGTTTTTCATACCGAGCAGACGTCTTATCTGCGAACCGCTCCAAAGTTTTGGAGCTGTTCGCCGATATGCTCGATTATCCGGCTCCAGGCTTGGCTGACAAAGCGGCGGAATGTGGCGCGCTGGTTGGCAGAGTGCAGCCGCAAGCCGCCACCTTGCTGGGGATCTTCCGCGACTTCGCCAGGGAGCATCCTGTTGGCAAGCTTCAGGAGGTTTACAGCGGTTTTTTCGACCTGAACTCGATTTGTCATCCGTATATCGGCTATCAGCTGTTTGGTGAAAACTACAAGCGCAGCGTCTTCATGGTCGAGCTCAAGAAGAGCTATCGCGCGGAAGGATTTGAAGAGAGCGCCAACGACGTTCCTGACCGGTTGTCGACCGTGCTGCGCTTTGCGGCGCGCAGCGAGGGCGGGGACGTTGACGATTTGGTGAACAAGGGACTGCTCCCGGCGCTTGAACGCATGACGACCAAACCGGAAACCGAGTCCGACGCACACGGACATGGAACCGCCGATATTGACGGCGACACCGGGATCGAACGCGGTAAACTGGATGAGCGCCAACTAGTCAGGCAGCGCAGGGAGCAGGCACGCGAGGCACGTAATCAGATCAACGTGCTCAATGGTGAGGGGCAGAAGGACGATCGCAAGCAGATGAAGGGCGGCGCTGCGGGCGATGTGCTCGAAGGCGGCTTCTTGCTCGCAATGAGCGAGGACTACGATATCCGGGACGGCGAACAGCGCCAGCACCCCTACCATCAGTTGCTCGATGCGCTGCGTCTTGTGCTCCATGACGGCATAACGAAAAAGGGCATCGATCGCTCCGCCGAGCAGGAACGCGTTCTTGGCTGGACGCGCGAGCGCTTCAAGCTCGACGAAGAGGAAACCATCATGGTGTCGGAGCTTCCATGCTCCGATCCGGGATGCCCGCCGGTCGAAACGCACGTCGTGTTCTGGACCCAGGCTGGGCGTCAGCATTTCAAGATCTACAAGCCACTTGCGGAGGTCGCCGCGGACGACCTGCTGGATTGGCGGGCGTAAGAGGCACATTCCCATGAATGACAGAGGGCCGTTCCATGAGTGACACAGTTCTATATGCGGTTTTCCCGTACCTTGCGATCTTGGTCGCAGTAGGCGGTGGCGTCTATCGCTATCGCGCCAACCGTTTTTCGTACTCCACCCTATCTTCCCAGCTCCTGGAAAACCGCCGCCTGTTCTGGGGTTCGGTGCCGTGGCATTACGGGATCGTGGTTGTTTTGCTCGCGCACTTGGTCGGGTTCCTTATCCCCGGCCTGTGGGCAAACCTGACATCCAACCCGGGAACGCTGTACACAGTCGAATTGATCGGCTTTACGTTCGGACTGGCCGCGCTGGTCGGGCTGTGCGTCCTGATCTTCCGCCGCTTTACGACCGAGCGCATCCTCTCGGTGACCAGCCCGATGGACGGCGTCCTGCTGCTGGCGCTGCTCGTGCAGGTGGCTCTCGGTTTCTACGTTTCGCTGGCCTACCGCTGGGGCGCTGACTGGTATGTCGACACGGCCGTGCCGTGGCTGATCTCGCTGGTGAGCTTGAATCCTCAGACCCACTTCGTCTCGTCGCTACCGTTGCCGGTCCGGCTACACATGCTTAACGGGTTCGTGGTGATTGCCCTGTTCCCATTCTCCCGGCTGGTGCACCTGATCATGTTCCCCTTCTGGTATCTGTGGCGGCCTTACCAGCTCCAGATCAGAAATACCGTCAGGCCGGCGGCGGGGGGAGCGGGGCACTAAGGGACTTGCGAGAGGCGTCTTGATCGGAAGCCGGGACCCGACCGAAGATCAGACCGCCCTCCCGAGCAATGCTCAAGCAGTGCTCAAGCGATGAGAACCACCTCAAGAGGTGGTTCTGTCTTATCCGCAAGAGGTGGTTCTGTCTTATCCGGCAGGGATTAATTTGTCGGCCGTCGATCAAGGTAAAAGAGGGCCGTCGCTGCTTCGAACGAATATTTACAGGGGGCGAGGGGAAGAGGGCTCGCAACCTGCCTCGATTGAAACTCGATCTCTCGTCGATATCTCTCGGTAGAGAGTAGCCTTATGAGCCGGAAGCGTGATCGGCAGCCTTGTGGGCGGCTTCTGCGTTCCGATCGTCACCGGCTTCCGTCCTTAGTTCACCGGAGTTTGTGGGTTGGATGCACCTGGTGATACGCGGGTACGCCGGCGGATTGATACGCAAGGTGGAAACTCCGGATTTATGAGCTGGCTGGCGAGGGGCGCCCGGGATCTCTCGCCGTCCTATTTCGCCTTGGTCATGGCTACAGGCATCGTCTCCATCGCCTCGGACCGGGCCGGGTTCGAGACAATCGGCGCCGTTCTGCTGTGGCTGAATGTCGTGCAATATCTGGTGCTCTGGATGCTCACTTTGTGGCGCCTCTTGCGCTACCGCCAGGCACTACTTGACGACATGACCGATCATCGAGCCGGGCCGGGGTTTCTCTCTGCCGTGGCGGCCACCGGCGTGATCGCAAATCAGCTGTTGCTCGCCGGCGCCTTGGGCGCCGCCCTCGTGCTCTGGATTTTTGCTATTTTGCTCTGGGTCATCCTGACCTACGCGATTTTCGCTAACCTGACGATCAAGGAGACCAAGCCGACGATCGATCAGGCGATTAGCGGGGCGTGGCTGCTTGCAGTTGTCTCGACGCAAGCAATCGCACTTTTGAGCGCGCTCCTCGCGCGACATTTCGACCAGCCCCTCCGTCTCCATGTCAATTTGGTCGCCGTCTCGATGTGGCTATGTGGCGGCATGATGTACATCTCGATCATCTCGCTGATCTTCTATCGCTACATGTTTTTCAAGTTTGCGCCGGCCGACTTCGTGCCTTCGTACTGGATCAACATGGGTGCGATGGCGATCTCGACGCTTGCCGGGTCGCTCTTGATCGAGAATGGCGGAGATGCGTGGTTCCTTGAGTCGCTGGCGCCCTTTCTCACGGGGTTCACGATCTTTTTTTGGGCGGCCGGAACCTGGTGGATTCCGCTGCTCATTATCCTGGTCGCGTGGCGGCATCTCTACATGAAATTCCCGCTCAGATACGATCCCGTGTATTGGAGCGCGGTGTTTCCGCTCGGTATGTACACCGTCTGCACCTTCGAAATGGCGCATGCCATGAAGCTGGAATTTCTGCAGCCTATCGCCGACGTGTTCATTTACGCGGCGCTGCTGGCTTGGACGGTGACCTTCATTGGGCTCGTTAAGAGCCTTGCCAGGAGTCTGATCCCTGCGCTCTACTCCGCCAATGGCGGCCCGACGCCGACGACCTGATCGGCGGGCGTGCAACCCCGTCGCCCTGTTTTTGACTTACGGGAGATTTTGCGGACCGCGTCGATCGGCTATGATCGTCGCCGGCGCAGCCCAACGTCACTGATTTGCAAAGAGCTTGACGGCGATATGCATGGCCTCCGAGCGCTACTTCTGAGAGCGCCGGTGGCAGACCTTCGCCGAGTTGACAGGCTTCAGCGCCATGGGTTGTCTTTCGTCCACATTCCGGCATTCGACAATTACGACGCCTTCGTCGGATGTGCCTTGATGCGGTGCCCGAATAATTGCTACCGCCCGAATGAAGCGCCTCAACCCCCACGCGATCCTCGGCATCGATCCCCAAATAATGCGGCTGGTATCAGCCCGGACAACGTGACGGTTCACACCAACAGGGCAAGGTTGACACAGCCGCGCAGAATCACCTGCAAGAAAGCTGGGATCGATCCACCGGGATCATCTCGTCGCTCAGGCGCTCGAGCTTGCCGTCGCTAATTCTCGAGCCTCAGGGATGTCATGCTTCCTCTTGAGCGTATCACGTTTCGGCACCGCATTGATGAAACTGCGCATGCGTCTCAGGTAAGTCGGCGCCCCTCGTCGGCTCCAGGAGGGAGCCGACGCCGTGATCATTTCCCCGAGCTCATGCGACATCAGGGTCCAGGCGCTTGCCGCCAGCGGAGAGGAAGTCAACTTCCTGCCCGCTTCCTTGCCACGCAACCGCCGCCTTCACCGCCGGTCCGGCATAGGCCGGTTTCGTCTCGATGGCGGAATGGCTTGCCGTGGACGATTTTGCCTGGTTGAAGCCGACCCGGGTATACGCGATGTAGAACGCTGCGCCGTTCATCAGCGCCCAGATGGCAAAGCCAAGGGTGTAGTCGCCCAGAAGGTTCTTGCTGCCGGCCAGGGTCATGGTCATGGTGAAGCCACATGCCGCGCCGGCAGCCTTGGCCAGCCCGCTGACTGCCCCGACCTGCCGGGGAAAGTAGAGCGGGATCAGCTTCATGACCGCTGCCGCGGCAGCGCCGGACAAGAGCGCAAGCCCATAAATGGCGAACAGCTCGACGCTCAGCGAAATCTGCATGGTCATGACCACAGCGAGAGCAACCATGACACCGAACATCCCTTTCAGAATATTGAGGGCATCATGACGGTCGGCCAGCACGCCGCCGATCGGCCGGGTGATGGCGACGCAGATCACCAGCATCGGAGCGTACACCATGGACGATTGGGCGGCATCGACATGCCACTCGTCGACCAAATAAGTGGGCATAAATGACGCGAAGAAGGTGAGGGTGCCGAAGGCCACCCAGTAAAGGTAGGGCACCAGCCACACCACGGTGCCCGACCGGAACACGGCGATGATTTCGCGTACGGAAGCGGCCTTGTGCTGCCTGTGCGGCGGATCGGAGGTAAAAAACCAGTAGACCGCCGCCATCAACAGTGCGGACGTGGCGAAGATCGGGAATATCAGGCGCCAGCTATCCGCGCCCTCCAGTACGCCGGTAATCAGGTACGTGACGGTCATCATGCCGATGGTGATCCCGACGTTGCCCATCGCGAAGATGCCAAGGGCGGTACCCTGCTTCTTTTTCGGGTACCAGGATGAAACGTGACCGGCACCCACCACGAAGGTTGCGCCTCCGAGTCCGAGCATCGTCCCGAGAACCAGAAAGGAAAAGTAGCTCTCGGCGAAGAGCCCGAAAAACAGAACCACGGCGATGCTCAGAAGCAAAATCGTGAAAACCTTCCGGCCGCCAAACTTGTCGGTCCAGATCCCGAGCGGGATACTAACGGCGGCCGCGAAAAACGGCTCCATCGCGGCCAGGATCAGGACCTGGCTGACGGTGAAGCTGTACCATTTGATCAGGAAGGGGGCGAGTGCGGCAAACATCCCCCAAACCGCAAAACCGAGCGTAAATGCCAGGGACGATATCCACAAAACCCTGGTGTTACCCGGTGGCTCGGCCGCCGTATGAGCTCCAACAACCGGAAGTTTAGCCTCGACAACTGGAATTCTCACGGTCGCTCCTACAAAAAGATTGTTGTTTACTGGGGTATTCTAATCGCCGGCTCGCCGCGCTTACGCCAACGGACAAGCTCCGCTTCTTTCCTCTCATCGTAACGGCCGCTAACGCGTGGCCGATCCGATCGCATTCCTCTGCATCATGCCGCTTCGCGGCGGCCCTTATGCAGCGTCAGCACGATTTCAGTCCTCCGGATGGGGAAAACGCCCCCCGCCCGGCAACACCTATCGGTTCGTTGCTAT
The DNA here is from genome assembly GCA_018971625.1 of Pseudomonadota bacterium. Lineage (GTDB taxonomy): Bacteria > Pseudomonadota > Alphaproteobacteria > Rhizobiales > Xanthobacteraceae > Bradyrhizobium. The sequence goes on from JAGXAJ010000053.1 coordinate 8,248, forward strand.
GCCACTCTAGGTCACGTATCAGGAAACATATAGACACAAAACGAAATATATGTACACAGATTTTCGTTCCATGGCGGAAGGATCGGCGAGCTGGTCGAAATGGCGCCAGGGCTAATTGCCCAGCCTGTAGCGAAACATTGCTCCAAAAGCCGCGGCCCCTCGGTATTCACACGGTGCCAGCAGCGACCTGCAGGGGTCGTAATGTCCCGGTGTGCGCTGCGGCAAAGGCGCAATGGCCTGTTAGGGCGTTTTCGAGCGAGCGTAAAGAAAACGCGGCAAAACAAGGATCTGGAGCCCCGTCGGCCCGATCCAGGCAATTTTAGCGTTTGTGGCTGCTTGGTTTTTCTCTGTGAGGGCCCGGAAGGGAAGGTGCCGGCGATAATCGCGATCAGGCCGGGGATGGTTAACCAGCGGCTGACATTGCGGCGCGAACGTGTGAACGCGATGCCGTGCCACGGACGCTGTTATCGGCGCGGTATGGACAGGCACTCGTGAGTGGAGAACTGCACGCCACGCCGGTAGCCGTCCGTTAGGGCCGTACAGTTGGCTTAGTCGTAAACAGGTCCTGTCCATGGTCCGCCCACTTGGCGGTCCACCTTCTGGGGCGCAGGGCGTTTAAAGGCGGTGGTGGGTGAAAAGGGCAGATGTGCTGCGATCGCTCGTCGAGCGCGGGTTCTTGAACGCCCCGGGCTCAAACCTTCGGGATTCGGGTAACCAGCAGCGTTGTTGCGGTAGGCATCGGCCGATAGTCGATCGGTCGACGTAATAAATCAGGGGCGCAGCGCGCCCCTGATCGTCATTGCAATGCAGTCCGGCAAGTTCCGGTTTACGCCCGAGCAGGCCGCGCGAGCGAACTGCTGCTGCTGCTGCCGTTGCTCCTTTCCTGCAAGGTATGGGTATAATACCACAGGGTGCCGTTCAGCACCATCGCACCGAGGATATTGCCGATGGTGACCGGAATCTGGTTCCACACCCACCAATCATAGAGGCTAACATGGGCGCCGGCGAGGATACCGGTCGGGAACAGCCACATGTTGACCACGGTGTGCTCGAAGCCCAGTGCAAAGAACATTCCGATCGGGACCCACATCAGGATTATCCGGCCCACGGTGCTACGCGTGGCTTTGGACATGACAGACCCCAGGCTCACCAGCCAGTTACAAAGCACGCCCATGCCGATGGCGGCGCACCAGCCGATGGTGCCTTGTTGGATATACGAGGCCTTGTGCTCGGCGGTGTGGGCGATGACGGTGAGAAGGCTGTGCGGCGGGATGGGGACGGTTCCGCCTCGGGTTGATGAGAACCAGAGCAGCCAGGCGAAGAATATGCCGCCGAGCAGGTTGCCCACCATGGTCCAGAACCAGTTGCGAATTACCTGGAACGGCGTGACCGTTCCGGCGTACATGCCGATGGGCATTGTCGCGAAGCTGCCGGTCGCCATCTCGAGGCCAAGGAAGCTCAGCGTAACGTAACCGGCCGGGAAGACCAGTCCGGCCACGCCAAGCGGTATGCCAGCGGCGACCATCGCGAACACCACACAGGCTCCATAGGCCAGAAAGGGTGTACATAAAAAACCGCGAACGAGTAAGTGAATAGCGCCGTATTTGGCTTTCTTGGCGGCGTCATCCGCTAGCGCCGCTCCCATCTCCGCTGGTGGCACTGTCTCGACTACAATGCTGGCATTCGCATAATCGGCCATTTCGTTTCCCCTGTTACTTGCCCCGGTCAGCCGCCATTTCTTTGCTGGCGATACCGGGTGCAAATTCACATCTGCACATCAGATATGCTTGAAAATGCATATCAGATGTATGCCCATCGTGCAACGGGACGGCTCCCGCTACGTTCGTCGACGTCAGGCGAAATCGGGTTTCATTTAGTTTCTGGCGGGCATCGGTTCGGGGCAGCGATCAGACTCGGCGGCAAAGCCCGCCGATCGGATTGAGAGCATCGCATCATGCACCGATGCTTTCTTGGTTCCCTCACAGATCCGCAGATCGGCTATTTCTCCTTCTCCCAGGTCGACACCTGCTCGTCGAACCAGTCGAGGTCTTTCTTCCAGCCGGCATTGTCTGGCGCGAGCTCTACAACCCGTTGCATGATGGCTTGTCCCTCTCGCGTTGCGGCCTCTGCTTTCTCGGAATCATTGGCACGACGATAGACGTCGCCAAGGTGTCCATAGCTAATGGCAAGACTGCGCTGCCAGTCGGCGTTGTCGGGCTGGGCGCTTGCCAGCCGATCGGCAATCGCCAGTCCCTCATTGTAGGATTTCAGCGCCTCGGGCAGCTTGCCCTGCGCCTCCAGCACTTCGCCGACACGATCGTAGGACACAGCCAGATCGCGTTGCCAGCCGGCGTTGTTGGGGTCGGTGCGCGCCAGCCGTTCCCTGACCGCCAGCCCGTAGCGGAAGGATTTCAGCGCCTCGGGCAGATTGCCCTGCGCCTCCATCACGTCGCCAACGCAATCATACGAGACCGACAGACCGCGCTGCCAGCCGGCGTTGCCGGGGTCGGCCTGCGCCAGTCGTTCTCTGATCGCCAGCGCGTCGTTGAAGGATTTCAGCGCCTCTTCCATATTGTTCTGCGCCATAAATACGTCGCCGACCTTCTCGTGCGACACCGACAGATCGCGTTGCAAGCCGGCGTTGCCGGGGTCGGCGCGAGCCAGCCGCTCGGCAATTGCGAGCTGGTCGCGGAAGGCTTTTAGCGCCTCGGGCAGATTGTCCTGCGCCATCTGCACGTCGCCCATACGATCGTAGGACACTGACAGGCCGCGTTGCCAGTCGGCGTTGTCGGGGTCGACGCGGGCCAGCCGCTCTCTGATCAGCAGCGCATCGCTGTAGGATTTCAGCGCCTCGGGCAGCGTGCCCTGCGCCACCAGCACGTCGCCAACCTTGGCGTGGGACACCGACAGGTCGCGCTGCCGGCCGGCATTGCCGGGGTCGGCCTTGGCCAATCGATCGGCGATCGCGAGCTCGCTACGGAAGGATTTCAGCGCTTCCTCCAGATTGCCCTGCGTTACCAGCACGTCGCCGACCCGGTCGTGAGACATCGACAAACCGCGCTGCCAGGCGGGGTTCTCGGGGTCCCCCTCGGCCAGCCGTTCCCGGATCGCCATCGCGTGCTTGAAGGACTTCAGCGCCTCCTCCGGATTGCCCTGCGCCATCAGCACGGCACCGATGCGATCGTAAGATACGGACAGATAGCGGTCCCGTTCCGTATTTTTCGAATCGGCGTCCGCGAGCCGATCGGCAATCGTAAACTGGTCGCGGAAGGATATCAGCGCCTGGGGCAGATTGCCCTGCGCTACCAGCACGTCGCCGATCTTCTCGTGTGCGGCTGCCAGATCGTGCTGCCAGTCGGCATTGTCGGCGTCCGTGCGTACCAGCCGTTCTCTGATCGCCAGCGCGTCGCGGAAGGATTTCAGCGCCTCGGGCGGATTGCCCTGCGCCACCATCACGTCGCCGATCTTCTCGTGCGCGGCTGCCAGATCGCGCTGCCAGCCCGCGTTGCCGGCGTCGGCGCGCGCCAGCTGTTCCCTGATCGCCAGCACGTCGCGATAGGATTTCAGCGCCTCGGGCAGATTGCCCTGCGCCGCCAGCACGTCGCCGATACGATCGCACGCCACCGACAAATCGCGCTGCCAGCCGGCGTTGCCGGATTCGGTGCGAAGCAGTTGCTCGAACGCTTGTTTGGTCGAGTTCAAGACCATCAAGCGGGCGTCGAGGGGGACGTGTTGTTCAATCGTATCGGCGAGATTGAAAAGGAAACGCTCGGCGACCACGGCGCGGACAGAACCGTCGGGGATGTCAAGCAAACGACATATGTCTCTGGCGGCACTTGCCGGAGTGCCCGTCGGCGGTGCGATCATGGCGTCGGCGAGTGCGTGCGTGGCGCCTTGGAGCTCTGTCGCGCTTAACGATGAATCGCCATAGTACCCGGCAGCGCGGATATCGTCCTTGCTTGCCAGCAGATGGACCATGGTTTCACTAACGCGCAGCGGGTCGTCCGCAGCGAGGGTCAGAAGGTGGTCGGCAATCAACAGGTGCAGTTGCGGCTTGGAAAGACGCAGCGCCGCGAGCCGCGAATGAGCGGCGGTGCGCACCTGCTCGTGGTTGAAATCCCATTGCGCGTGATCGCCGCGCTGGCGTATCTGGCCGCGGAACAGGCGGCGTAGCGCGGCGAAGCGCGCTTCGTCCCAGGGCTCGCCGCTTACCTGCGGCAGCAATTGCCGAAGATCGCTCTCGCGCCATCCCGTACGGCTCACAGCGAGCAAACCGACAAACGCCGGCGCCACGGCGGCGCCCAACCGTTCAGCCGCGCGATCGAACGTTGCGCGATAGATGCGGGAAATATCGCCCGGCATGTCACCGACGGCGTCGAGCATCAAATTTCGGAGGCGCTCGGCCGGGGTGCCGGTATATTCACGCTTCGCGCGGCTGAGGTCATCGGCATCGAGAGCGGTGAGCTCCTCGACGGCGAGCACCAGCCATAGCGGGCTGCCCCATGCGGGCTCGCCCGCGTGCTTCTTCGCCAGCAGCGCATCGATCACGGGGGTTTCGAGCTTGCGTTGATGACGATTGGCTATGCTCTCGATGATGCCGGTAGCCTCGGTAGCGTCCAGCGGCGGCAGCGACAACGCTTCCATGCCCGCGCGCCCCGTCAACGCTTTGGAGGCCCCGCCGGGAATGGCGGTTGCGACAAACCGCGCATTGTCCGGCCACAGCCGTGGCGGCCAGGTCGTAAACCTTCCGCGCGTGGTCTTTTTGAACTGGTCGAGCCCATCGATCAGGACGATGACGCGACGCTGTAATGCCATCCGGCCGAGCAACGAGGCGAAGGCCAATTCGACCGTCTCGGGCTCGACATTCTCGGCGAGGTCGACGTCGCCGACCTCGAGCGCGCTGCCGAGCTCCTCGATCCAGCGCCGCAGCATTGCATCGAACGATGATGCCCGCGGGCTGGCGCCGGCGGCATGCGCGAGAACGTAAGCGTCGGTCTCCTTGACGCGGCGAAGCAACTCGCCAAACAGCGCGCTCTTGCCCGAACCCGGCTCGCCGGTGACGCAGATGCCCCACGGCGCGTCCTCTTTCACGGGGGAGAGACAAAGGCCGGTGAGCCGCTCGATAACTGCCTGCCTGCCGACGAAGCCGCGGGCGCGTTCAGCGGCAAAGTCTTCGAGCGAGTTGCGCTCGGCCTCGAACGTGCTGCTAATGGATACCGAACGCGATTGCGACATCGTAGGAACCTCACCGAACAACTGATTTTCAGAGCATTGCCATGGAGATAGGACACAGCGCGAACGCGCAGGCCGTGGGGGCGGAGCAAGCCTTGCAAGGCCTTTGGAAGTCAAGCACTATTTCACGGCGCACCGCGTAGGCGGGGCGTGTCGGCTCGACAAATTAATCATTCTGATCGTTCCGGCATGCCTGCCAGCAGCATTGGGGCGAACCGGCCGGGTACTTAAGGTTGTTGCAGCCCTCCCGCTATTGCTCCATCGAGCAATTTTTCCGCATTTTCGACAGCCTGCCTCAAGGTTTCGGCCTCTTCCTCGAAAGACATCCCGCTCATCGTGGAGTTCTTCAAGTTGCGGATGCAGTTGTCACGGAGCGTGGCAAGAGAAGCATCATCAAGCGGACGTCCGCTGCGGACATGCTTGATAAGCTTGGTTGCAAAATCCTGAAACGCGAGCGCGATCATGCCCGCTTGAGTAGCACTGCGGTTCGCATTCTGGAGGATCTTTTTATCATCCATCGCGTCTCTTCACCTGTTTGCGCCCGGGGGCGGAAGGCGCGCGGTTGCTGCCTGCTCCGAGCGTATCGGTTTTTCGGCGGCGATTCTACCGTCCTTCGCAGGCTGATCGAAGCGTTTCGAAGTGGTGATTGCGGACCTCTATCTCAAGCGCATCGCCTCCGGCGACTTCGAGGAGGCTCCGGTCGGCGGCGGCCTGCCGGGCCAACTGGCGGCTCAAGCAGGTCTGTTCGGGAGAAAATGGGCCCTGGAGCATGCGACAACAGGCGGTTGCTCGCCGGTCAGAACCCGCCTTATGCTTGCACAGGCGATAGCCGCGGCTGGAATTGCCGGGTTCGACGCTCAATTGCGTTCCGGCACCAAGCCGTAATTGCCTCGATGTCGGGCCCCAGGCGCGTGGCTGAATCGCCGACGAATGTCAGAAAGTCGGGCAGATTTTGGGTGGAGATGCCGATTAACAGGGGGATTTCAGCGATCAGGGCCTCGGCAAGGACCGCTCGCAGGCCCCGGCCATTTGCTTCTTCCCTGCCAAACTTATTGATGACCAGCAGCTCGACATGTTCAAGCACCGCACGCTCGATCCATCCGTCGATGCGGGCGAAGGCGTCCGGATCAAGCCGGCAACCCCTCGCTTCGTTACCACGGTCGAACGAGATCTTTATTTCGTCACCGCCCAACAGGTCCTTCACGTACATATCGCATCGCCGCCGGCCGGGCCGGTGCGCATTTGACTGCACGATGCCGCCCAGCCGGTACCCTGACGCGGCCAGATCGGCTGCGCATCGAGTTATGAGAGCATCCCTGACAAGGCCGTCATCATAGACCACCACTGCGATCTGGCTCGGACCAGCGGCGGCGTGCTCGGCAGGAAGTAGTGGCTGATGGCGCCACTCCATCGTTTCCTCTCCTCAATCGGTCGTTTCTTGATCGCTGCCCGGCAGCGTCATTGATCGTCGGCGCAGAGAAAACCGCGGGCATGCGAAAGCGCCGCCACGGCCCATCCCGCAGCGCGCGCTGCTTCATTTACGGCGGGGTAATCCACAGAACGGACAGTGTACGAAGATAAGTGAAACCGACCTGAAGCAGTATGTCAAGTGCATCTATTTCAAGGCGAAATCTACTTCAAGGTGAATAAAAAATTCTGTGTCACGGGATCAATTTTATTGATGACCGAGGGGGCTTAGTCTTCGTGTTCCGACGGCTGATGCCTGAAGCAGATCCGTTCCGCAGGGGGCCGGTGCGAACCGTTAAATCAGCCGCATTCCCTTCAGGCTGGCATGGCCGTTGCGGCCGACGATGATGTGGTCGTGCACGGAAATCCCGAGCGGCGCGGCGATGTCGACGATCGCTTTCGTCATCTGGATATCGGCCTGCGACGGCGTCGGGTCGCCGCTCGGATGGTTGTGCACCAGGATGATGGCGGTTGAGGATAGTTCCAGCGCGCGCTTGACCACTTCGCGCGGGTAAACCGGCGTGTGGTCGACGGTGCCGGTCTGCTGCACCTCGTCCGTGATCAACTGATTGCGCTTGTCGAGAAACAGGATGCGGAATTGCTCCTTGTCGGCAAACGCCATACTGGTGCGGCAATAGTCGATCACGTCATTCCACGACGACAACAGCGGCCGCTGTTTCAACGGTCCTTTGGCAATGCGGGTGGCGGCCGCTGCCAAGAGCTTGATCTGGGTGATCGACGCTTCGCCAACGCCTTCGACCTCGCCCAGCCGGGTTTCCGGGGCATGGATGACCTCGGCGAACGAGCCGAATGTCTTGAGCAGGGCTTTCGCCAGCGGCTTGGTGTCGCGCCGGGGCAACGCTGCAAACAGCGCCAACTCGAGCAATTCGTAATCGCTCAGCGCATCGGGGCCGGCGCTGCGAAAGCGCTCGCGCAGCCGCTCGCGATGGCCGTGATAATGCGGCGTCCCGGCGGACTCGGGCGGCGGTTGCGGTGGGCTGGTTCCGGTGGCCATTTCTCGGCAGCATGCCGCGCCGCCCGGCTTTTGCAACCGTGAAGTGTTGCCGAAAGCGGCGGTCGCGCGCGGGGAAAATCAGGCCGTGGCCACGGGCTTCTCGCCGTGGCGTTCCGACAGCGTGAAAATCTCGACGCCGGTCGCGGTCACGCCGACCGAATGCTCGAATTGCGCCGACAGCGAACGGTCGCGGGTGACCGCAGTCCAGCCGTCGGACAGGATTTTGACGTGTGGCTTGCCGAGATTGATCATCGGCTCGATGGTGAAGAACATGCCGGGCCTCAGCGCCACGCCTTCGCCCGGACGGCCGATATGGATGATGTTCGGCTCGTCATGGAACAGACGGCCGAGGCCGTGGCCGCAGAAATCTCGAACCACGCTCATGCCCTGTGGCTCGACGAAGCTCTGGATGGCATGGCCGATATCGCCGGTGGTGGCGCCGGGTTTGACGGCGGCGATGCCGCGCCTCATCGCTTCATAGGTCACCTCGATCAGCCGCTCGGCCTTGCGGGCGATCGGACCGATCGCATACATCCGGCTGGAATCGCCGTACCAGCCCTCGACGATGAAGGTGACATCGACATTGACGATATCGCCTTCCTTCAGCATCCGGTCGCCCGGCATGCCGTGGCAGACCACATGGTTGATCGAGGTGCAGGTCGAATAGCGATAGCCGCGATACATCAGGGTCGCCGGATAGGCGTCATGGCCGAAGGCGAAGTCGCGTACGAAATCATCGATCCGCGAGGTCGCCACGCCAGGCTTGACGATATCGGTGAGCTCATCGAGGCATTTGGCGACCAGGTTACCTGCCTTGCGCATGCCGGCAAAACCGCTCTGCCCGTGCAGCTTGATCTGCCCGGTCTTGCGGAGGGGAATATCGGAGGCTTCGACGTAGCTCATGGACGGATCATGCCTTGGCGGCTGGGTGCTGCGCACGTATCAGAAAGATTGATTTGAAAGGCAATTTAAGGGCTGCCGCGCCCGGCGCAAGCCGGGGTTGCCACACCATCGCGGGCATCAGGTCGGAACCTCCACGGTATTCTCCACCGGCAGCGCGCCGCCGCGGACGCGGATTTCGCGCACCGGGTAGGGCACGCGGATGCCCTCGCGCTTGAACGCCTCCCACAGCGCCAGCATCACGTCGCTCTTCACATTGTCCATGCCATCGGGATCGGGAATCCAGAATGTCAAAGCGAACTTCATCCCGGCCTCGGTGAACTCGGTCAGGATGCAGCCTGGCGCCTTTCCCTTCGTGGCGCGCGGATGAGCGGCGGCGATCTCGATCGCCAGCTTGCACACCAGCCGGGGGTCGGCATCGTAATTGGTGCCGAAATTGACCTTCACCAGCGTGTTCTTGTCGGTGTAGGTCCAGTTGGTGACCTTCTGCGTCACCAGGTCCTCATTCGGAATCAGGAATTCCCGGCCGTCGCCGGCGGCGACCGAAATATAACGCGTTTTCATCGCGCTGATCCGGCCGGAGCTATCGCCGATGGTGACGAGGTCGCCCGGCTTCACCGATTTGTCGGCCAGAAGGATGATGCCGCTGATGAAATTGGCGATGATCTTCTGCAAGCCAAAGCCGATGCCGACGCCGGCGGCGCCGGAGAAGATCGCGAGCGCCGACAGGTCGATGCCGACCGCGCTCATCGCCATCGCCACCGCGAGCGCCATCAGCGCGAGCCGGATGATCTTGACCAGCAAAACCTGGATCGACGGCGTCAGATCGCCGGACCGGGTGATCCGGCTTTCGGCGAAATTGCTCGCGATATTGGTCAGCCACAGCGCTACCGACAGCAGCACGGCAAGCTTGATCAACAGCAGCGGCGTCAGCCGCAGGCCGCCGAACACCACCGAGACCGAGTCGAGCGCCTCGATGGTCGGGTCGAGCTGCCCGACAATGCTCAGCGCGGCCACGAGCCACGCCGCCAGCGATACCAGGCGGACGAAGAACTCGTTGCGGATGACCGAGGTCAGGATGCGGATCACCAGCCACGCCAGCGCGAGCTTGGCGGCGATCGCCAGCAAATAGCTGCGGCTCGGCCAGGTCAGTTGCTTCATCACCACGCGCGTGACCCGCATCAAGAGCGCGAACATCGCGGTCGAGGAGTAACCAACCAGTACGCGCAGCATCATCCGCAGCGGCGCGGGCCAGCCCATTGCGCGCGAGGTCAGATTGGCCCGCGAGCGGATAGCGGCGCCGGCCGCCAACGATATCCCGGCGCCGGTCAGCACCAGGCCGAGCTGCAGGCAGAACCATGGCGAGGTAACCTCCGCGCCGACCGAGCGCATCGCGGAACGCAGGAAATCAAGGATGTCGCTTATGTCCATCGTCAACGTCTCGCCCGGGGGCAGATCGGACTTTCCGGATAGGCTTGATTCGAATGCCGGCCAGATTTCCACACAAGCCGCCGCGATGCCAACGCCACAGCAGCGATTCAGCCAATTAAACCGGTTTGGGGCACATTGTCGCCGCGGCGCGGAATTGCCTTGGCGTCCAACTGCGGCGACGATAAGGATGCAAATGCAGCTATCTGCGAGTGATTGTGAGCGCTCATGGCTTCCCTCGATTCGGTCAGCATCGCCATTCTTCTCGGCGCCGTTCTTGTGATGATCGGAATCCTGTCGAGCCTGCTTGCGCTACGCTTCGGCGCGCCTTTGCTGTTGGTCTTTCTGGTGATCGGCATGGCGGCCGGCGACGCCGGTCCCGGCCAGCTCTCCTTCGACGACGTGCGTACGACCTATCTGGTCGGTTCGGTGGCGCTGGCGCTGATCCTGTTTGATGGCGGCTTGCGGACGCGCTTCCAGAGCATCCGCGCGGTGCTGGCGCCCTCGATGGTGCTGGCGACCGCCGGCGTGCTGCTGACCGCGCTGATCACCGCGCCGGTCGCCCGCTATGCGCTCGATCTGAACTGGACCGAGGCGCTTTTGGTCGGCGCCGTGGTGGCCTCGACCGATGCCGCGGCCGTATTCCTGCTGGTGCATGCCCAAGGCCTGCGGCTGCGCCCGCGCGTCGGCGCGACACTGGAGGTCGAATCCGGCACCAACGATCCCTTTGCGGTATTTCTGACCTTGATGCTGGTGGAGTTGATCTCGAGCGGCGGAAGCTCGTTCTTGCACGTCGTCCGCGAGTTCGCGCAGGAAGCCGTGTTCGGCGCGATCGTCGGGATGGTCGGCGGCAGGCTGGTGGTGCTGGCGCTCAATCGCGTCGCGCTGCCTCAGGGCCTGCACGCGCCGTTCGTCACCACCGCGGCGCTGGTGATTTTCGGCGGCGCACAGATCGCGCATGCCTCGGGATTTCTCGCGGTCTATCTCGCCGGCATCATCATCGGCAACCAGCCAACGCGCGCGCATAATTCGGTCGTGACGTTCCTCGACGCCGCGACCTGGCTGGCGCAGATCGTGATGTTCGTGCTGCTCGGACTGCTGGTTTCACCGTACCGGCTGCTCACCAGCGTGCCACCGGCGATCGCGGTTGCGCTCACGCTGATGCTGGTGGCGCGGCCGCTGGCGGTATTCCTGTGTCTGGCGCCGTTTCGCTTCAACTGGCGGGAAAAGATCTTCATGGCCTGGACCGGCCTGCGCGGCGCGGTCGCGATCTTCCTGGCTTCGATCCCCATGCTGGTCGGCTTGTCGAAAGCGTATCTTTATTTCGATGTCGCTTTTGTCGTCGTCATTATCTCGCTATTGCTGCAGGGCTGGACACTGGCGGCGGCCGCGCGTCGGCTGCATGTGGCGCTGCCGCGCGCCGAGCGCGGCCCGCGCCGCGTCGAGCTCGATCTGCCGGGCCAGCTCGAGCAGCAACTGGTCGGCTATCCCGTGCGCCCGAAAAGCCTGTATCTGAAGCGCGGGCTCATTCCATCCTGGTCGAAGCCGACGCTCGTCATTCGCGACCAGCGCATTCTCTCGCCCGCCGAAGCCGATCCGGTCGCCGCCGGCGACTACCTCTATCTGCTGGCGCCGCCGGAAAAGGCCGAGGCGCTCGACCGCTTCTTTGTCGACATGCTGCCGGGCGCGGCGCCGGACCCGCATCTGCTCGGCGACTTTACCGTATCGGGCGAGCATACGCTCGGAGAATTGGCCGACGCTTACGGCGTCAAGGTGGACGACGAGCACGCCCGGCTGACGCTTTCGGATTATTTCGACATCCATCTCGACCATGCGCCGAAGGCGGGCGCCGAACTCGCGCTCGATCCCATCGTGCTGGTCGCGCGCAGCATCGGCGGTGGTCGGGTTAACGTCGTGGGCCTTCGAATGCCCGAAGAAGAGGACGAAGCCGCGCCGGAGACGCGGACGGCATCATTCAAGCGCAAGCTGTCGGAGATCTGGTCGTCGGTGGCCGGAACCTGAAACGTGGACTCTTGAATCGCGAAGCACGCTTGCCCCTCAAAAGGCGACGAGAAAGCCGACGTGCATCCGTGTCCGGCTTGAGCCAATAACCGCCATCGTCAAACAGCTGACCTGCTCTGAAAGAGTCCAGGCACGTCGCATCTTCCATCGCGGCTAGATCGCCGCGGAATGGCTTTGGTTCTCTGCCCGAATAAATTCCCGAGCCTGCCTCATTGGGGTCGCATTGCGACCTAGTTCGCGTTCGAACGTCGTGTCGGGGGCGCAATAACCGGAGTTTCCATGTCCGGCCATTGGCGCTTTAGCGTCGCGGCTTTTCTCCTTTGTGCAAGTTACCCAGCCGCGCCTGCGTTTTCGAACGCTTTAACCGACCTGTTCGATTCGGCTCCCAAAGAAGCCGCCGCGCCTGCTCCCGCGCAAGAACAATGCGCGCTGCAACCCGGCAAGTCGACGGCGCCAGGCCAGCACTGGGTCTATCGGCACGAGGGTCACCGCAGATGCTGGTTCCCGGTCGACCAGGCGGCTGTTTCGGTGAAGAAGCAAAAACATCAGCATGGTCTAAAGCGGCATGTCCGCGCTCCTGAAAAGAATGAAGCCGCGCTAGCTAAAAAGACGGTCCTCGAGACGCGGGAAAAGACAGTCCTCGATGCGCGGGCCCAATTGTTGAGCGCGGCCCCCGACACGTTTCAGTCGGCGGCGCCCGCGACCGAGGTGGTCGACACAGCTTCCGCGCTTCCTGACAGCACGGCGGTGACCGCAGCACCCGTCGCTACCCATCCCACCACCGATCAGCTCAGACCCGAGCCAGCCAGCCGAGGTCCAGCCGACGTAGATATGGTTTTGGCAGCAGAGCCGCCTGCCAATGACGCAGTTGCCGCCGACGTGCCGCCGGTGGCTTCCGGCGCGCCTTCCATCGCGGTCGCGGACGAGAGCGATGGGGAATTGATGCCAACTCGAGCGGGCGTCGTGCTGATCGCGCTGGGGTTCATCTTGTTATTGGGATCACTGCTGGCGAGCCGTTTCCTTGGTCCGAGAGTGGCGTCGATTCCTCCGGCGTAGGTGTTGGACGGAAACGGAGCAGCGCCTGATTATCGGGCGCCGGGACTATCTGCTCGAATGGCAATGAGCGATATGCCCGCATCGGGTCATCAGCGCCTGTTTGTGCCCCCGGTCGGTGATTTCCGATTCAGCTCCGCCACCTTGCCGGCGGCCCGAAAGGCGCAATGATGCTGGATTGGGCGCAATCGATTGTACCGGGCGAATGTTCAACGACTGTTGTATTCGTCCTGGTAAGGTAAGTGTCGGAATGGTCAATGGCGCACGTTGGCAAGCACGCGGTCGTGGTGGGCCCGCTCGCGCTTTGGCGGATCATTTCGACGAAATGACCATATTGAGCGTGATGCGCTTCCGGATTCGCCCGATCCTCGCAAAGGCGTGCCGCAAGGGCGGCATACGCATGGATTGCTTGCCCGTGGCCGCGAGGTACTGGAGAAATCGTTTCTCGGCTTACCGAGGGAATAGTAGCTCAGAGGTGCGGTACCTGCTGACATAGTCAACGATGGCCTTTGGTTCAGCTACGGTGTCTATCTTCACAATGCCCCCAGCAAGATGGTCGGGCTCGGGATGAGCCGACCGACGCTGGAAGGCTTCGTGCGACGGCGGCTCCTTCACCTGTCTAATGTTCGGGTGTCGGAGCGGCGTGATGTTGTGGAACCGGTGTTTGATCGCCTGTCAGGCCGCGTGACTGCCCCGAAAACGAAGACGTAAAGGCCGACATGCAGCCGTGTCGGCCTGGCCCAAAACCTGACCTTGCTTACCTTCGGGTGATCGAAGGCAGGGGGACTATTTAGGCTCCGTCAAATGCCAGGTGCCGTCGCGTCGCTCGACGGAAGCGGGCCTGGGTTTTGTGGGCGCCTCGGTTGACGTCACGAAAAGCTTAACGCGATCATCGCCGTCCCAGCCTGCAAATTCGTAAAGCCATTGATCGCCGTCTGGAACCCGATAGTGCCATTCCTTGAGGGATGGATCGGGCGCGGCCGGGACAATATCAATCCCGTTGGGAGGTCCGGACGGTCCGACGCTCGACGCAACGGAGACCAGCCAAAGCTTGCTCGGCGAGTAATGCGGAGGCGAAACGACTTTCGATGCGTCGCCGGTGTCGGCGCGCACCAGCAGCCAGTCCCCACCTTCCCAATAGTCAACTTCGATCAGCAACAGATCATGCTTCGGGAAATATCCGGTTAGTTGATATTTGACACAGCCCTCAGCCTCGCCGCTGTGACATTTGGTATCTTCATTGGAATAGATCCTCATCAACCCGTTGCGGAACTTCAATTGTAGCGCAGACCCGATGCGCTGGGCCAACTCGCCAACTTGTTCCAGACAGGCCCGCTCCGAACGATCGAGGTCACCGACACCATCGTCGCCGACGCATCGGCCGTCCTGCGATGGATGATCTGAGAAGGAATATTTCGGAGAATAGGCTAGAGCTATTACGCACGAAATAAGGACGGCGGTTGCGGCTAGTGTGGCAACGCGTATCATGGGACTGCTCGCGCTGATCGCTATCTGATCGAAATCTTCTTCAGACTGTATTTGAAGTAGCCACTCGGTAGCGCCGTGCGACCATGAAGATTGGCTACTCTATCTTGGAGTGGAGCAGCCAGAAACGCAGGGTCCGCTCGGCAGTTTCCGGCGACAGTTTGCCGTAGTCTCTCATGGCGAGTTTCAACGTCGCGTCGTCGATCCGTCGTTTGATCGGCCGATGGCAAAGTATAGCTTCGACCGTCGTCCAGTTCAGGCCGGCCGATTTGCAAGGGATCAGGATGAGATCGGCGCGCAGCCCTTCCAATAGCCGTGCCATCATATCGGTCGGCGCGCTGTTGTTGAGGATGCCAAGTGAGGCGGCTACTTCATCGAACCTGTTGGCTTCGGCAAAGCCGGCGATGGCGGCATCGTTCAGTTCGTTGAGCCCCTTCATTCGCCTCACGACCGCTTCGGCGCGGCTGAAGTCCCGCGCCGGCGAGAGCTCACTGCGCGCCTTGCTGGCGATCGTTTTCAGGACGCGCTGAATCTCTTCCTGAAGCTCAGGCGGCGCAATTCGGGCCAGCCGGGCGCGTACTGCTTCGGTAGCCCGCTGCAACAGGTCACGGAGAAAATTCATCGGAAGGTCGCTTCGGAGCCCGAGTATCTCGGTGAGTTCGTCGTCGGACTCGGCGTGCGCAACCATACGCTTGTAGCCGGTGTCCGAAAAACGTGCGCTTGCATTGTCGGCGAGCCTGCGAATGACCTTGCGTTCACCGCGATCGACAATCACGTCGGTGACGGCCTCGGGCAGATTTGTCCGGCCCGAAATGGCAAGCAGATGGTCCTGGCCTTTGGCCTTGGCAATCTCGACGAGGGTACCGGTCGCAAGGCAGTTTGACTGGGTAAGCACAGTCACGGACGTTGGGTGCGGGAGGCGATGGACGCAATCTGCGCACACAGACGAAGCGCGTAAGAGGTCGTCTCTCATGGCGACGTCGCTCGCCGGTGTTGTTTCGTCCGTGTGCCGGAATTATTGGCTGTGCCAAACCCTATTTGATCATATTGGGCAAAGGATGCAGTGGGCGCTTTTCCTGTCCCCTTCTTTGGTTGCTGGTTAGAGGAATTTTCGGCGAGGTTCGAAGCCGCTGCTATGAGCCCCCATCGATACCGGTTCTATTGTTCGCGGACATAAATTTCAATGGATGCTGAAATATTCCTTGACGGCGGACGATATTTCGACAAATGTTGAAATATGAAAAAGACAGATGCCGTAGCGGCCTTGGCCGCGCTCGCGCAGGACAATCGTCTCGATGTATTTCGGCTGCTTGTGCAGGCTGGACCGGAGGGTATGTCAGCGGGCGCAGTCGCTGACGCCCTCGATCTCGCGCCCAACACCTTGACCTTCCACTTTGATCGACTTCGCACGGCCGGTCTTGTTACCGTTCGGCGGGACGGCCGTTCGATGATCTATGCAGCGCAATTTGAACAGATGAATGCGCTGCTCGGCTTCCTCACCGAAAACTGCTGCAGCGGCGCGCCCTGCGTACCTTCTGCCGCATGCAAACCCGCGCGGAAGCGGGCCAAAATCCTGACCTGAAAGGACACATCCATGAAACGCCTGCATGTTCACGTCTCCGTCGCAGAGATCCAGCATTCGGTTGCCTTCTACTCCGCGCTGTTCGCAGCGCAGCCGACCATGGTCAAGTCCGACTACGCGAAATGGATGCTCGATGATCCCCGCGTCAACTTCGCGATCTCCACGCGCGGGCGTGAGCCCGGCCTCGATCATCTCGGCATCCAGGTCGAGAATACTGACGAGTTGCACGAGGTCTATGCGCGCCTGCGCGATGCAGGCGGCAACGTCATCGAGCAGGGCCAAACCACCTGCTGCTATGCCAAATCCGAGAAGTCGTGGATCGACGATCCCGCAGGCATAGCCTGGGAGACGTTCCACACGACCGGCGAAAACACGATTTATGGCGATGGCACCGGCGAGAACCGCGCTCGCGTCGCGCATGAAAAAGAGAGCGCCTGCTGCGCGCCCCAAGTCGCTCCGAAGCAGGCTGCGGCCTGCTGCAATCCCTGATAGGTAGGACATGGCCGACGCTTATAACGTACTCTTTCTTTGCACAGGCAATTCGGCACGTTCGATTCTCGCGGAATCGATCCTCCGCAAGGATGGTGCCGCTCGCTTCCGCGCTTTCTCGGCTGGCAGCGCGCCGAAGGGAGCGGTGCATCCCATGGCCCTGCGCGTTCTTGCCGACATGGGCTACCCCGTGGACGGCATGCGATCGAAGAGTTGGCTGGAGTTCGCAAAACCGGACACGCCTGTGATGGATTTTGTCTTCACCGTCTGCGACCACGCCGCGGGCGAGGTCTGTCCGATTTGGCCGGGTCAGCCGATGACGGCACATTGGGGCATTGAAGACCCGGCGGCCGTCGAAGGCACGGATTTGGAGAAACAGGCAGCATTCCAGACCGCCTTCCGCTACATGAAGAGCCGCATCGGTGCTTTCATCAGTCTTCCCTTGCGCAGCATCGACAGGCTTTCGCTAGGCACGAAGTTGCGCGCCATCGGTCGCATCGAAGGAGCGACACTGACCAGGCCGAAAGCCGGCTGATGGACTCGTTCGATCTCTCACGGCGTCTTGCAGCAGAAGCGCTCGGAACCGGCATCCTCGTTGCCACCGTGGTGGGTTCGGGCATCATGGCCGGGAACTTAACCAAGGATGTCGCACTCGCGCTCCTATGCAATACGCTGCCTACAGGTGCGATCCTCGTCGTCCTGATTACCGTGCTTGGACCGATTTCGGGCGCGCATTTCAATCCGGCTGTAACCCTGGTGTTTACAGGAAAGCGCGAACTGCCGGTTAAGGAAGCGATCCTTTACATCATCGCACAAATCGGAGGGGGCATCGCCGGCACGATTGCGGCGCACCTGATGTTTGCGCTACCGCTAATCGATCTTTCGCTAAAGGCCCGAACTGGCGGAGCGCAATGGTTCGCCGAAGCCGTGGCGGCCTTCGGCCTCGTCTCAACTATTCTCGCGGGTATCCGTTTTCAGCGTGGCGCCGTGCCTTGGCTGGTCGGACTGTACATCACGGCAGCCTACTGGTTCACCGCCTCGACCTCGTTTGCCAATCCGGCCGTGGCGATCGCGCGATCCCTGACCAATACATTCGCTGGCATTCGGCCGATTGATCTACCGGGCTTCATCGTCGCCGAGCTCTGTGGCGCGCTTATGGGCATGCTTTTGATGAACTGGCTTCTTGGCCGCTCCGAGGTGCGTGGACCGGTGGCTATGGCAGAGACATCTCACTAACTTGCGCCCATTGCTTTCAAGCAAAGAGCGTCTCCGCTTTGGTCACAGGCGACCTCCACGCCAAGCGGACATTGGTCCGCTTGGCGTCAAATGCGACACGCTCGCACTGAGCAGTCAACATCCGAATGGGATGAAAGCGCTTGACACCAATTTGCTGATTTGCCCGTCGTGCCAATCTGTCGCACCTGTCGTTGTTGATCTCGAGCGCAAATCAGCAACACATCTTGCGCCATCCCGCGCTCGGGGAGGGGCGTATCGCGATCGTCACGGACGTTGGGTGCGGGAAGCGATGGACGCAGTCTGTGCGCACAGACGAAGCGCGTAAGATGCGGACGGCGAAGTCGTGTGGTCCTGACGCCCCGACGCTGGCGTCAAGTTTGCGGTAGGCGATGTCGGCCCTTAACGAACCCGACGCGCCGCGCAGGCGAGGGTGGCAAGAAAGCCCGGTCGCCCGGGAGAGCGCGAAGGAAACCGTAAAACCATTGCGCAGGGAATGCCGGGTTGATCCCGGTGAACCTGTGGCACTGCCCCGGGCATTTTTTGCCCGAAACCATGGGTGCATCGGACACCCGGCATTCCCTGCCCCCCTCTTTTGAGGGGCACAGCGGTTGGAACCCGAGCGCGTCGCGCTGCGGGAATGTGGAGTCGTGTCCAGGCTATTTGACATTTTGAATCAGAAGAGTGGCCGGCTGACGAGCATGCTGCCGTCATGCCCGGGCTTGCTCGCGCCGGTTACCTCCGCTTTGTTGCCGCGATGCCGACAACAAATGGCCTCGACATCTGACGGAACCCATCGTGGTTCCCCGGGGTTCTCGACCGTGTCGTTCCAACAGGACGATTTGGACCAGGAGAATCCGATGCAAAAATACATTGTGCCGATTGTCGCCGCGGTCGGGCTTTCGATCGCGACGCCTGCTTTGGCCTATGATTCAGCCAGCCAGATGTCGATGGATGCAGCGGTCGACGTTGCCATGGATGCCGGCCTTGCCACGGTGTCGCATACCGAGTTCGCCGGCGATGAATGGCAGATCGAGGGGCGCGACGTGACCGGCCAATATATGGAAGTGGACGTCGAAGCCACGACCGGCCGAATACTCAACATTGACCACTAGCCTCGTTGCTCGGACGAAACCGACAACACCTTGACACCGCCGAACGCGGTGATGCAGCCTTCCTTGAGCATCACGATCTGGGTGGCCAGTTGCCGCAGTTCTGCGGCGTCGTGGCTAACGTAGACCATGGGAATTCCGGCCTCGTCGCGCAGGCGAACCAGATAGGGCAGGATTTCCAGTTTGCGGCCTTCATCGAGTGCGCCGAGCGGCTCGTCCAGCAGCAGCAGCCGTGGCCTGGATAACAGTGCGCGGCCGAACGCGACACGCTGGCGCTCGCCCCCGGAAAGCTGGCCAGGGCGGCGCGTGAGCAGCGCGCCGATGTCGAGCAGGTCGACCACGCGTTTGTGCTGCGCGCGATCTTCAGTGAGGCGGTTCATTCGCCGTCCGTAGTCGAGATTCTGCTGCACATCGAGATGCGGAAACAGCCGCGCATCCTGGAACACGTATCCGATCCGGCGGCGGTAGGGCGGAACATGCACGCTTGCTGCGGTATCATCCAGCGTCTCGCCATCCAACGTGACGATTCCGCGATCGGGCCTCAGAAGCCCCGCGATGATATTGATGAGCGAACTCTTGCCCGCTCCTGACGCGCCGAACAGGCCGGTGACCCGACCTTCGCTGGCGAAGGAGGCCGCGAGCGTGAAGTCGCCGAGCTTCTTTGCGATGTCGACGCGCAGCATGGTCAGTTCCCATGCAGGCGCTGCGTCGCGCGGCGGGCGAACAGTTCGGAGGCCACCAGCGCCGCGGTTGCGATGAAGATCGATACCAGCACCAGCCGCAGCGCCGCGACGTCGCCGTCGGGCGTCTGGATCAGCGAATAAATGGCGGACGAGATGGTCTGGGTCTCACCAGGAATGTTCGACACGAAGGTAATGGTCGCGCCGAATTCGCCGATGGCCTTGGCAAAGCCGAGCACCATGCCGGCCAGCACGCCGGGCAGCGCCAATGGCAGGGTGACGGTCAGAAAAACCCTCCAGGGCGCCGCGCCAAGCGTGGCCGCGGCCTGCTCCAGTTTCCGGTCCACCGCCTCGATCGACAGCCGGATCGGCCGCACCAGCAGCGGAAACGACATCACGCCGCAAGCGAGCGCGGCACCGGTCCAGCGGAACGCGAATACGATTCCGAGGTGATCGGAAAGCCACCCGCCGATCAGGCCGCGCTTGCCGAACGTCAGAAGCAACAGGTAGCCGGTAACGACCGGCGGCAGCACCAGCGGCAGATAGATCACCGCGTCGATGAACGCCTTGCCCCAGAAATCACGCCGCGCCAGCAACCACGCGATGCCGATCCCGAGCGGCGTCGCGATCAAGGTGGCGACGGTGGCGACCCGGAGCGAGAGCTGGATCGCCGTCCATTCCGTCGGCGAAATATCGAACACTAGTGCCCGTTTCCGAAGTTCGTATGCAATTGCGGCTCCTCTCGTACGAACTTCGGAAACAAAAGGACACTAGCAAAGATTCAACATCTCCAGTGCCGCTTGTCGATTTGAAGTTCCTAACCGGTCGTTCGGCAAATTCTGGAGGAACTTCAAATCGGCGGCACTGGCGACGATCGTCAGGTCGTCGGCGTGATCAGATACTTGAAGCCGTATTTCTCGAAGATCGTCTTGGCGGCCGACGACTTCATGAAGGCGAGATAGCCGGTCGCATCCGGCTTTGCATTTGTCGTCGCGGCCACCGGATAGATGATCGCGGGATGTGAATCAGCCGGGAAGGTGCCGACGATCTTGACGCCGGGCTCGACCTTGGCGTCGGTCGAATAGACGATGCCGAGCACCGCTTCGCCGCGCGCCACCAGCGCAAGTGCTGCGCGCACGCTCTCCGCCATCGCGAATTTCGGTGCGGCAGCCTGCCACGCGCCGAGCTTCTCGAGAGCTGCCTGTGCGTATTTGCCAACCGGGACCGCCTTGACGTCGCCGGTCGCGATCTTGCCGTCGCCGGCGAGTTTGGCGAGGTCGAAGCCTTTCCCGATCGTCACATTGTCAATTTTGGAATCCTTCGGCGCGATCAGGACGATGCTGTTGCCGAGCAAATCAATCCGCGTCGGCACGTTGATGTTCTTCTTGTTGATCGCATAGTCCATCCAGTCGATATCGGCGGAGACGAATATATCGGCCGGGGCGCCCTGTTCGATTTGCTTGGCGAGCGCCGAACTTGCGGCATAGCTCGCCGAGATCTTGACGCCGGTTTTCGCGGTATAGGCGGCATCGACGTCGTCGAGCGCGTTCTTCATCGAGGCGGCCGCGAATACCGTGAGGGTCTTATCCTGGGCAGCCGCGGGCGAGAAAATCGATCCGAACAGGATCGTGAAGGCAAGAAAGGAAAGTCCGGCAAGACGACGCATTGGGGCGCTCCCGTGCGGATTCGCGGACGCCTGGCGCACGCAAATCGGGCATTGAAATAGTGGCCTGCGAAAATAATGGCCTGCGACAAGCGGAAGCACCTTCCACGGATCCCGAAGGCTTACGGCCGGGCGGGATATCGCCGCAAAACAATAGCAGGCTGAAATGAGGGGTAAAGGCTTCCTTTGTCTATTCGGAAGGCAGGATCGCAACCGATACGGCATTGTCCCGGGCACCGCTGATCTGCAGCACGAAAGGGTTCGCCGATAGCTCGTACTTCATGGTCTTGCGAATGCCGTCGCAGTCGGTTGCGCCGCTGAACCCCTTCGGCCTCAGGGCGTGTCCGTCCTGAACCACATCGATCCAGGCACCAACCGACAGGCTGATGGTGTAGATCCCGGACTTCGGCACGGTCCTGAAGCGGGCGAAGCCGGCAAAGGTGCCGTCCTTGGGCGCGCGTTCGGGCAGGCTCGGAAGCCTGGCTTCAGCGGGCGCTACCAGCACGAACGTCATTCCCGTCGCGGGCACTGTGGCGAGTTCGGAGCCGGAGGTGAGTTTGACGCGGTCCGGCGCGGTCAGTGCGGCGCGCTCATGCTCGATCGGCCATTTGAATTTGTCGCAGCCGCTCGGCTCCTCCGCGGCGAATATGGGAGCCGCACTTAACAACAAGAGTGCGACGAGCAGAGCGTTGCGCATGATGGTCAGTCCATTGCGATCGTGACATCGGAGGCCTTGATAGCCGATCCTGCAAAAACTGTCCCGACATAATGGCGCGCGAAACAACACAGGAAAGCAACGCATTCGAGACGGCATATGGGGGCGAAATGAGATCAGCAACGTGACCGCGGGGTCCGCCTGCGCTTGCGGCGCGGCGATCGCCAATACTGGCGTGTTTCCCGGCGCGATCAACCGCCTGCACCGCTATTGCCTGGCAGGACGTGCTGCCAGAACCTGGCGGCAATCGAGCGGCAACTGCGCCAGTGTTAACCAATGGGGCGGCTTGGGTGGCTCCTTCGGCGGCTTCGGATGCAATACCGAGTCCTTGAACCAATAAGCGAGATCGGCAGGCGCGCAGCCTTCATCCTCCTTTGGCGGCTGCTGCGGCTCGCATTGCTTGCTGCCTTCGGGGCAGGTGATGCGAATATGGAAGTGATAGTCGTGGCCCCAGAACGGCCGCACCTTGGAGAGCCAGCTGCGGTCGCCCTTGGCCTCGCGACACAAAGCCTTCTTGATCGCAGCGTTGACGAAGATGCGTTGGACCCGCGGCTCGAGCGCGGCATCGCGAATGACGGCAAGATGACCTGCCGTCCAGACATGCGGATCGATGTCGAGCCGGTCTGGCCGCACCATCATCACCGCCGACATGTCCTCGCGCTCCTCGCGCGACAGACGATGGTTCGGCATCGGCGTCAGCCACACGTCGGCATCGAGCCCGACCTGATGGCTGGCATGCCCTGTTATCATCGGGCCGCCACGCGGTTGCGACATGTCGCCGACCAATATGCCGGGCCAGCCGGCGTCTCTGTGCGCCTTGGCCGACAACCGCTCCAGCAGTGCCACCATGTCGGGATGGGCCCAGTTGCGATTGCGCGACAATCGCATCACCTGCCAGGTGGGGCCGTTGATCGGCAGCGCCTTGGCCCCCGCGAGGCAGCCCTTGGCATAGAAGCCGATCACGCGTGTCGGCATCGCCGCCGGCAGCAGCTTGCGGCCGAACAGCTCCTTGGCGGCGATCTTGGGATCGTTGGGATTGGCCAGGGGCGGCAGCGGCTTCGGATCGACGCTGCCCTTGTCCTGAGCTCGCGCGCTCGCGGCAGCGGCGACGATGAAGGAAGCGAGAAGCGGGATCAGAATCAGGCGGAGAGTCATGGGAAGCATTCTATAGCCTGAAGCCGACAGGGAAACAGCACCCCCCAATATCGCCTTCAATCGCAATTGGTTGATCTCCACCGCGATATCGCTGGAAATGAATGTCAACAGGATGTAGCGGAGCAGGGTGAGCGGCAGCGTCTATTTCGCTCGCGCCGGCTACGCTCGTTCACTTGCGATCGCGTGCATGTCGCGGGAGCGGCGTTCGAACTCGTTGGCGGCCAATACCGCGATGGCGCGGGTCATGTGGCAGGCGGCAAGCCGGCGAACTCGCCTGGCCCACGTGCCGATGTCGCCTTAGCTATCCACCTTCAGCGCGGCGATGAAGGCTTCCTGCGGGATGTCGACCTTGCCGAACTGCCGCATCTTCTTCTTGCCTTCCTTCTGCTTCTCCAGCAGTTTGCGTTTGCGGGTGATGTCGCCGCCATAACATTTGGCGGTAACGTCCTTGCGCAGCGCGCGCACGGTTTCGCGGGCGATTACCTTGCCGCCGATCGCCGCCTGGATCGGAATCTGGAACATGTGCGGCGGGATCAGTTCCTTCATCTTCTCGACCATGGCGCGGCCGCGGCCTTCGGCGCGGGTCTTGTGCACCAGCATCGACAGCGCGTCGACCGGCTCGTTGTTGACCAGGATCTG
>JAGXAJ010000121.1 GCA_018971625.1 Pseudomonadota bacterium
GCGCGGCATGCTGCCCGGCGGCAGCGAGATGCGTCCGGTCAGCGCCACCGTCAAGAGTGACGGCCAGTCACTGACCTTCGACAGCGTCAAAGGCAAGATCGGAGGCGGGGAGGCGGCCGCCACCATCGATGCCAAACCCGGCGCGAACGGCATTGTGCTGAATGCGCAGGTCCGGCTCAGCGGCGCCGATGGCGCGGCCCTGCACTACCGCAGCCTGGCGATGCCGGCGGGCCGTGCGTCGCTGCAAATGACCCTGGCCACGCAGGGCCGCAGCACATCGGCGCTGCTGGGGACGTTGGCGGGCAGCGGCACCGTGACGCTGGGATCTTCCGCGATATCAGGACTCGATCCGCACGTGTTCGAGGTCGCGATCAAAGCGAGCGACGCGGGCCAGGCGGTCGACGACACGCGGCTCCGGCAGCTCGTCGATCCCATCTTGTCGGCGGGCGCATTGCCGGTTGCCGCGGCGCAAATTCCCTTCACCATCAGCGACGGCCGGCTGCGCGTTGCCGCGACCGCCCTCGATGCCGGCAGCGTCCGTGTCACCGTGTCGGGCGGCTACGACATTCCCGCCGATCAAGCCGATATCCGCGCCGTGATTGCCTTGGCCGGCAACGGACCTGCTGCCGGCCATCCGGAAATCCAGCTTTTTGCCGCCGGATCGCCCGACAAGCTGAGTCGCAACGTCGACGTTTCGGCGTTGTCGTCCTGGCTTGCGGTGCGGGCGATCGATCGCGAGACAAGGCGCCTGGATTCGCTCGAGCGCGGCGAGCAGCCGCAGGCAGCGCCGGCATCGATTGCACCGTCCGCGATCGCAGATCCATCCTCCGGCGGAGCGGCCGCGGCAACGCAGGATCCGCGCCGGATTCCCTTGAAGCCCCGGGCAAGCGCACCGCGCCGGTCGCTCCCTGCCACGGCGGCGCGGCCTATCGTCAGCCAGCAGGTGCCCCAACTCCCGCCGCCGAGGGGGACCCGTCCCGCGCCCGGTACGCCACGGCCGCCGCCGAAGCCACGACCGCCAATAGCGTTAACGCCGCCAACCGTGCCTCCGCCTTAGGCGCAAAAAAAGCGCGAACCAAGTTCCTCGCCCGGCGTTAACCTGCGGTCGCCAATCGTGGCGATGGAGCGCAACTTGAACCGACCATCGAACGAATTGGCCCGCGGCAATACTTCAAAGGGCGTCTGGCCGCTGCTTGCGCTGAATTTCTTCATGGCCGACATGCAGTCCGGCATCGGCCCGTTTCTTGGCGTTTTTCTTTTGGCGCATGGCTGGCACAGCGGGCTGATCGGCACGGTGATGACGGTGGGCGGCATCGCGGGCATGCTGGTTCTGACGCCCGCCGGCGCCTTAATCGACGCATCGCGGCACAAAAAGCTGTTCGTCGTTATTCCAGGCATCTGTACAGTAATTGCCTCCGGCCTGGTGCTGCTGTCGCAAAACTTCTGGGTGGTGACGCTGTCGCAGGCTGCGACCGCGATCTCCGGTGGTGCGATCGTGCCGGCAGTCGCCGGCATTACCCTCGGCATTTTCCACCAGGCCGGCTTCCACAGGCAGAACGGGCACAATCAGGTGTACAACCATGCCGGCAACCTGGTCGGCGCCGGGCTGTCGGGCCTGCTCGGCTGGGCGTTCGGCCTGACCAAGGTATTATGGCTGGCCGCCGCCTTCGGCGTGCTGTCGATCGTGTCGGTACTGTTGATTCCGAGCGATGCGATCGATGATGACGAGGCGCGCGGGCTGACCAGGAAGAAGAAAGAGGACAAGGCCGAGGTCAGCGGATTTTCGGTGCTATTGAAGAACCGGACGCTGCTGATCCTGGCAGCGGCTTTGGCCTGCTTTCATCTCGGCAACGGCGCGATGCTGCCGCTATACGGGCTTGCCGTGGTCTCGACCAAACAGGTCAACCCATCTCAGTTCGTCGCGATCACCATCGTCGTGGCACAGGGAGTAATGATGCTGGTTTCGTTGATCGCAACACGCGTCGGCGAGAAGCACGGCTACTGGCTATTGCTGCTGATGGCGTTCATCGCGCTGCCCATCCGCGGTGTGGTCGCGGCCTTTGTCATCAATCGCTGGGGCGTATATCCCGTTCAGATCCTGGACGGCGTCGGCGCCGGTCTGCAAAGCGTGGTTGTTCCCGCGCTCGTTGCGCGTATTCTCCATGGCAGCGGACGCATCAATGTCGGGCAGGGCGCAGTGATGACGGTACAGGGTGTCGGGGCGGCGCTGAGCCCGTTGATCGGCGGCTGGATCGCACAGGAAATCGGTTATGGGCCAACCTTCATGATTCTCGGCAGCTTCGCGCTCGGCTCGATTGCATTGTGGCTCGGCTTTGCGTCCACGCTGCGGCCTGCCTGTGAACGGCGGGACTTTTCACGGCCGCATGGCTCGACAACCATGTTGGCAGCCGCGGAGTGATGTCGGAGGGCGATGCCTTCACCTGGGAGGTTTTGACGACCTGGGGGATTGTAGCGCTCGCCACCTTCGGCGTGATCGCGCGGCCCTGGAATCTGCCGGAATTCATTTGGGCCGTTGCCGGCGCGGCACTTCTGGTCGCGTTCAACCTGTTGCCATGGCCGGTGGCGCTGGCTGCCGCTGGCCGGGGCACCGACGTCTATCTTTTCCTGATCGGCATGATGCTGCTGGCGGAGGCGGCGCGAAAGGAAGGACTGTTCGACTGGCTCGCGGCGCAAGCCGTGCGCTCATCAAAGGGGTCGGCCAAGCGGCTGTTCCTGATCGTCTATGTCGTGGGCATCTTCGTGACCGTGTTGCTCTCCAACGATGCCACCGCGGTCGTTCTAACCCCCGCGGTCTATGCTGCCACCCGCGCCGCGAAGGTCGAGCCGCTGCCTTATCTGTTCGTCTGCGCCTTCATCGCCAATGCCGCGAGTTTCGTACTGCCGATCTCCAATCCCGCAAACCTTGTCGTATTCGGCAAGCAGATGCCGCCGCTGTTGGATTGGTTGCACGCCTTCGCGCTGCCCTCGCTGGCCGCCATCCTGGCGACCTACCTCGCGCTGCGGCTGACGCAACGCCGCGCGCTCGACGGCCCGGTCGCTGCGATCGGCACGATTGCGCCGTTGAGCCGCGCTGGCAAGCTCACGGCGATCGGCATTCTGATGACGGCGGTCGTGCTGCTCACGGCTTCGGCGATGGATCGGGATCTGGGCTTGCCCACCTGCATCGCCGGCGCGGCGGTCACGATACTCGTGCTGGCGGTCGCGCGACAATCGCCATGGCCGGTGCTGCGAGATGTCTCCTGGTCGGTGCTGCCGCTGGTGGCCGGGTTGTTCGTCCTGGTCGAAGGCTTGAACCAGACCGGGGTGCTGCCGGCGCTGGCGCGCACGCTGAAGCAGGTTTCGATCGTGGCGCCGCAATTCACATCGTGGATTGCCGGCAGTGTGGTCGCCGTCGCCTCGAACCTCCTGAACAATCTGCCGATGGGCCTGATCGCCGCGACCACAAGCCACGCCGCGCAGGTCGCCCTGCATGTCACCGCCGCGATCCTGATCGGAGTTGACCTTGGTCCGAATCTCTCGGTGACCGGTTCGCTGGCCACCATTCTCTGGCTGATCGTGCTGCGGCGCGAGGGCGAGCATGTCGGCGCCATACAATTCCTCAGGCTCGGCCTGTTCGTGATGCCGCCGGCGCTGCTGCTGTCGCTCGCAGCACTTGCTCCCGTTGCGCCGTAGGACGCGCAACGAAAGATTCTAGACCTGTGGCTTTGACTCCGGTGCGGCGGTCATCGCGCGCGTGCGAAAATAATCCAGAACAAACAGCCTGATCGCCGAAGACAAATTGCCCTGCTGACGATTGCTGTCGATCTCGCCAACCAGTTCGGACAGCGTCATGTCCCGAAGGCCGGAGATTTCCTTCATACCATTCCAGAATGCTTCTTCGAGGCTGACGCTGGTCTTGTGACCAGCGACCACGATTGAACGTTTGACGACGGGAGATTTCATGATTCCTCCTCACCGTCGGTGCGATGCTGATCGAGAATTTTGTCGGCGCGGCTCGCGCGCAATTCATCCAGCTTGCGTTCGGATTTGGTGCGGCCAAATCGTGCCCGATTGGCGTCGGCGTGCTTCGCCGCCTGCTCGCGCTCGCTGCGCTTCTTGAATCGTTTCAGATTGACCAAATTCCCCATCCCTTCCTCCATCACCGAGCAAGGGGAGCACAAGCGACCTCGACACGTCCGCGGTCGCATTGAGCGTTGAATTGTTTTGTCGTCATCGAAGAAAATCCCGTGGCGTATTGATAGCATCAAAGAATACGTTTTCGCTCTGCCGAAGCATAATATCCTGTGATGTACCACGCTCGTGCACAACAGCGATAGCAGACAAGCATCCGTCTTTAGGCGGTATGATATCCGTAATTTTGCGGACTCATCGATGGCGGGTCATCCGGGATGGGTCATTTTGGCGGGCTGCACCAGCCGATCGAACTCGGCTGCGGAAACCAGTCCGAGCCGCAGGGCCTCTTCTTTCAAAGTCGTTCCGCGCGCGTGCGCCGATTTGGCGAGTTTTGCCGCGCTATCGTAGCCGATTTTCGGCGCCAGCGCGGTCACCAGCATCAACGAACGCTCCATAAGCTCCTGGATTCGTTTTTCGTTGGCGCGTATTCCGTCGACGCAATGCTCCGTAAACGAACGGGCGACGTCGGCAAGCAGTTGGATGGAATGCATCATACAATATGCCAGCAACGGCCTGTAGACGTTCAGCTCGAAATGCCCCTGGCTGCCTCCGACTGTGATGGCAGTGTGATTACCGAAAACCTGACAGCAGACCATGGTCATCGCCTCGCACTGGGTCGGGTTGACCTTGCCCGGCATGATCGACGAGCCCGGCTCGTTTTCGGGCAGAATCAACTCGCCGAGGCCGGAGCGCGGGCCCGATCCCAGCAGACGAATGTCGTTGGCGATCTTGAACAGGCCGGTCGCCACCGAATTGATCGCACCATGCGCGAACACATAGGCGTCGTTGGACGCCAGCGCCTCGAATTTGTTGGCGGCACTGGTGAACGGCAGCCGGGTAATCCTGGCAACGTGCCTTGCAAACGCGCGCGCGAATTTCGGTTTCGAATTGAGGCCGGTGCCGACGGCGGTGCCGCCTTGCGCCAGCGGGTACAGATCCTTCACCGCGATGCGGAGCCGCGCGATGCCGCTTTCGACCTGGGCGGCATAGCCGGAAAATTCCTGGCCGAGTGTCAGCGGCGTTGCATCCTGGGTGTGGGTGCGCCCGATCTTGACGATGCGCGCGAACGCCTTTTCTTTTTTGCGTAGCGCGCGGTGGAGCTCGCCCAGCGCGGGAATCAGGTCGGCCAGGATGCGCGTCGCGGCGGCGATATGCATCGCCGTCGGAAACGAATCGTTGGAAGACTGGCTCATATTGACGTGATCATTGGGATGGACCGGTTGCTTGGCGCCGCGCTTGCCGCCGAGCAGTTCATTGGCGCGGTTGGCAATCACCTCGTTGAGGTTCATGTTGGTCTGCGTGCCTGAACCGGTTTGCCAGACCACCAGCGGAAAGTGATCGTCGAGTTTGCCGTCGAGGACCTCGCGTGCGGCGCGGCCTATGGCACCGGCGCGGCGCTGGTCGAGCAGGCCGAGTTCGCGGTTGGTTTCGGCGGAGGCAAGCTTGACGGTGGCAAGCGCGTGAATGATCGGCATCGGCATCCGGTCATGACCGATGCGGAAGTTGCGTCGCGACCGCTCGGTCTGTGCTCCCCAGTAACGATCGGCGGCGACGTCGATCGGACCGAAGCTGTCGGTTTCGGAGCGTGTGGACGGTGATGAAGTCGCAGATCGCGCCGATCGCCTTGCCATAAGTCAATGCTCGTTGCGCCGTGAAAAAGGTACTTTACAGCGTCGGAAATTTCCCGCGCGCGAATTATTTCTTGCGGAAACGATCCAGCCGAACCACCTCGGCGCCTTCGCCGGGTTTGCCCGGCTCGGCCGGCTTTTGGGCCGCGGGCTCGGGAACCGTCAACGCCGTCGGCGCCGGTGAAGGCGCGGGGGCTGCGGGCAGGTTGCCATCCGCCGCATCTTCCATTTCATCAGGGGCTTCGAACTGGAGGCCGAACTGCACCGAAGGGTCGAAGAAGTTCTGGATCGAACTAAACGGCACCACCAGCCGTTCCGGGATACCACCAAAGGACAGTCCGACCTCGAAGCGATCCTCCAGTACCGTCAAGTCCCAGAACTGATGCTGCAGGATGATGGTCATTTCTTTCGGATATTGCGCCAGCAGCCGCGGCGAAAGCTTCACGCCCTCGGCTGTAGACAAGAAGGTAATGAAAAAATGATGTTCCCCGGGCAAACCATGCTCGGCGGCATCGGTCAGGACGCGGCGCAGCACACCGCGCAGCGCGTCGCGCGCCAGCACGTCGTATCGGATGTGATCGGTCGCCATGGTCTACCCTGTCGCGTGTCGATATCGCCGGCGAGTCGATCGCGGCCCGACTCGCACCGTTTCCGGATGCTACCCCGGCGAAAAGCCCGGGTCAGCACCGTTAACGGTGATATTCCGGCAAAAACCCGCCGGCGAGGGAAAGGAAGTGGAGGCTTCTGTTGCCAGGTGCCTCCGAACCCCGCCTGACGGAGCTTAACCCATCAGGACTTTAGATTTGGTCTTTCAAACTGCGTTACGCAGCCTGAGCAACCGGAGCATAGTTGT
>JAGXAJ010000054.1 GCA_018971625.1 Pseudomonadota bacterium
GGCCGACGATGCCGCGCGCGAGGAGCGCGTGAAGATGACGCGGCTGCGCCAGACCATCGCGCGGCGGCTGAAGGACGTGCAAAATACCACCGCGATGCTCACGACCTTCAACGAGGTCGACATGAGCCACATCATGGCGATGCGGGCCCAGTACAAGGATGTGTTCGAGAAGAAGCACGGAAGTAAACTTGGATTTATGGGCTTCTTCACCAAGGCCTGCGTGCAGGCGCTCAAGGACATTCCGGCCGCCAATGCCGAGATCGACGGTACTGACCTGATCTACAAGAATTACTATCACATCGGCGTTGCCGTCGGCACCGACAAGGGCCTGGTAGTACCGGTGGTGCGCGACTGCGATCACAAGTCGATCGCCGAGATCGAGAGCAGCATCGCCGATTTCGGCCGCCGCGCCCGCGAGGGCCAGCTCAAGATCGACGAGATGCAGGGCGGCACTTTCACCATCACCAACGGCGGCATCTACGGCTCGCTGATGTCGACACCGATCCTGAACGCGCCGCAGTCCGGCATCCTTGGCATGCACAAGATACAGGAACGTCCGGTTGCGATCGGCGGCAAGGTCGAGATTCGCCCGATGATGTACCTGGCGCTGTCCTACGATCACCGCGTGATCGACGGCAAGGAAGCGGTGACCTTCCTGGTGCGGGTCAAGGAAAGCCTGGAAGATCCGGCGCGGCTGGTGCTGGATCTCTGACGCCAGTTGCAGGTCGCGACATCGGTTCGGTAGCTTCGGGGGCCAAGGTTTGACCGACAAGGTTGTCATCATCACCGGCGGCAGCCGCGGCATCGGCCGCGCCACCGCGTTGGCCGCCGCGGCGCGAGGCTTTCGCGTCGTTGTCGGCTATGCCAGCAATGAAGCTGCCGCGAAACAGGTGGTCGGCGCGATCGAGGCGAAGAACGGCACGGCGATCGCGGTGAAATGCGATGTCGCCAAAGAGAGCGATATATTGGCGCTGTTCAAGGCCGCCGATGCGTTCGGCGTGCTGGGCGCGCTGGTCAACAACGCCGGCATCGTCGGACCGTCGATGCGGGTCGAGGACATGTCGTTCGAGCGCATCCAGCGCATGATGGCCGTGAACGTCACCGGCAGCATATTATGCGCGCGCGAGGCCGTGAAACGAATGTCGACGCGCAATGGCGGCAAGGGCGGCGTCATCGTCAATCTGTCATCAGTCGCGGCCAAACTCGGTTCACCCAATACCTATGTCGACTATGCGGCGTCGAAAGGCGCTATCGACTCGTTCACGGTCGGACTTGGCCATGAGGTCGCGGACGAGGGTATTCGTGTCGCCGCGATCCGGCCCGGGCTGATCGACACTGAAATTCATGCCAGCGGCGGCGAGCCAGACCGCGCGCATCGGCTGAGCCAAACCGTGCCGATGAAACGCGTCGGCACCGTTGAAGAAATCGCCAACGCCATCGTCTGGCTGATGTCGGATGATGCCTCCTATGTGACCAGTGCGATTCTCGATGTCTCCGGCGGGCGTTAACACCTCTTGCACAACTCAGCTACAGGACTCCCATCATGGCCAGCTACGATCTCGTTGTCATCGGCACCGGCCCGGGCGGATATGTCTGCGCGATCCGTGCAGCGCAGCTCGGCATGAAGGTCGCCGTGGTGGAGAAGAACGCCACGCTCGGCGGCACCTGCCTCAATGTCGGCTGCATGCCGTCGAAGGCGCTGTTGTACGCCTCGGAAATGTTCGAGGAAGCCGGGCATTCATTCGCCAAGATGGGCGTCAGCGTCGCCGCGCCGTCGCTCGATCTGCCGGCGATGATGAATTTCAAGCAGCAAGGCATCGACGGTAACGTCAAGGGCGTCGAGTTCCTGATGAAGAAGAACAAGATCGACGTCATCGCCGGCAAAGGCAGGATTCTCGGCACTGGCAAGGTCGAAGTCTCTGGCGGCGCCGGCAAGACGCAGACGGTCGAAACCAAAAATATCGTGATTGCCACCGGCTCCGACATCGCGCGGCTGAAAGGCATCGAGGTCGACGAGACGCGCATCGTGTCGTCGACTGGCGCGCTGTCGCTCGACAAGGTGCCCTCGCATCTGTTGGTCGTCGGCGCCGGCGTGATCGGGCTCGAACTCGGCTCGGTCTGGCACCGGCTCGGCGCCAAGGTCACGGTGGTGGAATTCCTCGACCGCATCCTGCCCGGCATGGACGGCGAGGTGGCAAGGCAATTCCAGCGCATCCTGCAAAAGCAGGGTTTTGCGTTCAAACTCGGCGCCAAGGTCTCCGGCATCGACAGCTCGGGCCGGATGCTGAAAGCGACGATCGAGCCCGCTTCAGGCGGCGCGGCGGAAACGCTGGAAGCCGATGTGGTGCTGGTTTGCATTGGGCGCGTGCCCTACACCGAGGGCCTTGGACTGAAAGAGGCTGGCGTCGCGCTCGACAATCGCGGCCGGGTGCAGACTGATTCGCATTTTGCGACCAGCGTGAAGGGCATCTACGCGATCGGCGACGTGATCGCGGGACCGATGCTGGCTCACAAGGCGGAGGACGAAGGCGTCGCGGTCGCGGAGATTCTGGCGGGCCAGGCCGGCCATGTGAACTACGATGTCATCCCAGGTGTTGTGTATACAACGCCGGAAGTTTCCTCCGTCGGCAAGACCGAAGAAGAACTGAAGCAAGCCGGCATCGCTTACACCGTCGGCAAATTTCCCTTTACGGCCAATGGCCGTTCCAAGGTCAACCAGACCACGGATGGCTTTGTGAAGATTCTCGCAGATGCGAAGACCGATCGGGTGCTTGGCGTTCACATCGTCGGCCGCGAGGCCGGCGAAATGATTCACGAGGCGGCGGTGTTGATGGAATTCGGCGGTTCGGCCGAGGATCTGGCGCGCACCTGCCACGCCCATCCGACTCGTTCGGAGGCAGTCAAGGAAGCCGCGCTTGCAGTCGGCAAGCGAGCGATCCATATGTGATTCCATCCCTGCGTCCGATTCGCGCCGGGCGGGGGGATGACACGCATGATGCGCCGCCTGCTTCAGCCGCTCTGGGTTCTGCTCGCGATCATCTTCCTGATCGAGGCGTGGCTCTGGGATCATCTCGAGCCGGTCGTCGCGTGGTTTGTGGCGCTGATCCCGCTGCACGCCTTCAAGCAATGGCTCGCCGAGCGCGTCGATTCGCTATCGCCGGCAACGACGTTGATCGTGTTTATCGTGCCGGTGATTCCGCTGTTTCCGTTGAAACTGATCGGGTTCTGGCTGCTGGCTCACGAACACTGGATCAGCGCCATCTTCACCATCATCTTCGCGAAATTCCTTGGCGTTGGCGTCGCCGCGTTCATCTTCGATGTGACGCGGCCGAAGCTTTTGGAGATGGCGTGGTTCGAAAGGCTCTATCAATTCGTGCTGGCGCTCCGCGCCAGGGCCAAGGCGCTGGTCGAGCCGATCAAGCTGCGCATCCTCGAGCTGCTGCGCGGCGATGGCGAGGACTGGTCGTCGCGCATGCTGCACCTGATCCAGCGTTTCCGAAAAAGCGTGCGCGAAGCGCGGTAGCGCGCCATGCTTCTTGTCTTTCTCCCCTTGCGGGAGAAGGTGGCTCGCATCTTGCGAGCCGGATGAGGGTAGCCACAAGCCGAGAGTCAGCGAACCCCTCACCCACCTCCGCTTCGCTTCGGCACCCTTACCCACAAGGGGAGAGGGGAGCCATGAACGCAGCGCCCTGCTACGGCAGATGCAAGAGATGCGGCATGAAGAGGCCGAGCGCGGTGAATGCGATACCCAGAAGTGTCAGCAACCCCGATATCCAGGCCAATGCGATCATGTCGGTGATGATGGTCGCCGAAGCCAGTACGATGCCGATCTGGAACGCGGCCGATGCCAGTTCATAGTGGTGGTATTTTGCCTGCGCGAGGTCGCGCTCTTCCTCGGCTATCTTGGCGCGCTCGGAAAGTTGCTCGGTACCCTCCTTGGTCTCGGGCTCGGAGCGATAGCGCGCCGCGGTCTTTTGCCAATCGTCGATCTGCTTCTGCACCGCGGCCTTGGTGGCATCGTCGCCTGCCGCGCCGAGTCCGAGCTTGGCCTGTTCGGCTGCGGTCTGCACCGTGGTGCGGCGGATGCTCTTGGCCTGGAAGAACGCCCAGAGGTTCGAGGCTTCGACATTCTTGGCGATGGACTCGGTCTGCGCGCCCTTGCCGAGTGTCTCCGACAGCGCCAGACACAATGCAATCACGGCGATCAGCAGCGCGATGTTCCGGTTCTCGTGTGAAGCTTCTTTGGCCTGGTCCGCCTGCTCCATGCTCTCATGTGCACTCATGATACGCTCCCGCTGCCTGACAGGCTTCAGGATTGACCGAACGGCATATCCGGCGCAAGGGGCAAGCACGGCGATGATTAAGCGAGGTCGATAACGTCGCGATCAGGCGCGCGGATGCGCGTTGCGATACACTTCCAGCAGTCGCTCGCTGTCGATGCCGGTGTAAATCTGCGTGGTCGAGAGCGAGGCGTGACCGAGCAGTTCCTGGATCGCGCGCAAGTCGCCGCCGCGGCTCAGCAAATGGGTGGCGAACGAGTGCCGCAAGGCATGTGGCGTCGCACTGTCCGGCAGGCCGAGCGCGCCGCGCAGCCGCTCCATGGTGAGCTGGATGATGCGTGCTTTTAACGGACCGCCGCGCGCGCCGACGAACATCGGTCCTTCCGGCGGCAGCGGGTGCGGACATATCGCCGCATATTCGGCCACCAGCTCAAGCACGTTCTGCAGCACCGGGACCATGCGGGTTTTGTTGCCCTTGCCGGTCACGACGATGACGTCGCCTTCACCGGGCCTTGGCACCTCGCGCCGTTTCAGGCCGAGCGCCTCGGAGATGCGCAGTCCCGATCCATATAATAGCGCCATCACGGCGGCGTCGCGTGCCCAGATCCAGGGATCGCGCTCCTCGCCGGCGCGCTCGTCGGCATCGGCGAACCGTTTTGCAGCCGCGACCTGAATCGGCTTCGGCAGGCTCTTGCCGATTTTGGGCGCGCGGATCGCCGACAACGCGCCGACCTTGCCCTTGCCCTCGCGTTCAAGGAAACGCGCAAATGAGCGCAGGCCCGCGAGCGACCGCGCCAGCGAGCGTCCGCCAATGTCGTCGGCGCGCCGCATCGCCAGGAATGAGCGAATATCGGTAGCCTCGAGCGCGGCGAAGCGCTTCAACGTCACCCGTGTGCCCCAATGCTCGCCGAGGAAGACGAGGCACTGGCGAACATCGCGGGCATAGGCCTCCAGCGTCTTGGCCGACAGCCGCCGCTCGGCGCGCAGATGCGACAGCCAGCGCGTCATTTCCAGCGAGAGGGTCTCGTCGGCGCAGGTGAGCTCGAAGGGTTGGACTTCGGCTTTGGCTTTGGCCATGGAATTGCCTTCAGCGTGATTCCGAACATTATATCGCACCTCTTTCGTTTACCGTTCGCTAACTCGCGCGAACGCCGTGCGGCGAAGGCTGGCCCCGGCTGCCATGCGGTCTTAAGTTAGTGGCGCGTTCCGCACCCTGATCCTGATTCTCGGCCGGATTCTCGATGGACCATTCGATCCGCACTTCCGCGCCTGCCGCATCGTCGAGCCGCGTAGTCGATGTGCTGGTGCCGGTCGCGCTCAATCAGGCGTATTCCTATCGGGTGCCGCGCGGCATGGAACTCAAGCCCGGCGACGTCGTCTGCGTGCCGCTCGGGCCGCGCGAGGTGGTTGCGGTGGTATGGGCGGAAAACGCCAGGCCCGACCCGCGCCTGCACAACCGTCTCAAGGACGTCGGCGAAAAGCTCGACGTGCCGCCCTTGAAGGAGGAGCTCCGCTCGCTGGTCGATTGGGTTTCGAACTACACGCTGTCGGCACGCGGCATGGTGCTGCGCATGACCTTGCGGATGGGCGAAAATCTCGGTCCCGAGCGGACGCGGGTCGGGGTGCGGCTGGTCGGCGAACCACCGCCGCGCATGACGTCGGCACGGCGGCGCGTGATCGAATGTCTCTCCGATGGTCTCTTGCACGGCAAGTCGGATGCGGCGCGCGAGGCCGGCGTCTCGGCCGGCGTCATCGACGGCCTGGTCGATGAAGGCACACTGGCGACCGAAGTCATGCCGCCACCACCGCCGCCGCCTGCGCCGGATCCCGCCTTCGCTCAGCCGCAATTCTCGCGCCAGCAGCGCAGCGCGGTCGACGCGATGCGCGCGCTGGCGGCGAACGGCAGTTTTCACACCGCGCTGCTCGATGGCGTCACCGGCTCGGGCAAGACCGAAGTCTATTTCGAGGCGATCGCCGAGACGATCCGGCGCGGCAAGCAATCGCTGATCCTGATGCCGGAAATCGCGCTGACCGGCCAGTTCCTCGATCGCTTCGCCGACCGCTTCGGCGTGCGGCCGCTGGAATGGCATTCCGAGCTGACGCCGCGCACCCGCGCGCGCAACTGGGCGGCGATCGCCTCGGGCGCAGCGCCCGTCATCGTCGGGGCTCGCTCGGCGCTGTTCATGCCCTATGCCAATCTCGGACTCATCGTCGTGGATGAGGAACACGACCAGGCCTACAAACAGGACGACGGCGCCCATTACCATGCCCGCGACATGGCGGTGGTGCGCGCACATATCGCCAGGATTCCGGTGGTGCTGGCGTCGGCGACGCCATCGGTCGAGACGGAGGTCAATGCGCGCAAGGGCCGCTATCAGCGCGTGGCACTGCCGTCGCGGTTCGGCGGCCAGCACATGCCGCATATCGAGGCGATCGATTTGCGGCGCGAACCGCCGCCGCGCGGACGCTTCATCTCGCCGAGGCTGGCCGACGAGATCCGGAATACGGTCGAGCGGCGCGAACAGGCGCTGCTGTTTCTCAACCGCCGCGGCTACGCACCGCTGACCTTGTGCCGCGCCTGCGGGCATCGCTTCGCCTGCACCGTCTGCGATGCCTGGCTGGTCGATCACCGGTTTCGCCAGCGGCTGGTGTGCCACCATTGCGGCTTCTCGATGCCGCGCCCGCAGGCCTGTCCGCATTGCCAGGCCGAGCAGTCGTTGGCCGCGGTCGGCCCCGGCGTCGAGCGTCTGCAGGAAGAGGCGGCGGCGTTATTTCCGGATACGCGAACCCTGGTGCTGTCGAGCGACCTGATCACCTCGGTCGAGACCATGCGCTCGGAACTGGCCGAGATCGCGGAGGGCCGCGTCGACATCATCATCGGCACGCAGCTGGTGGCGAAGGGCCATAATTTTCCGCGGCTCAATCTGGTCGGTGTGGTCGATGCCGATCTCGGCCTGAACAATGGCGATCCGCGTGCCGCCGAACGGACGTTTCAGTTGCTCAACCAGGTGATCGGCCGCGCCGGGCGCGAGCAGGGCCGCGGCGTTGGTTATCTGCAGACCCATCAGCCGGATCATCCCGTGATGAAGGCGCTGGTGGCCAGCGATCGCGAGGCCTTCTATGCCAACGAGATCGAACAGCGCGAACGCGCTGGTTATCCGCCGTTCGGCCGGCTGGCCAGCCTGATCATCTCGGCCGGCGACCGGCCGAGCGCGGAAGGCTATGCCCGCAAGCTCGCGTCGATCGCGCCGATCGACGAGCGGATCCAGGTGCTCGGCCCCGCCGAAGCGCCACTTGCGGTGATCAAGGGCCGCTACCGTTTCCGGCTCCTGGTGAAATCGCTGCGCAATGTCGACCTCGCGGAATATCTGCGCCAATGGCTGGCAGCCGGGCCCAAGACCAAGGGCAATCTCAGGCTCGAAGTGGATGTCGATCCGCAGAGCTTCTTATAGAAAAGCCTGCCGTCATTCGCGACGACAGGCTTTCTCGACTGCGCAGGGAAACCCTGCGGCGGTTACGCAACGCAACGCTTACACATCTTAAAGGATTTGGGGCGCCCTCAGGAGACGACCTCGGCGGTCACGCGGCCGACGCCGGCGTGGGTCAGGCCGATGGCACGGGCCGCGCCGGTGGACAGGTCGAGCACACGGCCGCGCACGAACGGACCACGGTCATTGACAGTCACGACGACGCTGCGCCCGCCATGGGTGACGCGCAGCTTGGTGCCGAATGGCAGCGATCGGTGAGCACAAGTTAGTGCATTCTGGTTGAAATGTTGTCCCGAGGCGGTCCGGCTGCCGGATTCATTACCGTAATAGGAGGCCATGCCCGAGAAGCTGCGGCCGACGCTCGCGAACGCGTGGCCGATGGCGGAGAAGGGCGCGAAGGAGGCGTTGGCATTGCGCCAGGAAGACTTGGCCGCGGCAACGTTGCTGGTATGATGGTGATGCCAGGCATAGTGGCGGTAGTGGTGGTGATGGGATTTGGCCGAAGCTTCCGAAATGCCCCCGCCGAACACGACGGTCGCGGCGAAAACGGCGAGTGCTGTGCGTGACCGGGCTACAGTTCCGAGCGCCGATTTTTTGGATACGATCATATATCTGTCCCTCAAGATAGTATTGCCACATATGTGACAAGTGGAACCCCCGTTCCGGTTGCGACGGGGCGCCGTTTGGTCAGTGAATAAGGCGTGAATTTGGCAGTATAGCCTTTTTGTATCGGGCTGAAATATCTTGTGAGGGAGCGAAGGTAATCGAACGGTAACCATTCATCTTTTGCTTTAACGAATATTTAACCAATTCATTACTTAGAATTACTGATGAAGTAAGCTTTCAATTGATGTGACGAGATTTACGCAAGTAACGCGCGGGGCGGAATGACTCGGGCTCAACCTGCGCTGTTCCAGCGGAACCCTGCGTTGGAACCGGGAACAATTTCGGGTTCCGGCGACGATAGCCTGGAGCTGCGTGGTTCCTTTTTGGCCTAGGGATGCGGCACCCGATTCGCGCAGGAACATCTGCAGGAATATTTGAATGAGAAATCGCGGTTGAACTCGGTCCGATAGGGCATCGCGAGACTGGCCCGTCATGTTGCACCTGCGCTCCCGCTATGTTAGCAAAGCCGCGATTTTTAACGGTTCCGGCATTTCGTGCCGGTCAAAAATCGAAGTCCCGCTTGAATTCCAACGGCTTGGATGGGCGCCGCAGTGTGGCGACGGTTTTTGCCTTGCGAATTTGACAGCTAAAAGAGCGCGCTTGTGGCTGCAGAAGATCCGTCGGTATCAGGTGTGTCCGGCCGTTATGCAACGGCGTTATTTGAATTGGCGCGCGATGAGAGATCGATCGACGCCGTAAAGGCTGATCTCGATCGCTTCGCCGCGATGCTCAACGGCAGCGAAGATCTAAAGCGTCTGGTGCGCAGCCCGGTTTTTTCAGCGGACGTGCAGTCGAAGGCGCTTGCTGCGGTACTCGACCAAGCGGGCATTAGCGGCATCTCCGCCAATTTCCTGAAAGTGCTCACCGCCAATCGCCGCCTGTTCGCGGTGGCCGACGTGATCCGCGCCTTCCGCGCGCTGGTCGCCAGATTCAAGGGCGAGGCCACCGCCGAGGTGACCGTTGCCGAAACGCTCAGTGAGAAGAATCTCGACGCCCTGAAGACCGCGCTGAAATCGGTGACGGGCAAGGAGGTTGCGCTCAACGTGAATGTGGACCCCAGCATCATCGGTGGCCTCGTGGTCAAGCTCGGCAGCCGAATGGTGGATAGTTCGCTTCGCACCAAACTCAATTCGATCAAGAACGCGATGAAAGAGGCAGGTTGATGGACATCCGCGCCGCGGAAATTTCCGCGATCCTCAAGGAGCAGATCAAGAATTTCGGCCAGGAGGCCGAAGTTTCCGAAGTCGGACAGGTGCTGTCCGTCGGCGACGGTATCGCCCGCGTCTACGGCCTCGACAACGTCCAGGCCGGCGAAATGGTCGAATTCGAAAACGGCACCCGCGGCATGGCGCTCAACCTCGAAACCGATAACGTCGGTATCGTGATCTTCGGCGCCGACCGCGAGATCAAGGAAGGCCAGACTGTCAAGCGCACCCGCGCCATCGTCGATGCGCCGGTCGGCAAGGGCCTGCTCGGCCGCGTGGTCGATGCGCTCGGCAATCCGATTGACGGCAAGGGCCCGATCCAGGCCGAGAAGCGCATGCGCGTCGACGTCAAGGCGCCCGGCATCATTCCGCGCAAATCGGTCAACGAGCCGATGGCGACCGGCCTGAAGGCGATCGATGCGCTGATCCCGATCGGCCGCGGTCAGCGCGAACTGATCATCGGTGACCGCCAGACCGGCAAGACCGCGATCGCACTCGACACCATTCTCAACCAGAAGCCGCTCAACGCTCAGCCGGACGAGAACATCAAGCTGTATTGCGTCTATGTCGCGATCGGGCAGAAGCGTTCCACCGTCGCACAATTCGTCAAGGTGCTCGAGGAGCAGGGTGCGCTCGAATATTCGATCATCGTCGCCGCGACCGCGTCGGATCCGGCGCCGATGCAGTATATCGCGCCGTTCACCGGCTGCACCATGGGCGAATACTTCCGCGACAACGGCATGCACGCCGTCATCATCTATGACGACTTGTCGAAGCAGGCGGTGGCGTATCGCCAAATGTCACTGTTGCTGCGCCGGCCGCCGGGCCGTGAGGCCTATCCGGGCGACGTGTTCTATCTGCATTCCCGCCTGCTCGAACGTGCGGCGAAGCTCAACAAGGACCAGGGTTCGGGTTCGCTGACCGCATTGCCAGTCATCGAAACCCAGGCCAACGACGTGTCGGCCTACATTCCGACCAACGTCATCTCGATCACCGACGGTCAGATCTTCCTCGAAACCGATCTTTTCTTCCAGGGCATCCGTCCCGCGGTCAACGTCGGCCTGTCGGTGTCGCGCGTCGGTTCCTCGGCGCAGACCAAGGCGATGAAAAAGGTCGCCGGCAAAATCAAGGGCGAACTGGCGCAATACCGTGAAATGGCGGCGTTCGCGCAGTTCGGCTCCGACCTCGACGCCTCGACCCAGCGCCTGCTCAACCGCGGCTCGCGGTTGACCGAACTTCTGAAGCAGCCGCAGTTCTCGCCGTTGAAGATGGAAGAGCAGGTCTGCGTGATCTGGGCCGGCACCAATGGCTATCTTGACCCGCTGCCGCTCAACCGGGTCCGCGCCTTCGAGGAAGGCCTTCTGTCGCTGTTGCGCGGCAGGAATGCCGATATCCTCAATTCGATCCGCGACAGCCGCGACCTCGCCGATGCCACCGCTGCGAAGCTGAAATCGGCGGTCGAAGGTTTCGCCAAGTCGTTTTCGTAAATGAAGCCATGCCCGGCCCGCGCCGGGCGTGAATTTAAGAGAGGCTTGCGGTCTGACGCGAATGCTCGGACCGCCGGGGTGAATGAAGAATGGCTTCACTGAAGGACATGCGGGTTCGCATCGCCTCGACCAAGGCGACGCAGAAGATCACCAAGGCCATGCAGATGGTTGCGGCGTCAAAATTGCGCCGGGCCCAGACTGCCGCCGAAGCGGCGCGGCCCTATGCCGAGAAGATGGGCGCGGTGATCTCCAACATTGCTTCCGCTGCGGCAGGCTCACCCGGCGCACCTGTCCTGTTGGCCGGTACCGGCAAGGACCGGGTACATTTGCTGCTGGTTTGCACCGGAGAGCGCGGTCTCTGCGGCGCTTTCAACTCGGCTATCGTCCGCCTCGCGCGCGAACGCGCGCTGGCGCTGGTGAATCAGGGCAAGGAGGTCAAGTTCTTCTGCGTCGGCCGCAAGGGCTATGAACAGCTGCGCCGGACCTTCGACAAGCAGATCATCGAACATGTCGATCTGCGTTCGGTCCGTCAGCTTGGCTTCGTCAATGCCGAGGGCATTGCCAAGAAGGTGCTCGCGCGTTTCGCGGCGGGCGAGTTCGACGTCTGCACGCTGTTCTATTCGCAGTTCAAGTCGGTGATTGCCCAGATCCCGACCGCGCAACAGATCATCCCGCTTGTCGTGGAAGAGAAGGCCTCGAGTGCGCCTGCGACATTCTACGAATACGAGCCGGAAGAAGACGAAATCCTCGGCCGCCTGTTGCCGCGCAATCTGGCGGTGCAGATTTTCCGCGCGCTGCTGGAAAACAACGCCTCGTTCTACGGCGCACAGATGAGCGCGATGGACAACGCCACTCGCAATGCCGGCGAAATGATCCGCAAGCAAACCCTGGTCTACAACCGAACCCGTCAAGCCCAGATCACCAAGGAGCTGATCGAGATCATCTCCGGCGCCGAGGCGGTCTAGCGGACGAACACGACGGCGTTCACGTACAGAATATTCGAAGGAGAGCAATTCATGGCCACAGCAGCTAACCAGATCGGTCGGGTCACCCAGGTCATGGGCGCCGTTGTCGATGTGCAGTTCGAGGGCCACCTGCCGGCCATTCTCAATTCGCTCGAAACCAAGAATGGCGCCTCCCGCCTGGTTCTGGAAGTCGCGCAGCATCTCGGCGAATCCACCGTGCGCACGATTGCGATGGACGCAACCGAAGGTCTGGTGCGCGGACAGCAAGTGACCGACACCGGCCAGCCGATCGCAGTGCCGGTCGGCGATGGCACCCTCGGTCGCATCATGAACGTGATCGGTGAACCGATCGATGAAGCCGGCCCGATCAAGGCCGAGGCCACGCGGGCCATCCACCAGGAAGCGCCGACCTACACCGACCAGTCGACCGAGGCCGAAATTCTCGTCACCGGCATCAAGGTTGTCGACCTGCTGGCGCCGTATGCCAAGGGCGGCAAGATCGGCCTGTTCGGCGGCGCCGGTGTCGGCAAGACCGTGTTGATTCAGGAACTGATCAACAACGTCGCCAAGGCGCACGGCGGTTACTCGGTGTTCGCCGGCGTCGGCGAGCGCACCCGCGAAGGCAACGACCTCTATCACGAGTTCATCGAATCCAAGGTCAACGCCGATCCGCACAATCCCGATCCGAGCGTGAAGTCGAAGTGCGCGCTGGTGTTCGGCCAGATGAACGAACCGCCGGGCGCCCGCGCTCGCGTCGGCCTCACCGGCCTCACCGTCGCCGAACATTTCCGCGACCAGGGCCAGGACGTGCTGTTCTTCGTCGACAACATCTTCCGCTTTACCCAGGCAGGCTCCGAAGTGTCGGCGCTGCTGGGCCGCATTCCTTCGGCGGTGGGCTATCAGCCGACGCTCGCCACCGACATGGGCGCGCTGCAGGAGCGCATCACCACCACGCAGAAAGGCTCGATCACCTCGGTGCAGGCGATTTACGTCCCGGCCGACGACCTGACCGACCCGGCGCCCGCGACGTCATTCGCACATTTGGACGCCACTACCGTGTTGTCCCGCGCGATCTCCGAGAAGGGCATCTATCCGGCGGTGGACCCGCTCGACTCCACCTCGCGCATGCTCTCGCCGCTCGTCGTCGGTGAGGAGCACTATCAGACGGCCCGCCTGGTTCAGCAGGTGCTGCAGCGCTACAAGTCGCTGCAGGACATTATCGCCATTCTCGGCATGGACGAATTGTCGGAAGAAGACAAGCTGACGGTCGCGCGCGCGCGCAAGATCGAGCGTTTCCTGTCTCAGCCGTTCCACGTTGCTGAAATCTTCACCGGTTCACCCGGCAAGTTCGTCGACCTCGCCGATACCATCAAGGGTTTTCGTGGCCTCTGCGAAGGCAAATATGACCATCTTCCGGAAGCCGCCTTCTACATGGTAGGCACGATCGAAGAGGCGGTCGAAAAGGGCAAAAAGCTGGCCGCCGAAGCGGCGTAAATGAGCAATAGCGAATAGGGAGTGGCGAATAGGAAAGATGGCGAAATGAATCTGCCGTTCGCCATTCACCACTGACTGATTTCAATCGACA
Source organism: Pseudomonadota bacterium (assembly GCA_018971625.1). Classification (GTDB taxonomy): domain Bacteria; phylum Pseudomonadota; class Alphaproteobacteria; order Rhizobiales; family Xanthobacteraceae; genus Bradyrhizobium. The sequence goes on from JAGXAJ010000054.1 coordinate 13,677, forward strand.
GGTTCCCCCGATGGCCAGCTTCCACTTCGATCTCGTCTCTCCTGAAAAGCTCGCCTTCTCCGGCGAGGTCGATCAGGTCGATATCCCCGGCGTCGAGGGTGATTTCGGTGTGCTCGCTGGCCATGCGCCGGTTGTGGCGGCAATCCGGCCGGGCATCATGGTCGTGACGCAAGGCGGCACGCATCAGAAGATCATCGTGCTCGGCGGTCTTGCGGAAGTCAACGAAAAGGGCCTTACGGTGCTCGCCGACGTCGCAACGTCGCTCGAGGAACTGGACCGGCAGGCCTTCGCCGACCGGATCGCCGGCATGGAAGCCAAGCTCGCCGAAAAAGAGGGCTCGGAACTCGACCGCGCCATTGAGCGGCTCGATCACTTCAAGAGCATCCAGCACGAGCTCAATACGACGGCGATGCACTAGATCTTGTTTCGACGCGTTTTCTTTACGCGAACCGGTATCCACCCACGGACCAAGTCCGAGGCATGCTTGGCTCGAAAACGCTCTGGCGTGGTCTCGGCCGGTTGCCCGCACGAATCGGCTTCGCCCCGCGCAATCGCGCTACGGCATTCGGTCGTGCCGTCTTCCCGAAAAGCTGAATGAATGCAACGCGTATGGTGCGGCTAAAGCCGGTTGCGCCTGAAGGCATCTGACGGCATTCTGCGGGCAGATCATGGCCTGGGGCTTAAGCCTTCATGAAGCGCAAGATAGCGGCGATTTTTGCTGCCGATATTGCCGGTTACAGCAGGCTGGTTGCCGAGGATGAAGAAGAGACGCTGCGGCGGCTCGCTTCCTATCGTTGCGTCATCGACGATTTCATCGCCAGGGCCGGCGGCCGCATTTTCAACACTGCTGGCGATGCGGTGCTGGCCGAGTTTTCCAGCGCGGTCGAAGCCGTGCGCTGCGCGATCGATATCCAGGAAAGCTTGCGCACCCGCAACATGGCCTATCCACCGAGCCGCCACATGAGTTTCCGCATCGGCATCACCATTGGCGACGTGGTCGAACGCGATGGCGATCTGCTCGGCGATGGCGTCAACATCGCGGCGCGCCTCGAGGGCCTCGCCGAGGTCGGCGGCATCTGCATATCGCGAGCGGTGCATGAGCAGGTCGCCAATAAGTTGTCGGTGCAGTTCGCCGACATCGGCGCGCAGGAGGTGAAGAACATTCCGACGCCGGTGCATGCCTACATGGTGGCGATGCGGCGTGAGGACGGAACTTACGCGACGCCGCAAGTCAAGAAGCCGGCGAAGCTCGCTCCGGCGGCTGCGGCGCCGAACTGGATGTGGCCAGTCGCAGTTGCGGTAGTGTGCCTGGCTGCGATCGGTGTCATCGGGTTTCTTTACTTCACCGGGCTGGAGCTGCGCGACAAAGGCCGCGACGCGGTGCAGGCGAGCAATGCCGCGCCGGTAACAATGCCGACGCCAGCGGCTCCGTCGGTTGCGTCTCCGCCGGTCATGCCGGCGACGGCCGCGGCAGTGACGGCATCACCGGGGTCTTCACCCGCGCTTCCGACCGGCGAGCAATTTTCGCCCGAAGCGGTGCCGTTCGTTCTCGATCGCATCCGGGCCGTTCTGGCCAACGAATATATCGCCGCGGCCGAGCCCAAGGCTCTCGCCCTGAACCAGAACGGCATGATCGGAATGGTCAGTGACCAGCCAAACGAGGAAGTAGCCAAAAGTGCTGCACTCGAACAGTGCCAGAAGCGCGCCGATGCAGTTGGCTCGCCACGCAAATGCGAAATCTATGCCGTCGGCGGCACGGTGGTTTATCCCCATGGCCGGCCGCCCTTGCCGCCTTTGCCGTGGTTCAAACGAGATCCCTCGATCGAAAAGCCGTTCACGCCGGAAGCCATGCCGTTTATGCGCGATCGGGCGAAGGCGCGACTGGAGAACGTCTATATGCCCGGCAAGAAGAGCAAGGCAATCGCGATTGATCCGGCTGGCCATGACATCTTCTACACCGACGGAGCGTCGGTCGCGGAAGTGGTGCGCAGGGCGCTGGAGACCTGCGGTGCGGTTGCGGGCGCTCCATGCAAGATCGTGGCGGTCGACGATGTGTTCGTCGTGCCGGTGCCGACGACCATGAAGGCTGTCGGAATGTTCCGGCCCGCCGACGATCCTGCGATCGCGACCGACGCCCGGGCAGACGTCGTACATGAGCTTGCGGAGGCATCAACCGGGTGGAACGCGGTGGCCGTCGGCTCGTCCGGCCGACCGGGGATGGCCGCCAAGGCCGCCAGCGAGCAGGACGCAGTCAACGGCGCGCTCGCCAATTGCGCCAAGCGCGACAGCAATTGCCATATCATCGCGATCGGGCCATATGCAGTCAGCTCAAACTAGAGCGTTTTCGAGCGAAGCATGCCCTCGGACTTGATCCGTGGGTGGATACCGGTTCGCGTAAAGAAAACGCGTCAAAACAACAATCCAGAGCCCCGTTCCGATTCCATCGGAACGGAAAAAGCTCTAGCGGGCGAACTTCGCGAACTGCCGCGCCACGGCGCGATAGACCTCGCGCCGGAACGGCACCACGAGATCGACCAGGCGGTCGAGCCGCTCCCAGCGCCATTGGTCGAATTCCGCCGGCTGGCCATTGCGCGATTGCAACGGATCGATGTCGTCGTCGCGTCCGGTAAAGCGCAATGCGAACCATTTCTGACGCTGGCCGCGGAATTTCGCCAGCCGATGCGACGGCGGGCCGGAGTAGGGCGGAAATTCGTAAGTCAGCCAATCGGTCTCATCGAGATATTCAGCATCCTTTGCGCCGGTCTCTTCCCAGAGTTCGCGCATCACCGCCTGGCGCGGATTTTCGCTTGCATCGATGCCGCCTTGCGGCATCTGCCATTCGAGACCAGGCAGCACGATTTCCGGCCCGTCGTCCTTGAAACGTCGGCCGATCAGCACGTGCCCGGAAGCGTTGAACAGCGCGACGCCGACATTGGGACGGTACGGTTTTGTCTCAGCCATCGGGATCGGCTTTGCGCGCTGGAGCGTTTTCAGCGAAGCGGCGGCCGGTTCGCGTCAAGAAAGGCGTCAGAACAAAAACCGTTTTCGAATGAAGTGACGTCCGGTTCACGTCAAGAAAACGCGTCAAAATAAAGCTAGTCGCCCGCGAGCTTTGCGAATTCCTTGACCACGCGCTCATAGACCGGCCGCTTGAATGGAACGATCAGATCGGGGAGGTTCTTCATCGGCTCCCACCGCCAGCTGACGAATTCAGCCTTGTGACCGCCGCCCGGGCTGGCGACGTTGATTTCCGCATCGTCGCCGGTAAAGCGAACCGCGAACCATTTCTGCCGCTGGCCGCGATAGCGCCCCTTCCAGGTGCGACCGGCGACGGTACGCGGGATATCATAGGTCAGCCAGTCCGCGACCTCGCCAAGCTTTTCGACCGAACGGACGCTGGTTTCCTCGTAGAGTTCGCGCTTGGCGGCTTCCCATGTGTCCTCGCCGGGATCGACGCCCCCCTGCGGCATCTGCCAGACATGAGCATCATCGACATGTTCTATGCCGCCGGCGCGGCGGCCGATGAAGACGCGCCCCGCTGCATTGAGCAACATCATGCCGACACAGGTCCGGTAGGGCAGGTCCTCGTAACGCGCCATCCGTGAAGGCCTCTTGCCGCTTGCGGGGCTCGATCCGGCGGGCGAGACGTCGGCCGGTCCGACGTCGCCCGTTTTGGGATCATGTGCTAGCTTGATTTTGATTTCAGCATCGCGGTTGTCAATGGCACCAGCATGATGCCATGGCTTTCCAGCGCCTTGGACCAGGCGCCGATCCGCTCGATCGAGATCGGCAGCGCCGAGGCGACGCCGATGGCGGTTCCGTGATCTTTCGCCAGTGTTTCGAGATTGGCGAGCGCGCGGTCGATTTCCACCGCGGTTGGCACCGTATCGATGCTGACATCGGCCTTGGCGAACGGCATAGCCTGGCTTGCCGCCACCGAGGCAGCGACGCTGCGCGGCGACGATCCGTCGTCGAAATAACCGAGTCCGCGCTTGGCGGCCTCGCGGATGATCGGCTGCATCACCGCATCGGCGGCCACGAAGCGGCCTCCCATGAAATTGGCGATGCCGACATAACCCTGGAAACGGCTGAGATGCCAATACATCCGGTCGAGATTCTGTTCCGGGCTTAGCGTCGTGAGGAGGGTTTGCGGGCCGGGATCGTTGTCGGGATAATCGAACGGCTCCATCGGAATCTGCAGCAGGATCTCATGACGCTCCGCGCGCGCCCGTTCTGCAAGCTTGCCGGGATCCGAACCGTAAGGGGTGAACGCCAGCGTCACTGCGGACGGCAGTTTCATGATGGCATCGGTGGTCTTTGCAGCACCGACGCCAAGGCCGCCGACAACGACGGCGACCACCGGCATTTTCGCAGCCCTCGCACGGTCGGCTTCGGCCGCATAGACCGTGAATGGCTTCAGTCCGTCGGCGGCCACCGGGATCATCCCGTAGCGGGATTTTTCGAGCAGCCGCCGATCGATCCCGGTCATCATCGACGGAAACGTCGAGGCAGCTTCGGCCTTGTCGCTGCCGTCGTCTGGCCCTATCGGGACTTCGTGGCGCGCGCCGCTGGAACCGTCGATCATGGTCACAGTCTGTTGACTGCCCGATGCGGCCTGCTTGGGCGCGGACTTCGCTGTCGGCTCGGACGAGCTGGTGGAAGTGGCCTTTTCACCCGGGCTCTGCTGAGGGAGCGCGATGCGCACAATCGGTTCGCCGCCGAACGGGTTGCTATTGAAAATCGCAAAACCCGCGAAGGTCGCCAGGAACAGCCCCAGCGGCACCGCGAGCGCCTGCATTGCGGTAAAAGGCAGCCGAAATCGGCGCTTGGCGCGCGCGGTATTCTGTCCAAGCGGTGTGCTCAGATCGTCGGCCGTCTCTGCCATGAACCTCCCCGAATCAGACCGGGCGAAGATAGCACGGCCGGCCAATTCAGCCGCACATCGCAGGCTCCGGCAATTCGGCTAAGGCTGGTTCTTTACGGGCGCGCCGCCATCGGAACTCATACAGCAAAGGGGCGGCCCAAGGTCGCCCTTCAAAGGGCCGCCCTTTCAAAAGCCGCCCGTTCAATTCAGCCTGCCCGGCGAAGCGCGATCAGTTGGCTTGCTTGGCGGCGGGCTTGTCGGTCGCGTTGTCGTTTGCGGCCTTGTCATTCGCCGCCTTGTCGCCATTGGCGGCGGCGCTCGGATTGACCTTGATGCCATGCAGCAGATCGTCGGCCATCTTGAGCGCCTTGTCGTCCTTGGCATCCGGCGGCACATAGGATTGTGAGCCGGTCTTCTCGTCGCCGTCGGATTTCAGATGGCCGCGCAGCGAAGCTTCGCCCTTGGTGTCGGTGCGCGACTTCAGCTCGTCCGGGACGTCCTGCAGCACCTCGATATCCGGAACGATGCCCTTGGCCTGAATCGATTTGCCCGAAGGTGTGTAGTAGCGCGCCGTGGTCAGGCGTAGCGCGCCATTGCCCGACCCGAGCGGAATGATGGTCTGCACCGAACCCTTGCCGAACGAGCGGGTGCCGACCAGCGTCGCGCGCTTGTGATCCTGGAGTGCGCCGGCGACGATCTCCGAAGCCGAAGCCGAACCGCCATTGATTAGCACGATCAGCGGCTTGCCCTTGGTCAGGTCGCCCGGATGAGCCACGCGGCGCTGGGTTTCCTCGGCATTGCGGCCGCGGGTGGAGACGATCTCGCCACGATCGAGGAAGGTGTCGGACACCGTCACCGCCTCTTCCAGCAATCCGCCGGGATTGTTCCTGAGGTCGATGATGTAGCCTTTCAGCTTGTCGCCGATCTGGCTCTGCAGATTGGCGATTTCCTTCTTGAGGCCTTCGGTGGTTTGTTCGTTGAACGTGGTAATGCGGATATAGGCGATGTCGCCGGCTTCGACATGCGCGCGCACCGAGCGGACGCGGATATTGTCGCGCACCAGTGTGACTTCGATCGGATTGTCCTGGCCCTTGCGGATGATCTTCAGCTTGATCTTGGTGTTGACCGGGCCGCGCATTTTCTCGACCGCCTGGTTGAGCGTGAGCCCCTGCACCGCTTCGTCATCGAGATTGGTAATGATGTCATTGGCCATGATGCCGGCCTTGGACGCCGGTGTGTCGTCGATCGGCGAGACCACCTTGATCAGGCCGTCTTCCATCGTGACTTCGATGCCGAGGCCGCCGAATTCGCCACGGGTCTGCACCTGCATGTCGCGGAAGCTTTTGGCATCCATGTAGCTCGAATGCGGGTCGAGGCCGGAGAGCATGCCGCTGATGGCGGACTCGATCAGTTTGCTGTCGTCAGGCTTCTCGACATAGTCGCTGCGGACACGTTCGAATACGTCGCCGAACAAATTGAGCTGGCGATAGGTGTCGGCGGTCGCGGCACGCGCGCTCGATCCCATGAACACCGAGCGAGGTTGGGTCACGAACAGCATCGCAGCCGCGCCGGCAGCGGCGCTGAGAAGAGCCAAAGTCGTCTTGCGCATCATCCGCGAACCTTCTCGCCTTCATTTGTGGCCCACCATGGGCCTGGATCGATTGGAGTGCCGTCCTTACGGAACTCGATATAGAGCACGGGCTGACTCGCGTTGGCAGCGAGAATGGACGCGACCCGTGAGGTTGTTCCCATGGTCGCAACCGGCTCCCCCGTAAGTACAAACTGGCCGATGTTAACCGAAATGCGCTCCATCCCGGCGATCACGACATGATACCCGCCACCGGCATTGAGGATCAAGAGTTGTCCGTAGCTGCGAAACGGACCAGCGTAGACGACCCAGCCATCACACGGGGTTGTGACCTGCGCGCCGGGCCGGGTTGCCAAGGAAATGCCTTTTTCGACACCGCCCACGCCGTCGGACCCGCCAAAATCGCGAATCTTGATACCGTTTACCGGCAGAGCAAATAAGCCCTTGGCAGCGGCAAAGGCAATCGCCGGGCTCAGTCGGGACGGATCCTTGAGCGCGCCCAGATTCGGCTTGCCGTTGAGATTGGCCGGGGTCCCCTGCAGATTCGCAATGGCAGCCGCTTTCGCCGCGGTCCTGGAATCCTGCTCCATTTTGGCAATCAGGCCCTGCAGGCTGTCGACCTGTTTGGACAGCGCTATGGCACGCATGCTTTCCGCCGCCATGTCCTTTTCGATCGAACTCTGCTGCCGCTGCCGTTCGTCGATCAGGGCTGCGAGCCTGATCTGATCGTTCTTGAGGTTGTCACGGTCGGCCGCCAGCCGGTCGCGCTCGCTGGCGATGGTCTTGCGCAGCGCGACCAGTTCGCCGAGCTCGCCGGCGAGTTTCTGCGCGCGTGCGCGCAACTCGGGCACCACCGATCCGAGCAGTATCGCGGTACGCAGTGACGCAAGCGCGTCCTCCGGGCGCACCAGCAATGCCGGCGGCGAACGGCGGCCCGCGCGTTGCAGGGCGGCCAGCACTTCGACAATTTCGGAGCGGCGCGAATCGAGTGAGCCGCGAATTTCCTGCTCGCGGGCGTCGAGCGGCCGCAGCCGCGTTTCGGCGTCGTCGATCTTGGCCTCGACACCGCGCACCTGGGCCGCGATGTCGATCAACTGCTGATTGAGCTTGCTGCGATCCTGGCCGATGGCCGCAATGTCGGCCTTGAGTTTCTCCTGGGTGTCGGCGGCGCTCTTTTGCTGGGCGCGGGCGGCTTCCAGTTCCTGCTCGCGCTGCTTGATCGCGTCGGGCGACGGGCTCGAAGCCGGCGCTGGCGTTGTGGCCGCCATTTGCGCCGCTGCCGGCGCGTTGCCGGAAAGTCCCGCCGAGAGCAATGCGATCGAAAGCGGGATCCGGAATGCGCGGAAATGGCCACGACGGGCAGTGTCGAAACGCGAATCGGTGTCCGGACTTCGCTGCATCGAACCCTGATCAGTGTCTTTGTCTCAGTGTCTTTGTCGCCGGCGGTTCACGCGCGGTGATAGGGATGAGCGGCCAGAATGGTGGCGGCTCGGTAAATCTGTTCCAGAAGCATGACGCGAACCATTTGGTGCGGCCAGGTCGCCGAGCCGAACGCAATTGCGAGTTTTGCTTTGCGCCGTAAATCGGGCGAAAGTCCGTCGGCGCCGCCGATCACAAAAATAGCCTGCGCAACCGCTTCGTCCCGCCAGCGGCCGAGTTGCCGGGCAAAACTGGCGCTATCGAGGTTGTCGCCGCGCTCGTCCAGCGCCACCAATACCGACTTCTCGGGAACGACGGTGGAAATCGCCGCGGCTTCCTCAGCGATTCGGGTGGTAGTGTCGCGGGCTCTGCTTTCGGGAATCTCGCGAATTTCAAGGCCGCGAAAGCCAAGCTTGCGGCCGATATCGTCAAAGCGCTCGCGATAGCGCTCGGCCAGCTCCCGCTCCGGGCCCTGCTTCAGCCGGCCGATGGAAACGACGACGAGGCGCATCAACGCACGCTAGCATGCGTCGCGGCCGATTCGCAGCGGTTCAACCTCTCAGATCGCCTTCGCCGTTGCCGGATCCTGAGCCCACAATCTTTCCAGATTGTAGAACTCCCGCACCTCAGGCCGGAAGACGTGCACGATCACGTCGCCGGAATCGATCAGCACCCAGTCGCAATTGGGCAAGCCCTCGACGTGGACGCCTTTGATGCCGGTTTCCTTCAGACCCTTGGTGACATTTTCCGCAATCGCTCCGACGTGCCGGTTTACCCGGCCCGTGGTGACGACCATGTAGTCGGAAAATGCTGATTTGCCGCGGAGATCGATGGTGACCGTTTCTTCCGCCTTCATGTCGTCGAGGCGGGAGAGGATCATGTTCAGGGTCTTGTCGGCGGCACCTTGCGCCTTCAAGGCCTGAGCCTTTGTCGATGTTTTACGCGTCTTGGACTTAGCTGACCCAGACTTGGTCAAACCAGACTTGGGTAAAACAGACTTGGACAACACAGATGTGGCCAGGGACCATTCCTTTCACTGCATCGCGAACGCCGAATCCGGCGCCTGCCGACCATACTACGCATGTGGGGTTAATGGTTTCAATATTCCAGTAACCCTGTCGCGTCACTTCCTCCAGCTGCCGTCCAGGTTCCGCAATCCGGTGGACGACAGATCGAGCTTCATACCAGTCAAGAACGTCCAGGCCGGCGCTCGCTGATCGGCGAGCCGGCCAGCCCTGCTCTCGGGCAGGCGGAAATTCGCCAGCGCCTGCGCCGCGGGCGAGGAAAGCGCGCGGAAGCTTTGCGGCGGGCGGTCGATGACAGCGATCGGCACCTCGGCGGCGATGCGCCGCCAGTTTTGCCAACGATGGAACTGCGCGAGGTTGTCAGCGCCCATGATCCAGACCAGGCGCAGGCCGGAAGTGCGGCGGCGCAGATATGCAATCGTGTCGAAAGTGTAGCGGGTTCCAATGACAGCTTCGAGACAGCTGACATCGATGCGTGGATCGTTGGCTATTCGGCGTGCCGCCTCGGCCCGTTGATCCAGGCCATGCAGGCCGCCGTGATCCTTGAGCGGATTGCCCGGTGTCACCAGCCACCACACCCGGTCGAGGTTCAGGCGCTTGATGGCAAACAGGCTGATGGCCCGATGGGCGGCATGCGGCGGATTGAACGAGCCGCCAAGCAGGCCGATCCGCATGCCATCGGCATAGAGCGGGAGCGCCTGCACGACAGGGCGCGACGCAATTGGCGCTTCTTTCAACGGATCCACGGCGTCCGCGAGACTGTCGCATTTTCTTCACGCGAAACGGACATCGCTCGGGATCGCGTCGGGGGCAGGCTTTTGCTTGAAAACGCCCTGATATTCACGGCCGCGTCTGTCCAGTGCCATGGACGCGATATTTGAAACTGGTCAGTTGCTCGGCGCCGACCGGACCGCGGGCATGGAATTTCCCGGTCGCGATCCCGATTTCCGCGCCGAAGCCGAACTCGCCGCCGTCAGCGAACTGGGTCGAGGCATTGTGCAGCACGATTGCCGAGTCGACCTCGTTGAGAAACTTGCGTGCGGCGTTGTCGTCCTCGGTCACGATCGCATCGGTGTGATGCGAGCCGTGGTCGTGGATATGCGCGATCGCCGCGTCGACGCCATCGACCACTTTTGCCGTGATGATGGCATCCTCATATTCGGTATCCCAGTCTTCTTCGGTCGCAGGCTTTACCCGCGTATCGACGCGTTGTACGGCGTCATCGCCGCGCACTTCGCAGCCGGCCTCGATCAGCATGGTGACGAGCGGTTTCAGGTTGTCCGCAGCACCTGCGCGATCGACCAGCAAGGTTTCGGCAGCGCCGCAGACGCCGGGGCGGCGCATCTTGGCATTGAGCACGATCGATTTCGCCATCTGAAGATTGGCGGCGCGATCGACGTAAACATGATTGACGCCCTCGAGATGCGCGAACACCGGCACGCGCGCCTCGGCCTCGACGCGGGCCACGAGGCTCTTGCCGCCGCGCGGCACGATAACGTCGACGCCACCGTTCAATCCGGTCAGCAGCAACCCGACCGCCGCGCGGTCGCGGGTCGGCACCAATGTGACCGCGGCTTCCGGCAGGCCCGCCTTCCGCAATCCCTCCACCAGGCAGGCATGGATCGCGCGGCAGGAGCGGAAACTGTCGGAGCCGCCGCGCAGGATCACCGCGTTGCCGGATTTGAGGCACAGCACGCCAGCATCGGCTGCGACATTGGGACGGCTTTCGAAGATCACCGCCACCACGCCAAGCGGCACGCGCACGCGTTCGATGGTCATGCCGTTCGGCCGCTGCCAGCTTTCGGTCACGCGGCCTACGGGATCGGGAATATCGCGTACGGTCCTGATCCCGTCCGCCATCGCCTCGATGCGCGCCTGCGTCAGCGTTAGCCGGTCGATGAAGGCAGACGTCGCGCCATTGCCACGAACTTCGGCGACGTCCTCGGCATTGGCAGCGAGGATCATGGAGGCCTGGGCCCGGATGGCGTGCTCCATCGCATCGAGCGCACGATTTTTCCGCTCGGGCGGGGCAAGACCCAGGACACGGGCGGCGGCGCGCGCTTGTGCAGCCAGATCGGCCATCAGGGCCGGCAGATCGGCGTTTCCGTCGATAGCCTTTAGTGGCGCGCTCATATTGGTTCCAGCTTTCGTTAACGCCATGTCCTAGCACGGAAATCACAGGGAAATCCACGTCCCGCAGCGTGCAGCGACGCGATTGCGAGGTGGACGGCAGCGCATCGGCCAATGGCCTAGCTGGCAGAAAATGTTCTGCTCGGGCCCACCACCAGGTCATCCCGGTGGATCATTTCCGCCCGCCCGCTGATGCCGAGGATCGCCATCACATCCGGCGACGAGCGTCCCTTGATCTTGTCAGCGTCCTCGGCGTCGTAGGCGACCAGGCCACGACCGATCTCATGGGCGTCGGGGCCGCGCACCACCACGGCATCGCCACGGGCGAATTGCCCGTCGATCCGGATCACGCCAGCCGGCAGCAGGCTTTTGCCGGCGCGCAGCGCGCTCACCGCGCCGGCATCAATGGTCAGGGTCCCCTTCGGCTCCAGCGAGCCCGCGATCCAGCGCTTTCGCGCGGTGACCGGATTGGCGGGCGTCAAGAACCAGGTGCAGCGGCCGCCCTCGGCGATCGTCTGCAGCGGGTGCTCGATCTTGCCGGACGCAATCAGCATATGCGTGCCGCCGGTGGTGGCAATTTTTGCGGCCTCGATCTTGGTGTACATGCCGCCGCGCGACAATTCCGATTCGGCTGCGCCCGCCATCGCTTCGATGTCGGATGTCACGGAATGCACGATCGGAATCAGCTTTGCATTCGGGTTGCGGCCGGGAGGCACATCATAGAGGCCGTCGACGTCCGAGAGCAGGATCAGGAGATCGGCGCTGGCCATGGTGGCGACGCGCGCGGCGAGGCGGTCGTTGTCGCCATAGCGGATTTCGTTGGTGGCCACCGTGTCGTTCTCGTTGATCACCGGCACCGCGCGCCATTCCAAAAGCTTGGCGATGGTCGAGCGCGCGTTGAGATAGCGCCGACGCTCCTCGGTGTCCTGCAAGGTCACGAGGATCTGACCGGCGCCGATGCCGTGATGCCCCAGCACCTCGGACCAGATCCGCGCCAGCGCGATCTGTCCCACGGCGGCCGCGGCCTGGCTCTCCTCGAGCTTCAGCGTGCCGCGCGGCAATTTCAACTTGCTGCGCCCCAGTGCGATCGAACCGGACGACACGATCAGCAGTTCGCGGCCTTCCTTGTGCAATTTAGCCAGATCATCCGCCAGCGCCGCGAGCCACGAGGCCCGCACGTCGCCGGCGTCAGAATCGATCAACAGCGACGAGCCGACCTTGACGACGATACGGCGGAATTTTTTTAAAGACGGGGGGGCCATAATGAGGCTTCTAGCAAATATTTCAGACGGGGGTCACGGCGGAAGCTGAGTGAAAATTGGTTATGGTTGAAACTCCTTATCGCTGCCGATGGCAGCGACAAGGACAGCCAGTGAAGACAGGCGATCAGCCCATCACGAAGGCATTGAGCTTGTTGCCATCCAGATCCCTGAAATAGGCAGCGTAAAATCCGTCGTCACCGCGCGGGCCTGGAGCGCCTTCATCGGTGCCGCCAAGCGACAGCGCGAGCTCATAGATGCGATCGACTTGCGCCCTGTCGCGCGCCGCCAGCGCGACCATTACGCCGTTGCCGACGCTCATCGGCTTGCCGTCGAAAGGTTGCGTCACACCCAACCCGGCGCCCCCATCGGCCGATCCCCAGGCAACAAAGGTGTCGGTTTCCATGAAGCGTCCGATGCCCATCTCGGCAGCGATCTTGTCGTAGAAGGCGGCAGATTTCTTGAGGTCCTTGGTGCCCAAGGTGACATAGCCGATCATCGACTTCTCCCTTAAACGATTGTTTGAATTGCGTTCAGTCTTGCAAGTACGCGCTGGTGGCTCGAATGGTCGGAAGTATGCTCCTGAAGCACGCTCAGGTCAGCCTTGCGGCGTCGGTGATGCCCATGGCTCGATCTGTGCCGCGCTTTTGGCTTTTCCCGACACCGGCGCTTCGCCGATCACATCCGCCAGCGCCCGCAGCGCGTCCTTGACGCCATAGCCGGTGGCGCCCGAAACCAGTAGCGGCGTCTTTTTGGCGGCGCGCTTCAGCCGGTCCTTTTGTTTTTTCAGGTCATCGGCCGTTACCGCGTCGATCTTGTTCAGCGCCACGATCTCGAGTTTCTCCGCAAGCTGTCCCGCATAGGCCTCGAGTTCGCCGCGCACCGTCTTGTAAGCCTTGCCGGCGTGTTCGCAGGTTGCATCCACCAGATGCAGCAATACGCGGCAGCGCTCGACGTGGCCGAGAAAACGATCGCCGAGGCCCGCGCCCTCATGCGCACCCTCGATCAAACCCGGAATATCCGCCAGCACGAATTCGCGGCCATCGACATCGACCACGCCGAGCTGCGGATGCAGCGTCGTGAAAGGATAGTCGGCGATCTTCGGCTTCGCGGCGCTAACGGCGGCAAGGAAGGTCGACTTGCCGGCATTGGGCAGGCCGACCAGGCCGGCGTCGGCGATCAGCTTCAGCCGCAGCCAGACCCACCGCTCTTCGCCTTCCTCGCCGGGATTGGCGTGGCGTGGCGCGCGGTTGGTGGAGGTCTTGAAATGCGCATTGCCGAAGCCGCCATTGCCGCCTTTGGCCAGCATGAATTTTTCGCCGAGCGTGGTGAGGTCGTGGATCAGCGTTTCGCGATCCTCCTCGAAAATCTGGGTGCCGACCGGCACCTTGAGCACGATCGGCTTGCCGTTGGCGCCATGGCGGTCCTTGCCCATGCCATTGGTGCCCTTCTGCGCCTTGAAGTGCTGCTGATAGCGATAATCGATCAGCGTGTTCAGGCCGTCGACCACCTCGACGATCACATCGCCGCCGCGACCGCCATTGCCGCCGGAGGGGCCGCCGAACTCGATATATTTCTCGCGGCGGAACGCTACGCAGCCGTTACCGCCGTCGCCGGAGCGGATATAGACCTTGGCTTCGTCGAGGAATTTCATAGGCTCACCATAGCGTTTTCCAGCGAAGTGGGTACCGGCTCGCGTGAAGAAAACGCGTCAAAACAAAAGTCCAGAACCTCGGTTCCTACCGAGTTTCTAGGTAGGGCAGGGGAGCCGGTGCGGCAACCCTGAAGGCCGCGGCATTGCCGGAAAGCCTTAATTTTCGGAGCTTTTGGGCAAGCACCTGAAGCTTTCGGCGGCGTGTTCAATTCGTCTTGCCCCGGCTTGTCCCGGGCATCCACGTCATTAAAACAGCACTACTCAAATCCGGTCATGACGATGGTTATTACATGCGCCTGTTTGCGAAAATCTCGACCTATCGCGATGAACGCTCCGCGCGTATGGCCGGCATCGGGCTGATGCTGCTGTCGATCTTCCTGTTCTCGTTCGGCGATGCGCTCGGCAAATACATGGTCATGGTCTATTCGGTCGGGCAGTTATTGTGGCTGCGGGCGGGCGCGGCGCTTATCGTGCTGCTGCCGATGATGTGGCGGCAGCGTGCGGAATTCAGCCGGCTGCAACGGCCGTGGCTGCAATTGCTGCGGATCGCGCTGTCGACACTTGAGGTCGCGGCGTTTTTCCTCGCGACCGTCTATCTGCCGCTGGCCGACGTCATCACCTATTACCTGGCGTGTCCGATCTTCGTCACCGCGCTGTCGGCCATCGTGCTGGGCGAACAGATCGGCTGGCGCCGCTGGAGCGCTATATTGATCGGCTTTTGCGGTGTGCTGATCGCGCTTCACCCGTCGTCGCAGACGGTGAGCTGGCCGGCGTTGATCGCGCTCGGCGGCAGCACCTCATTCGCGATATTGATGCTGATCACCCGCACGCTGTGCGACACGCCGGATATCGTGCTGGCGTCGACGCAATTCGTCGGCACCTTCCTGTTCGGCGCTGCGATCGCGCCGATCGGCTGGGTGACGCCGGGTCCGGGCAGCCTGGTTTTGTTTGCAGCGTCCGGCTGCATATCGGTGAGCGCGTTGTTGTGCGTCAACCGCTCGCTCAAGCTCGCGCCGGCCAGCGTCGTGGTGCCGTATCAATATTCGATGATCGTCTGGGCGGTGATGTTCGGTTACGCGGTGTTCGGTGACGTGCCGTCGATCGCAACCATCGCCGGCGCCGCCATCATCATCGGCGCCGGGCTTTATATCTTCCTGCGTGAGCGCGATCCCGGCGGCACGGAGCCGGTGGCGAGCCCGCCGGTGTGAGCTGTGACATCTGTGCCGTCGTCGCCCGGCGCCTGTCCTCGATCCGATCGGGGATGACCGGGCGATCCAGTATTCCCGAGAGTTATGATCGAACACGAGCGCTGGAATACTGGGTCCCCGCTTTCGCGGGGACGACGTAGAGCGTTGGCGAGACGCCGAGGTTTACCGCGCCCTTCGGGTCGAGCTGCCCCAGTTCTTCAGCGACGACCAGACGCTGCGCGACAGGCGGAAGCAATCGACCGGCGTCGATGATCCCAGCGCCTCGAAGCGATGCAGTTCGACGCCGTTCCACTGGAAGCCGCATTTTTCCAGGACATTGCGCGACGCCGGGTTGGCGACCCGCGCGCCGGCGGTTAAATGTTCGACGATGAATTCCTCGAAGGTGAAATCGATCACCGCGCGCGCGGCCTCGGTGCCAAATCCATGGCCCCAATGCTCGACGCCGAGCCAGTAGCCGAGCTCGGGTGCGTCCGGCTGGCGCCAGTCGACGCCGACCATGCCGATCGGCACAAAGTTGTGCTCGATCAGGAACACGGTTTCGCGCGAGTCATCCGCCAGCGCGCGGACGAACTCCACGGCATGGTCCTGCTGATAGGGATGTGACAGGCGGCGGGTATTCTCGGCAATGCGGCGATCATTGGCGAGACGTGCAATTGCTTTTACATCCGCGAGCGTCGGCCGGCGCAGCGTCAGCCGTTCGGTCTCGAGGATGCAACTTCTCGCTTCGCGCAACATCGGGGGTGTCGGTAGATCCTGCAACATCTCGGGCTCCTGAATGCGAAAATACGCGCAATAAAAAAGGAAGCTGGTTTCCCGCTTCCCCTTTGGAGCTTCGAACGGCTCCGCCGGTTCAACAGGATCCGGCGGACTTGATGTAATCCCCCGGCTATTCGGCTGCGGCTTCCGTCATCGGAACTACCGATACGAAAGTGCGGCCATTGGCTTTTGCACGAAACTCGACATGGCCTTCGACCTTGGCGAACAAAGTATGGTCGGTGCCCATGCCGACATTAAGGCCCGGATGCCAGGTGGTGCCGCGCTGACGCGCAATGATGTTGCCGGGAATCACATGCTCGCCACCATATGCCTTGATCCCGAGTCGCTTGCCTGCCGAATCACGGCCGTTACGCGATGAACCGCCTGCTTTTTTGTGAGCCATGGCTCGTCTCCAACTTCTCGCCGAACTCTAGATCAATTCCTTGACCGAATTATTCCAGTTTATTTCCCCGCTTCAATTTGAAGCGATCACTTTTTATCGCGTTTGTGTTTCGCGGCCGCTTTCTTGGCGGTCGCCGACTTGGCGCGCGACTTGGCCGGCGCTTTTTTGGCGGCGGCCTTTTTCGCTGGCGCCTTTTTCGCTGACGCCTTTTCCTTGGCGGCCTTCGGCGCCTCGTCGTCATCCTCGGCCGGTTGTGCTGCCACCTTCTCGCGCTTCGGGCGCGGGCCGATGGTCGGCTTGTTGTCGTTGGTCAGGATCTCGGTGATGCGAAGCACCGTGATCTCGTCGCGATAGCCGCGCTTGCGGCGCGAATTCTTGCGGCGGCGCTTCTTGAACGAAATCACCTTGGGGCCGCGTTTGTGCTGCAGCACTTCGGCCGCTACCGAAGCGCCGGCCACGGTGGGCGTGCCAAGCACCGGCTGCTCGCCACCGACCAGCAGAACTTCGCCAAGCTGCACGATCGTTCCGACGTCGCCGGCGATCTTGCCAATCTCGAGCACATCGTCCGGAACGACGCGGTACTGCCGGCCGCCGGTTCTGATGACTGCGAACATCGTTTAATTCCTTCGTGTTCGGTCCCGGCCTCGGCGCCATTCCCAATAGGGACACGTCCGGGCCGGCTTCTTGTTCAGTCGTTATGGGTCAATTTTCGCGCGAACACGGAGCGATCCCATACGGGAAGCGACCACTAGAGTCTGCGCAAAAACAAACAGCGCAGGAAACCCCGCGCCGGATTGGGCGGACTTATAGCGAGCGGGCGGGCGGAGTCAAGGAAAAGCTCGCCAAAACGGGCCTAAATCGAGGAAATTCCGCTATTTTTGACGCTGGCAGCTTTTTTTATGATCCGGCGGCCGACCAGGAAACAAACCGGTTCCATTGCCGTTGTCCCCCGGTTCCAGCACCGGCAAGGGGCAGAATGGCAGAGGAAATTGTCGCGACCACGGGCATCGCCGGTCACGGTGCCACCCGGCTGCCGTCCGTCGACGTCGACAGCTTCAACATCGAATTGAAGGACGACGAAGGCTTTCTCGGCGATCGCGCCAGCAAGGGCGCGTTCCGCAAGATTCTGGATGATTTGCGCAAGCCGCTGAAGAAGGCGGGCGAGGACCCGTTGGGCAAGAAATCCGCCGAGGAAATCGCCAAGAGCGAACTCGACAAGGCGCTGGCCGGCGAGGACATCATGGCCGCCGCCCTGGTTCATGGCGCGATCGAGGAGTTCGCCCAGGAACTGGCGTATGTCACGAGACGATTTCTCAAGTCGAAGGCCTGGGCGGACACCGAGCGCATCGTGGTCGGCGGCGGCTTCCGTCAGAGCCGGGTCGGCGAAATCGCGATCGCGCGAACCGACCTCATGCTCAAGGCGGAAGGCTTCAAGATCGAGCTGGTGCCGATCCGTTTTCATCCCGATGATGCCGGGCTGATCGGCTGCGTGCATCTGGCTCCCTCCTGGATTTTCGAGGGCTATGACAGCATCCTCGCCGTCGATATCGGCGGCACCAATATCCGCTGCGGCGTGGTCGAGACCCGCTGGAAAAAGGCGTCCGACCTGTCCAAGGCCGAGGTTTGGAAATCCTCACTGTGGCGTCATGCCGACGACGAGCCGACCCGCGAGGGCGCAGTGAAGCGGCTGGTCAAGATGCTGAAGGATTTGATTCTGGCGGCCGATACCGAAGGCCTGAAGCTGGCGCCGTTCATCGGCATTTCCTGCCCCGGCGTGATCAAGGAAGACGGCTCGATCGAGAAGGGCGCGCAAAACCTGCCGGGCAATTGGGAGAGCAGCAAATTCAACCTGCCTGCGAGTCTGGTCGAAGCCATCCCGCAAATCGGCGATCACGACACCGCTATCCTGATGCACAATGACGGCGTGGCGCAGGGCCTGTCCGAGGTTCCCTTCATGCAGGACGTCGATCATTGGGGCGTGCTGACCATCGGCACCGGCCTTGGCAATGCGCGCTTCACCAATCGCAAAAAGGACAATGGCAAGGACAAGAAAGAGA
>JAGXAJ010000005.1 GCA_018971625.1 Pseudomonadota bacterium
GCGGTGAAGTAGCTGGTCGGGTTGTCCAGCGCGGAGTTGACCTTGTTGCCGGTGGCGAGGTCGTTCTGCGTGGTGGCGAGCAGCGAAGCGGTGGATTGCAGCGAAAGCAGGTTCTGGCGAACCGATGCCGAGAGAACAATACCAGTCATTTTCATACCTTTCTGGTGTGAAACACAGAGTACGTGCGTGCAGTCCCGACCATTCGAGTCGGGAGACATCTCACCCTGAGAGCAAGTTTCTAAAAAAATATGAATGGAATCCGTCCAAACGGCCGCTTTTTAGCCCGATGCCGAAGCACTGGGCGGCAGGCTTTACCACCGCTCCATCGGGCGGATTGTGCTGATATCGCTGCGCATTCGCGACATGCGGCCAACACCGGCCTCCGCTCGCGTTTACCCCGCGTTAACCATATTCAGAAAGGATTGCAGCCTGATCAGTTAAAAAAGGCGACAGCGCGCGCCCGGCAACGCCAAAGCCAATATGTACCTCGAATTCGCTGCAAAGACGGCCTGCGCAACAAGCGGCAATGGAGAACAGACATGGCTCTAAAAGTCGAACTCAAGCCGAACGAACGCATCATCATTGGCAGCTGCGTCATTACCAACACGGATCAACGCGCGCGGCTTCTCATCGACGGCGACAAGGTTCCGATCCTGCGTGAAAAGGATATCCTGACTCCGCTCACCGCGAACACGCCGGCCAAACTGGTCTATCTGGCGGTGCAGCTGATGTATATTTCGCCGAACCCGCAGGCCAATCACGGCACCTATTTCAATCTGGTGCGCGATATCGTCACTGCCGCGCCGAGCGCATGGCCAATCATCGAGGGCATCAACAACAGCATCATGCGCGGCGATCTCTACCAGGCGTTGAAGGAAGCCAGGAAATTGATCGCCTATGAGAAGAAGCTGCTGGACCACAACCAGTCCATCCAGGGCCGGCAAAGCGCCGCCTGACGGCGGATCGCTACATCGCCAGCGGCGGCGATTCCCTGATGTCGAGCACATCGCCGCTTGAGCCTGCGCGCCGATCACCGAATTCCAGCACTGCCGCGATCAACGCATCGATATCGCAAACGTCGGTGCGGTGATTGACGATCGCCGCGCGAATCGCGAGCCGGCCATCCAGCACCGTCGTCGACGGCGCCGCGATCCCGGACTCATGAATGTCGGCGACGATGTCGCGATTGATCTTGCAAGGTTCAGTGGCCCGATAGCGGAAGCAGACGATGTTGAGCTGAACTGGCGCCATCAGCTCGAGCCGTGGCTCGGCCAGGATCCGCGCTTCCAGATAGCCGGCCAGCGCGCAGGTGCGTGCGATGACCGCTCCGAGCTTCTCGGTGCCGTAGGTTTTCAGCGTAAACCAGGTCTTGAGCGCGCGAAAGCAGCGTGACAGGTCGGGACCGATATCGCAAGGCCAGGATGAGCCGGCGGCAAGCCCTCTGGTCTCGCGGCGCAGATAGGCTGCCGGGGCCGCAAACGCATCGCGATGCCGGTGGCCATCGCGCACCAGAAGGAAACCCGCGTCGTAGGGTACCTGACCCCATTTGTGAAAATCGAGCGCTATCGAATCGGCATTTTCGATTCCGGCAAGTCGCGGCGCCAGCGCCGGCGCAAGAATCCCCAACGCGCCATAGGCGCCATCGACGTGAAACCAGACGTTCTGCTCACGACACAATTCGCCCAGCGCCGCGAGATCGTCGATCGCGCCGATGTCGACCGTGCCGGCGGAACCGACGACAAGGAACGGCGCGAGGCCGGCCTCACGATCCCTGACAATCTGGACGCGCAGGGCCGCCACATCAATGCGATGATCCCGATCGACCGCGATGTTGCGTAGCGCGTTGCTGCCGCAACCCGCGATATCCATTGCTTTGGTGATGCAGCCATGCGCCGCCTTTGAGGTGTATGCGGTCAACAGCGTACCTTGATGACCGATACCGCATTGCCGGGCGGATGATCCGAGCGCTGCCGTTCGCGCCACCAGTACCGCCATCAAATTCGCCATCGACGTGCCGGTGACGAAAATCCCGCTCGCCCCGGCGGGAAAGCCGAACATCGAACGCATCCATTCCACGATCTGGCGTTCGACCTCGATCGGCATGTGATCGCGGCCGCCGAGATTGGCATTGAGTCCCGCGGCCAGCATCTCCGCCAGCATGCCCACGGCGGTGCCGCCGCCATGCACCCATCCCATGAAGCCGGGATGCACATTTCCGGTCGCATAGGGCAAAATGAAATCCGCGAACTCGCGATAGACTTCGTCGAGCGCGGTGGGCGCGCCCGGGAGAGCGGCACGAAACCGCGCGCGAACATCGTCCGGTATCGGCGACCATACCGGGCGCTCACGAATGTTGGCGGCATAATCCAGCATGTCGTCGAGCATGCGATGACCTAGCGCGCGTACCTCATCCCAGTTTTGTGGATCGAGGCTCTCGCTCGATCCGGATTGCAATGATTGCTGGCGCTGGAGAACGGTCATGCTGCACGCTCTTGCTGTTGCGTTGCGCGACGATCGAGCATCGCTGTGAACGCGTCGAATATTTTGCGCATCTGCGGCTGCTTGTAGGGAAACAGAT
Source organism: Pseudomonadota bacterium (assembly GCA_018971625.1). Taxonomy (GTDB): domain Bacteria; phylum Pseudomonadota; class Alphaproteobacteria; order Rhizobiales; family Xanthobacteraceae; genus Bradyrhizobium. Next base: position 2,579 of record JAGXAJ010000005.1, read on the forward strand.
CGACCCGGTCCATGTCGTGCACGATCGCCGCATTGTCGGCCTCGAAGACCAGCAGCGCGCCATCGCTGGCTTCGGCACAATCGACGATGAAATAATCCAGACCGACACGCGCCGCGATTGCCGCGAGCGCGCATTCATGGCGCCGCGCAAATTCGTCATCGAATGCGCGCATGAAGTTTTCCTCTTCGAGCCGCTTGCTCGCGCTCTGTGACATGCCTGCGTTGAGATACCAGATGTCCCAGCGATCGGCGATCGCAAGATGACAGGCGTAAGGTCGACCGTCGATAAACACGATGCGGTATTTGCGAAACAAACCATCCTCACTCGCATAGCCGACAAATCTCGAAAGGAAAAATTCCTGTTCCCGACGCCCGTCGAGATAGTTCCGCAGCGCGGCGCGATCGCCGATCTTCGCAAGGCCCCCGCCCGCATGCGACCCGCGCGGCCTGACGATGACGGGAAAGACAAGATCGCTTGCGATGTCAGACAATGCGAGCTGCGAGCGCGACAGCTCATGTAGCCTCGCGCGCGAGACGCCGATGGTCGTCGGAATCTGCAAACCCTCGACATCATCGAGCACGCTATGCAATTTGTCGCGGTCGAGATTGCCGACCCGATGAGGTGGATTGAGCAACGGGCGCGGCCAGCGCGCAGCGGCGCGCTCGATCCTGGAGAGCGCATCGCGGGTTTCCCCGGAATCCGAGGCAATCACGATGGCGACGTCGTGATCGGGCAGCGGCGTGGGAAGCTCTGCATCCGGCACGACATAGAGCGTCATCAATTCGACTTCGGAATTGGCCAGCAGAAACTCGATCGGCGTATTGCTGCCGATATCGGTTGCGGCGGCGAGCGCGAGAACACGCAGCCGCGGTCGTTCCGGAGAATCCTTCAGGCGAAACAATTGATGCGAGGCCAGGATCTGTTGCTGAATTGCGAGCCCGGCCTCCTTGTCGCCCAGCAATTGCGCAATCAGCGCCAGATCGAGCCCCTCCCCCGCTCCCAAGGTGCCGTCGATCAGTTTCGTGATCAGGCTGTGCCATAGCGGACGAAGATCGATACCGCTGACCTGCATCCGGGTCAGCGAGGCGACGCCGAGGCGGTCGGCACAGGTCGGCGGCACCTCACGCCGCATCGGTCGCAAGCACCGGAGCGGCAAATTGCGCCGAGATATCACCGTTGAACACGGAAGGGCCGACATGATCGAGCCGGCTTTCGAGATCAGCCCAGATTTCGCCGCCGATATCGGTCCAGCGTTTGCAAAAGGCGAAATCCTCGCTCAGATAAGTTCCGGTCTTGGGATCGATCATGCATTCGAACAAGGCAAATCGATTGGGACTGCCGGCCAGCGCATCGAGCGAATGCTCGCGGAAGAATTGCAATGCAGGATTGGCCACGCACAACTTCTCGAACACGTGACGTCGGATCATCAGGAAACCGGTGCCGGCGTAGCGCACGCGAGTGAAGCCGTCGACAACCTCGACATGATCTGGATCGTTGATCTCCAGTACATAGTCGAGCGAGGAGGCTGGCACGTTCGGCTTGTTGCTTGAGATAGCCCGTCGCGCCTTGTCCCAGTTGACGCGCTTGATCGGATAAAGCCCGGCGACCACATCAAAGCCGGACTCTATCAGGCGAAAAACCTGCTTCGGCGTGAAGCCGATATCCGCATCGACGAACAGGAAGTGCGTCGTGGCGGGATCGTCGAGGAACTGCGTCATCAGGTTGGCGCGAGCGCGCGTGATAAGCGCATCGCCGTCACGCAGCAGCACCTTGAATTCGGCGTTGGACTTCGAGCGCATGGCGCTCTGCAGCTTGAAGATGGAGCTGGCGTAGATGCTGGAAACCTGCCCTCCGAAACAGGGCGTAGCGACCACCAGGTGAATTCGCTCGGTCATGATTGGCTCCGAAGCGGTAGAAGCCGCCTGCAATCCTCGCCAAACAGTAAATAGACGTGGTTAACGAAATCCTAACGTCCCGTCCCGGCGGAGTGTTCTAATGCCAGCCGGACATCCTGCTTGCTGCTGGGCCCGCGGCGCGTAGTTCGTCGCGCAAACCATGGATCACGCTAGCCCAGTCGCCGAAGGCGGGTTGTCGCAGCAATTTCGCGCTCGGATACCACGGCGTGTCGGCGCGCTGCCGCATCCAGCGGAAATCCGCGGCGTGAGGCAGCAGGATTACGACCGGCTTGCCAAGCGCGCCCGCCAGATGTGCGACCGCGGTATCGACCGATATCACCACGTCGAGCAGCGAGATGATGGCGGCAGTGTCGGCAAAGTCGCGGATTTCGTCGCCGAGATGCATCAGCTTCGGCAACTCGCGCAATGTTTCGCGGTCAGCGACGCGCAACTCGGTTTGAAGGCTGAGGCAACGCAGCGGCGGGTCTTCAAATAACGAAGCGAGCTGTCTGAGCGCGATCGAACGGTTGGCGTCGTTTTTGTGCATCGGCGAACCGGACCAGACAAACCCCGCCCGGGGTCCGTCGGGCGGCAGGCGCTCGCGCCAATGCGCCAGACGATCTGCCCTCGGCGCCAGATATGGGGCACCAGCCGGGATCGTCCCAAGCTGCGTCCCGAACGCCAGGGGAAGACTGAGCAGCGGACAGTGCAGGTCAAATGCCGGCAGTGCGTCGCCTTTCGCGATCACTTTGACATCGTCGAGTTGCGACAACAGGGACGTCAGCTCCGGCTGAATCTCGCAGATCACGTTAGCGCCCTGCCCTTTAAGCAGCGGCGCGTAGCGGACGAACTGGATGGTGTCGCCAAAACCCTGCTCGGCATGCAGCAAGATGGTCTTGCCGGCGACCGGCTCATGACCGAGCCACAACGGTTGCCAAAATGACCGCCGATGCCGGACGAAAGCGGCGGCTTTCCAGCGCCATTCATATTGCTTCCAGCCCCTGGCGAAATCGCCCAGCGTCAGTCGTGCCATCGCGGCTTCGAAATGCGCCTCGGCAAATTCGCCCGCGGCAGCCAATGCTGCCGCGAAATCAACCAGCGCCTGTTCGGGCCGATCAAGCCGGCGCAGTGCATGGCCGCGATTGGTCAGGATTTGCGGATGACCGGGTAGCTCGACCAGCGCCGAATCATAGTTCGCTATCGCCTCTTCCGGCTCATTCAACCGCAGCAGGGTATTGCCCCGATTAACCAGCGCCCCGGCGTGATTCGACACCTTGGTCAGCACGGCGTCGTAGTTCATAAGCGCCTGGTCGAACCGGCCGAGCTCGAGGAAGGCGTTGGCGAGGTTGTAGAGAATTTCCGGATGATCCGGCGCCAGTTGCAGGGCATTGCGATAACTTGCGATCGCCTCGTCATAGCGCCCAGTGGCATGAAGCGCGAGGCCAAGATTCGACATCGCATCAGATGAGCTCGAATTGACCTCTAGCGCCGCTGCCAGGAAGCGCAGCGCCTCCACGAGGTGCTGACGCTGGAAATGCAATACGCCAAGCATATGCAGCGCATCGAAATTTTCAGGACGGAATTCAAGAATGTCCGTGCACAGCCGCTCCGCGGTGTCGAGATCGCCTTCCTGAAACGAGTTCAAGGCCTGCCGTTGCAAGCGAGACAGGTTCGGCATCCGCCCAGACGGATTTTTCCACTTTGCCGACAATGGAGAGCGCTTTCGAATCAACCAATGTCCGGCAAAATAGCATTTCTCCCGGCATCATGCCGGGCGTTCGCGGCGTCCTCCGGCGCGATGCAGCAGCATTGCCGCAAAGGCATCGAAAATCCTGTTCATCTGCGGCGATTTGTAGGGAAAAATTTCGGGTGAATCCATGTTGTGGACCACTGCAGTGTTGTCCGCCTCGAAGATCAGCAATTCGCCCGCCTTGTTTTCCGCGCAGTCGACCGTGAAATAGTCGAGACCGATGCACTTGGCCATTCCGGCAAGCGCGTGGCAATGGCGGACAGCGAAGGCATCGTCGAACGTTCGCATGAAGTTCGCCTCTTCCGCGCGCTTGCTCTCGCTGAAGGCCATGCCGGCGTTGAGGTACCAGATGTCCCAGCGATCGGCGATCGCCATGTGGCAAGCATAGGGCCGGCCGTCGACGAAGACGATGCGGTATTTGCGAAAAAGGCCGTCGTCATTGGCGTAATCGACAAAGCGAGAGACGAAGAATTCCTGTTCCGGTCGTCCGGCGAGATAGCGGCCGAGTGAGGCTCGGCCGTCGATTTTGGCGAGGCCATTGCCGGCATGCGAACCGCGCGGCCGGATGATGATCGGAAACCGCATATCGGCCGCGATATCCGCCAACGGACCATCCATCTGTGCCAGATCCGAGAGCCGCGCACGGGTCATGGCTTCGGTCGCGGGCATATCGAGGCCTTCGATGCCGTGCAGCAGCCGATGCAGCTTGTCTCGATCGAGATTGCCGACGCGCTGCGGCGGGTTGAGCAGCGGTCGCGGCCAGTGCGCTGCGATCCGATCGATCTTGCGCAGCGCCTCCCGGCACTCTTCCGAATCGGACGCGATCACGATCGCGACGTCATGTTCCGGCAGCGGCGACGGCAATTCCACGCCGTTCACGACATAAAGCGTCTGCAGTTCGGTGCCGGAATGCTCGAGCAAGAACTCGATCGGCGTGTTGCCGCTTACATCCATCACCGCCGCGAGCGCGAGCACCCGGAGTTTCGGCTGTTCGAGCGAACAGGGTGAGCGGAACAACTGGTGGAAGGCCAGTACCTCGTCCTGCACCGCGAGCCCCATCTGCTTGTCGCCAAGCAGCTGCACGATCAACGACAGGTCGAGCCCCTCGCCGGCATCGACCGTTCCCATGGCGATCTTCGCCATGATCGCATCGCGCATCGGACGAAGATCAACGCCATTGAAGGCCATAGTGGTGAGCTTCGCAAACCCGATGCGGTCGGCGCAGGGGTAGCTGACAAGTTCGGCGCGATCTACGCGCTTGAGCTCCATGGAGAGCCTCCGTTGATTCAGCCCGTAGATGATGCAGATCAGCCGATCGGCAGGTATTTGGTCAGCGTCAGCTGCGACATCATCGAGGTGGTCTGATAGGACGCCTGCAGGGCGGTCTGCAGCGCCAGGATTTCGCTGGCCACCTGCTGGGTGGAAACGGTTTCGGTATTGTCCACCATGGTCTGCAGCATGATCTGGCTCTGCGCCTGCCGGGCGCTGGTGTCCTGCATCACGGTTTGCGCGCGGGCAAAATCCGACTGGATGTCCGCGATGGTCTGCTGGCCGGGCTGCGGCGTCAGGTCGGTCGCGATGCGCTGGCTCAGCGCCGAGATCTGTGCAGCCGAATTCGCGCCCGTCGGCGAAGCCGTGAACGCGGCGAACACCGCAATCGACTGCAGCTGCGAACGAATCGCCGATTCATTGGCCTGAGCGCCATATTGCACAGTGATCGCGGAATCGACCCGAGCGGTCGATGAAGCCCGCGCCGATCCCGGCCCCGAATTGCCGGTGTACCATTGCACGGTGTTGGCCGAGGTGCCCGCGACCAGCGACGTTGCCGAACTGAGCGGCGAGCCGCTGACCCGCAAGGGAGGCACCGGCGCCGTTATGCTGCTGCCGCTGAAACCGAGCCCTGCGAGTGCGCCCGACGGCGAGGTGGTGATCGAGAAGCTCGAAGCGTCGTCGGTATGAATTTCAACCACGCCACCATCGATGGTCGAGGGGGTCGATGTGCCGGTGATGGAGTCGATCGCACTCAAGAGATCGCCGACCGTGGCGGTCGTGCTGATCTGCCCCGATCCCGCGGTGCCGTTCACGAAGGTCAGCGTGGTGCCGTTGACCGTGATGGTGTCGCCGGCCGTGAAGCCGGGCGCCAGCGAATCCGTACCCGTCGAACCTGACAAGGCGGTCGCAGCCGTGATCGCGGTCGGCGGCACCGCCTGATTGGTGACCGGCGTATTTCCGGTCGCAACGCTTGCGGTATTGAAGAAGTTGTCGCCCGCCTCGATCGCAGACGCCGCGACCAGCGTCGTGTTGGCCACCGTGCCGATCGCCGTGTTCAGCGCCGTGGTGAGATTGGCCGCGGTCGCCGCGGGGGTGCTCCCGATCAGGAAGCTTCCGGTCGGCGGCGGCGACGTGGTCGTTGCCGTCAACTGCACCGACGCGGTGGTACCGTCAGGCTGATTGAAGGTGAAGCTGATCTGGTCGCCGGGGCTGGGATTGGTGGCGCCGAGATCAATCGAGATCGCAGCCGGCGAGCCCGACGGTCCGGTCACGGTGGCGCCGGTCAAAGACGATGTCACCTGGTTCAGTTTCAGTCCAAACGGCGAGCCGGCGGCGTCTTCCGCCACCGACACCACCGTCGATGTCGCCGGCGGCGTCGCCGGGGGGTTGGTGATCACGAGCCGGCCGGTGCCGCCGGGAACGGCACCGTCGGCCTGCGCGCGCTGGGCAATCAGCGTCTTCAATCCGGCTTGCGTGGCGGTGCCGTTGAGCATCTCGTCGACCGGAACCGTCGCCGGCGTGTTGATCGCATTGCCGGAAAACAGATAGCGGTCGCCGGACGGCGTGTTGAGGATGCCGATCATCGAGGACAGTTCGGCGTTCGCGTTCTCCTGGGCGATGGTCTGCCCGGTGCTGTCCAGCGTCTGCGGTGTCGAGGCCGCCGAGCTCTGCACCTGGCCGCCGAGGTTGGAGATTGCCTGCAGCGCGTTGTTGGCGGACTGGATCGAGGTCGAGACATTGCTGATAGTGTCGGTGAAGGCGGAGATGCTGGCGAGCTGTGACCGCGCCGCGATCGCAAATCCCTCATTGACGCCCATGCCGGCGTAATTGTTCGACTTCTCGCCGGTCGCGAGTTGCTGCGACAGGGTGGTCATCTGGTTGTTGAGGCTGGTTATCGCCTGCCCGAGCGGCGAAGTGGCATAACCTATACTAGTGATCGACATCTACTTGGTCCTAGAGTTGCGCCTGGATCAGCGTGGTCATCATGCTTTGCACGACCGACATCACGTGAGCATTGGCGGCGTAGGCATTCTGCAACGCGATCAGGTTCGACATTTCGGTATCGATGCTGACGCTCGCCACCGAATTGAATTTCTGCTGCAACGTGCTGACCACGACGTCCTGGCCCTGCTGCAATTGCGTCGCCGTGGTGGCCGCGTTGGCCTGCTGGCTGAGGAATTGCTGCATGAAGCCGGTAATCGTGCCGGAGAACAGCGACGCGGTCGAACCGAGGCCGGTCTGTGGCGAATAGGTGAACGAGCCCGTCGTCAACTGCGAATAGAGAAAATCCGAACGCGTAGTATCGCCGGCCGCGGTTGCCGGCGAGTTGCTGTAGACGGTAAAATTCGCCGGATTATTCACCAGCGCGGGATTGACGGTGATGCGGCCGGCATAGCCGGTCATCTGCGCGCCGACGCCGGTAATCGTACCGGTAAAGAGCGCGTTGCCATCGGTGAACAGCGGCAACTGCGCGCTGCCGCCGGTAAGCGACGTGGCCGTCGTGGTCGTCGACGCGGCATTGACCACCGTGGCCGCAGATCCGACTATCTTCAGCGTGGTGCCAGATGGATTCGAGAACACGACACCGGAACCGGCGAACGTCGTGTTGAGTTGTCCGACGATCGACGACATGCTACCGGAAAAATCGATGCCGATCATTTTCGGGCTGGCGTTCGGCAAATTCTGCAGTGGCAACGCGGTCGGATCGGTTACGTTGACAATCTGTATCTGCTGCTGGGCCAGCGTCCCGGTGTTGGTTACGGTCAGACTGATACTGTTGCCCGGTGAAATGTTCGACGTATCGACGCTGAAGCCGGCCGGCGGTCCGGTGACGGGGCTGCCGGCCGTGGTCGTGTCGGACAATGCGCTCGACATCGTCGCCGCGAGCTGGTCGACCTGGTTCTGCGCCTGCACCAGGGTCTGGTCCCGCAGTTTCAGATCAGCCGCGATCTGCCCGGAACTGATCGAATTGTTCGCGACCATGTCGAAGCTGGCGCCATTCGGAAGCTGGATCGTCAGCGAGCCGACGCCGGATTTGGCCGGATCGGTATTGTACAGTGAATTGGCCGTCAGCGCTCCCGGTGAGGAGAACGATATCTTCGATGCCAGCTCGCCGCCGACAAGCTGCACGCCCGCTGTGGTGAACACGCTGGTTTCGTTGGAAGCATCGGTGACGGTGCGGACATCCATCAACTTTGCCAGATCGCTGATCGCGCTGTCGCGCTGATCCATCAGGGTGGCGGCCGCCGGATCGGTCGGCGCCAATCCCTGCAACCGGGTATTGATCGTGGCGATCTGGCTCATGTCTGCGTTGGCTTGCGTCACCGACGAGCCGATGTCCTGCTCGACATTGGAGCGCAGTGTCTGGATGCCCTGCGAGGTCGCGTTCAGCGATTGCGCCAGCGATTGCGCGGCCGCAAGCGCCGCGGTCTGCGCCGACTGGCTGCCCTGGCTGGTCGACAACGCTTGCAGCGCCGTCGTGAAGTTGCTGTAGCTGGTTTCGAGCGTGCCGTCGCCGCCCGGAGGGCCGTAGACGCTCTGCAGCTGGCCGAGGATATTGGCCGTCTGGTCAGCATAGGCGCCGCCGGAAGTTTCGGTACGCAACTGGCTCTGGATATAGAGGTCCAGTTGGCGGTTGACGCCGTTGACTGCAACGTTGCTGCCGGTGCTGCCGCTCGGCAGTTCGATCTGGTTCGGCGTCTGGGTGACGTAGCCGGGCGTTTGCGCGTTGGCTATATTGCCGGACACGATCGAAAGCGCGGCCTGGTTGGCGCGCAGACCGGACATCACAGTCGCAAGGGCAGAACTCAAACCCATCTTATTGCCCGCCTTCGATCACTTACACTGGCCTCATTTCGAGACCGATCAGCGCAGTACGCTCAGCAGAGACTGAACCATGTCATTGGCCGTGGTGATCACCTTGGTGTTCGCCGAATAGGCCTGCTGGGTCACGATCAGCTTGGTGAATTCGTCCGCAATATCGGTGTTCGATCCTTCCAGCGACGAACCGCTGATGGTGCCCGACGCACCGGCGATGGCCGGGCCGGAGCCGTCGGTGACGGCGTAGGCGCCGCCATCCAGCGCTTTCAGGTAGTTGGTGCCGTCGAAATGCGACAGCGTGACGGATGCGAGATCGATGTTCTGGCCGTTGGAGAACGTGCCGACCACGAGGCCGTTGTTGTTGATCGCAACCGACTGCAACTGGCCAGCGGCATAGCCATTCTGCGAAATGGTGTTGATGGTCGCGGTGCCGCCGGTGCTGGCGAACTGAGTCAAGCCGCCGGAGCCGAGATTGAGCGAAACATTGCCGAGCGACTGGCCGCTGACGGTCACGTTCGGGATGGTGATGGAGGAGCCGGACGGGCTCGACAGCGAGCCGTCGGAGTTGAAGGTAAAGTTGGTCCCGACGTTGACCCAGGCCACCCCGGTTCCGGTCGCGCTCGGATCGGTCTGGTAGAACAGATTCCAGGTATCCTGGTGGCCGTTTCCGAGCGAGGCGCTGTCGGTCTTGGCCCATCGCAATTGCAGGTTAACCGGCGTGCCGGCCGAGTTGTAGGTCGTTATCGCGCCGCCGCTGATGCTTTCATTGGTGAATGCGGTGAGATCGTTGCCGATGACAAAGCCGGTGCCGGCCGTGCCGCCACCGGTGCGTCGCGCCGTCATCGGGGATGAGAAGCCGAGCGCGCCGAAGGCACCCGCCGTGCTGGAGAGCGTAAGATCCTGCGCGGTGCCAGTATGCAACGTGATCGCACCTGTGCTTGCGTTGATCGTCGGCGCAACGCCGGTGATAGTACCGATGTCGTTCATGAGATCGCCGACCGTGTTGGTTGCGATATCGAGATAGTACGTATTGGCGGCGGGGGCGCCGGCGGTCTCCCCGGCTGCGGAATTATAGAAATTAATTGTGGAGGCTGGGCTGGTATCGACCGTAATGGTATTGCCGGACACAAAGCTCGCCGACAGCGCGGTGGCCGGCGGCGTGACGGGAGCAGCAAAGCCAAGCGCGGCGAAAGCACCGGTGTTGGAGCTCGATACCGACAAGGTCCCGTTGGTGTTGTTCAGGGTGACCTTGCCCGTTGCGCCGTTAACGCTGGACGGGTTCGCCGTGCCGGTGAGCGCGTCGATCTTTCCGAGCAGAGTCGTGATGCTGTCGGTGATGTTCACGTGATTGTTGTCGCTCGCGCCGGACGCGACAAACGTAATCGTCTGACCGTTCACCGTGATCGTGTCGTTGACCGCAAAGCTCGTTGTCAGCGCGTTGGACGAGGTGCCGGACAGCAACGTCGAGCCCGAGATCGGCGCGGCGGACGTATTGGTGGCGGCAGCGCCGGTCGCCGTGCCAACCGACCCCGACAGTGCGGTCGACGCCGTGATCGGGCCGGTGCCTGCCTTGTCCAGGGCGGCCGAGCCGGTCACGGTGTTATCACCGTAGGGTGTGGCCGGGGTTCCAATGATAAGTGGATTCGAGGCGAAGTCGGCCGGATTCAAACCGCCGGCGGCGGCAAGCGTGCCCTTGGATGCGGTGGTGCTGGCCGTCGTGGCTGGTTGGGTCGGCAGGTTCGCGGCGTATTGAATGGCGCTGGTGGCCTGGGCCGGCACGAAGTTGTTCTGGAACTGGAGAACCTGCGGAACGTTGCCGAGCGGGTTTCCGGTCTTCGGATCGACCGCGACGCCCATCAGGTAATATCCGGCGCCGTTGACGAGGTTGCCGTTGGCGTTGACCTGGAAATCGCCGCGCCGGGTGTAGTCGGTGGTGCCGCTGAACACCGGGGCGTTATCGATCGTCCCGGTAGACGCCTGTACCGAGAAGAAACCGTCGCCGTTGATCGCCATGTTGGTCGCGACCGTCGATGCCGAGACGGTGCCTTGCGTGGTGATCGTCGCTTGCGCAAAAGCGGTCACGCCGCCTGCGACCTGCCGGCTCGGCGTCGTCGCATCTGGAATCAGATCTTCGAAGCTGGTGTTGATGCCCTTGTAGCCCGTGGTCGAGGCATTCGCGATGTTGCCGGAGATGTTCTGCAGCGCAAAGGACTGCGCCTGCAGACCGCCAACCGACGTATTCAGCGCGTCGAAGATACCCATAACATTGTCTCCACATTCGATCCCAGGCGGCCAGCCGGCATAGCCGTGGCCTTCGTCGCGGGAAGACGTCGCAAGCCCTGTGCCAGGAATGAAAATCGCATCATTTCAGATGCTTAAATAGAAATACCCCGGTCCAAGGACCGGGGCACAATTGCCGGGTTGGCAAATATTGCCGGGCTTGCGCGATTTTCGAGGGAAGCGGCTCAGGTCGCCGAGGCGGCTGCTGGATGAAACTGCAACGCGAGGCCATCCATGCAATAGCGCAAGCCGGTCGGCTTCGGACCGTCGTCGAACACGTGACCGAGATGGCCGCCACAGCGGCGGCAGTGGACCTCGGTGCGTACCAGGCCGAGCATACGGTCTTGATGTTTGCCGACCGCGTTCTCAAGCGGTTGATAGAAACTCGGCCAGCCGGTGCCACTTTCGAATTTGGTCTCCGAGGAGAACAACGGCAGGTCGCAGCCGGCGCAGGCAAAGATGCCCTTGCGATGCTCCTCAAGCAGCGGGCTGGTAAAGGGAAGTTCGGTGCCTTGCTGGCGCAAGATTTGATATTGCTCCGGCGTCAGTTGCGCGCGCCACTCGGCGTCGGTCTTCTCGATTTCGAACTTCTCGGCGGCCTGGGCCGGCGCGCCGCGCAGCCAGCGAAAGCCAGTGATGCCAAGCAGGCCGGCAAAAGACGCAAGCAGGACACGGCGGTCAATCATGATGGTCTCCGTGGCGTTAGGCGCTATATAGTGTCTTCGCCGGGAGATACGGCGTCTGGCAGCGGAAGTTACACCGGCCCGGGCCAAACCTTCTCACTTTCTTGCGAGTTGGAATGCAACCTACCCTCGTCCTGCTCCGATTCTGACGCGACCCGTGCCGGCAAGCGTTCGAGACTCGGCGGGTCAGGTGGCGGACGTGGGCGCGCCGGCCGGGTTCGGGCCCGGCGGTTGGCTTCGACCAGCCGCGCCTCGCGAATCCGTTCTTTGGCCCGGGCGCGTTCCCGATAGCGCGCCAGGGCGCCGGCCGTGGCCGAGCTTCCCCTGACCCACAGGGCAACGACATGGCCTGCAACCCGGCCGATCGAGCCGCCCGCCCAGACCAGTTCGAAAGGCGAAAACAGCCGCCATCGCTCGTCGCCCCGCAGAATGCTCTGCGCAATCAACTGGCCCGCCATCGCCGATGTGTTCAGGCCCTGGCGCCCGAAGCCGCTCGCCACCCACAGCCCCCTGCGCAACTGGCCGATCTGCGGCATGCCGTGCACGGTCTGCCCCACCGCGCCGCTAAAGACATCTGCGATCTGGACCTCGCCCAGCTGGGGAAAGATGGTGTGGATGCGGCGCGCAATCGCGGCGGCAAACCGCTGCGGCCGCGCCGCCCAGGTGGTTTCCGGCGACGCCCACATCAGGCGGTCGCCATCCACGATCCGGTAGTGATCGACACCATCACTGTCGGCGACCGATCCCTGGAAGACAATCGCCTCGGCGAGGCGCTCGCCAAGCGGCGCGGTCACCGCTGCATAGCGCCAGATTGGCAATAGCGTTTCCGACAGCCGCCGGAGCGGTGCGCCTAGATGAATGTTACCGGCGAGCACGATGTGCGAGGCGCGCAGCCGCGCCGATGGCGTTACGATGCGCTTGCGGATGCCGGAGGGATCGATGCTAACGACCGGCGTATCCTCGAAGATGCGCGCCCCTGCCCGCCGGGCCAGCGCCGCCAGGCCATGGACATATTTGCGGCCATCGAGCTGAAATGCCCCGGGGTAATACACGCCGTGGAAATAACGCCCGGTCTTGAGCTGGTCGCGGACCCGATCGACCTGCCAACCCTCCACTTCGGTCTCGAAATCCTCGTTCAGCAACTGCAGCCGGCTGATAAGTCGATCACCGACATCGACGTTGGATACCTCCAGCGCACCTTCGCTGAGGCCGATGCCCGGCATCAGCTCTTCAGTGGCGTTGGTCCGTATATAGTCGGCGCCCTGCTTCGACAACGACCAGAGTTCGCGGGCGTCCTCAAATCCCACGCGTTCGATCAATTCGTCAATCGGCAGACCATAGCCCGGCATCACCGTGCCGAGTTGATGGCCGGATGCATTCCAGCCGACATGGCGGCCCTCGAGCACCGCGACGCTGGCGCCGAGGCGTGCCGCCTCCAAAGCGACCGTCAGGCCGGCGAGGCCGGCGCCGACCACGCAGATATCGACGTCGAGGTCGAATGACAGCCGCGAGCGCTCGCGCACCGATGCGGTGTCGGATAGGCTGCCCGCTTCGCTGGATGTCTCGCTCATGTCGTTTTCTTACGGATCGATCGAGCGCTTGTCACCTTGCCCTGAGCCACAGTCTGTACATTAATCCGCAGGACTTTGAACGAATCGAGATTGCGTCATGCGCCGTTTGATGCTGTTGCGTCATGCCAAGACCGAAAACGACGCGCCGAGCGGCCGGGATCAGGACCGCCGCCTCGACGGGCGTGGCCGCAGGGACGCCGCCGAGATCGGCAGCTTTATTGCCACCCATCCTCCGTTTCCCGATTCCGTGCTGATTTCACCGGCGGTGCGCGCGCACGAGACCTGGGAACTGGCATGGGCCGTGATGAAGGATCTGGTCCCGCAGCCGCATGTGGAACTGCAACCCGATCTCTATGGCGCCGATTCCGCCCAACTGCTGCAAAGCATCCGCGAGGTTTCCTTGCGCCAGGCGCAACGGCTGATGGTAATCGGGCACAATCCGGGCATGCACGAGCTGGCGTTGAGCCTGATCGATGGAGGCGACGCCGCCGGACGGAGGACGCTCGCTGACAATCTGCCGACGTCGGGTCTTGCGATCTTCGATTTTGCAATCGACGACTGGTCCGACGTGGCATTCCGCCGCGGACGGCTCGTGCTTTTTGTCAGCCCGAAACTGCTGAAGCAGACCTTGGGCGACTAAGACCTTGGCTGGCCGAAGCTTTAAAAGGCCGAGAGCCGGGATGATTAAGGTGCCGCGCCCGGCATTCAGCCGGCATTCAGAGTATGTGCTATATCGATGGCCGACAGGGAGGCGCAGATGTTCAAATCCATCCTCGTGCCGATCGACCTTTCCGACACCGAACTGGCGAAGCCAGCGATTGCGACCGCGACGACGCTGTCGCAGACCTGGGGCGGCGCGGTGCGCCTGTTGAACGTGCTGCCGATGACGCCTGTGATGCTGGCGGAATATGTGCCGGTCGATTTCGACACCCAGCAGCGCCAGGCCTCCGAGGAAGCCCTCGCCATCGTAGCGCGCGAATCCGGCATCGATACGGCCCGGATTTCCAGCGTGGTGCGCCAAGGCGGTATCTATCACGAAATCCTGGAAGAGGCCTTGGCCGTCAAGGCCGACCTGATCGTTATGACCTCGCACCGGCCTGCCATGCGGACCTATTTTCTCGGCTCCAACGCCGGCCATGTGGTGCGCTACGCCAAATGCTCGGTACTGGTGGTGCGCAACTGAATTTTCCGCCGGCGCAGTCCGTCAGATATGAACCACTCCCTGATAAAGCCCTTTGCCTTTTAGGGCTCGATCTTGTCCATTTGTGCAGCAAGCAAAGTCATTTTTCGTTGCGCTTGATACGCCTTTACGGCAGCAACGCCTCCGGCGGATGATCGAAGCTGTAAGTCTGCGGCCGGTTGCGCCTGACGAAGCCGCCGACCTGCCAGGCGAACAGGGCGGCGAAACCGACAAGAAACAGGATGCCGGCGAGTTCGCCCGACAGAATGGCGCGAACCAGCAGTCCCGCCATAGCGAGCCCGACCAGCGCCAGCATCACCAGCGCTGCAACATAAAGGCGTGGCTTGAGGCCTCCGATCAGCTCGGCCTGACTGCCGGCAGCCGCCATGCGGCGGTGCAGCTCGAGGATGAAGGCACGATAGTCGCGGTCCTGCGGCGCCATCAACGCAGAGGTCTGCCAGCTCGTTGACAGCAAGGCGATGCGCCCGAGATCGGCACTTTCGATGTCGGCGCGAAACCGACGCGCCTGCATCGATACCGGACGAAAGGACAGGCGCACTCTGGTAATGGCCGCATACGGCCAGACGCCGGTTCTGCCGGCAATGCGCCAGGACAGGCCTTGATCGGTCAGTTCGAACCGGTGTGCGACTCCGATCAGCGAAGCCCTGTAGGCGTATTGAATGATGGGAGCGTCGTCCGCCGATAACGTTGCCTGTTCCTGCAGCTGATTTGATCCAGTTGTTGATCCGCTTGATGTCGGCTTGCGCGGCCGGTCGGCTTTATCTTACAAGCACGGCATGGCCGAGACGACTTTTTTTCCGCATCGTTTGATTCTGGCCAGTGCCGTGGTTTCGGGCTTGCTGCTGGCGCTGGCCGTGCACATGCTCGGCGCGCGCTTCGGCCTCGACCTCGGCGGCCTCTGGCGATCGGATGCCCGCGAATTCATGCCGGCCGGTGCTGCGATTGCGTGGTGGCTGCTCGCGACGGCCGGATTTGGCGGCGGCTATTTCACCGTCAATCTGATGCAGAGCGCCGTGTCGGGACAAATCCCGCCGCGGATGCGCCAGTTCCTGATCGGGGTCGGCGTTCTCTTGCTGATCGGAGCGGCGGCGGTCGCCTCCGGACCGAGTTCGGTCCCGACGATGTCGGGCGTGCTCGGGGGTATCGCGGCGTTGTGCCTCGGCGCGGCAATGGCTTTTTGTGGCGCGCATTTCGCGCTGCGCAGGAGCTAGACCTTCATTGCGTGGCCGGACGCGAGGCGCCAAAGCAGATCGCGACAGCGGCGGCGAGCAGCAGGCCGACGGAAATCACGAGCGATAGATGCGCGCCGTGGAGCAGTGCATTGTGCTGACCGGCGAGTGAACCGAACAGGGCGACGCCCAACACGCTGCCGGTTTGCCGGGTCGCGTTGAGCACGCCAGCGGCAATACCGGAGCGCTGCTTCTCGACGCTTCCAAGCAGCGTGGACGTCAGCGGTGGCACCAGTAGCCCGAGGCCGCCACCGATCACGATCAGTTGCGCGCACATCGCCAGATAGCCGGTGCCCTGCCCGATCCCGAGCAACGCCAGGCATCCAAGCGCCGACAGTGCTGTGCCCAACGCGATCGTCGCCGGAGCGCCGATCCGTTCGGCCAGATGCGGCGCCAGCAAATTGACCGGCAGCACTGCGCCCATCATCGGCACGAAGGCCAGCCCGGTTTTGAACGGCGACCATCCGTTGACGCGCTGGAAGTACAGGCTGAAGATGAAGATCAACCCGTAAAACGCAACGTTGACCAACAGACCGACCAGCGAGGTCAGCGCAAACATCCGATGACCAAACAATAACAGCGGCAGCATCGGTTGCGACGCGCGCCGTTCCTGCAACACGAACAACATTGCAAGCATCGCGGCCACAACAAAGCCCGCGATCACGAATGGGTTGCTCCAGCCGAGCGAGCTGCCTTCGATGATGGCGCCGGCGAGCGAGCCGAGTGCGGCGATTGCCGCGAGCTGGCCCGGCAGATCGATCTCACGCTGCGGTGTGCGCGCGGTCTCGCTGGCGTAGCGCCAGCTCAACCAGAGGCCCGCGAGCCCGATCGGCAGATTGACCACGAAGATCGAACGCCACCCGACCAGCTCGATCAGTCCGCCGCCGACCAATGGACCCGCCGTCAGCGCAAGACTTGCACCCGCGGCCCAGATCGCGACCGCGCGGCCGCACGCCTTGTCTTCGGGGTAGGCGTGGCTCAGAAGTGCCAGCGAATTCGGCACCAGAACGGCCGCGCCAAATCCCTGCACCGCGCGCGCCGCGATCAGGATTACGGCATTGGGCGACAGGGCGCAGGCAACCGAAGCGGCGGTGAAGATGGCAAAGCCCGCGACAAACACCCGCTTGGCGCCGATGCGCTCGCCGAGCGCGCCGGCGGTCAGAATGAAGGCGGCAAACGCGATAGTATAGGCACTGACGACCCATTGCAGACCCGACACGCCGCCGCCGAGCGAGGCGCCGATGCTGCCGAGCGCGGTGTTGACGATGGTGACGTCGAGTTGAACCACGCCGTAGCCAAGGCTCATCGCCGCCAGCGTCAGCGGCGTTGAGAAACCGGATCGATCCGGTTTCAACCGGGATTGCGGCGCGTCACGCAGGGTCGCGGGGCATTTCAATGATGTGCCTGGCATGGTCACCTCTGTCCGAGGAAGCAACGCCTGATCTAGGCTCTCATTGCCATGAGACGCTTCGTTGCCGGTCGAACTATGCGCGAAAACCGGCAATAGTGACCTGCTCCGACCGGAGAAAACGCCGCGCCGGACAGCGGTCCGCGCGGCGTTTTGTCTTAATTGTGACAATGATCAGCTTGCTGCGATCATCCTGCGGCACGCAAATTGACCTTGCCTTCCGCCAGCGTCGTCAATTTCTGGTCGGTGGCCTTTTCTTCCTCGAGTGTCCGTTGCAGGACACTGGCGCAATCGTTGCGGCCGAGTTGCCTTGCCCAGGCAATCAGGCTGCCGTAGCGCGCGATCTCGTAATGTTCGGCTGCCTGTGCCGCGTTGATCAGCGCGGCATCGAGTACTCGCTTGTCCTCGACTTCGACGGTCACTTCATCGGCTTCCTCGATGATGCCGTCGATCGCCGGACAGTCCACCGCCTTGACCTCGGCGCCATGCATCTCGAACACCTGTTCGAGACGCTGCACATGGGTTTTGGTCTCTTCAAGATGGGTAAGGAAACCACCCTTGAGCTGCTTGTCGGTTGCCTTGTCGGCCATTTTCGGCAGCGCCATCACCAGTTGCTTTTCGGCATAGTAGATGTCCTGTAACTGATGCACGAACAGGTCGTTCATGGTTTTGATGTCTTTGGAGAAGAGTCCCATTGCGTGGGTCCTTTGTTGATGGGAACACCGCGCGCGAATCGTGCCCTTTCTCGGCGCGTCCTGTGTTCGACTACTGACAAGCGCTAACCGGCCGACTGTTGCCATGTTCCTGCAATCCGCGAAAAACATCGCGATGGAACAGGCGACTCGACCGGACCGGTAGCTCATCGCCGCGGCGCATGGGACTTCCGGGCCGCCATTTCAAGACTCGAATCCGCTGCGTCACACACTACGTAAGGACATATGTACGGGATATGACAGGCTGCGACGCCGAGAGCCGCAAGTAACCTTGTCAAGAACTGCACATCGGCCCGTTTTTACTTTATGGGTCTAGGCCTATGGAGCGATTGACAGCGGTTTGCTATCAATGGTTTCAAGAAAGACACGCCTGTTGCCGCCGCCCCGCCGGGAGGATGAATGCATCGACTACTGACCACGCTGGGGCGTGGCTTCAAGGAACGGATTGGTTGGAAGCGACTGGGAGTAGTCGCAAGTCTCGTCATTATCGTCCTTGCGATCACGACATTAGTTCGCACCCTTAAGGGCGTCGATACCGGCGTAATCCTGACGGCGCTGACGGAAATATCACCGCATCACATCGCGCTTGCCGCACTGTGCGTGATCGGGGCGTTCTGCACGCTGACATTCTATGATTTTTTCGCGCTGCGGACACTCGGCGAGAAGCACGTGCCCTACCGGATCGCCGCAATGTCGGCCTTTGCGAGCTATTCGATCGGCCACAACATCGGCGCCACCGTGTTTACCGGTGGCGCGATCCGATTCCGGATCTATTCGGATTACGGGCTGAACGCCATCGACGTCGCCAAGATATGCTTTCTCTCCGGCCTGACCTTCTGGCTCGGCAACCTGTTCGTGCTCGGCTTCGGCATGGCATGGCACCCATGGGCCGCCAGCGCCATGGATCTGCTGCCGCCGGCCATCAACCGGCTGATCGCGCTTGGCTGCCTCGCCGGCATCGCCGCCTATTTCGTCTGGCTGGTGTCGGGCAAGAACCGCAGGGAACTCGGGCAAAACGGCTGGAAGGTGGTGCTGCCTTCGGCGCGGTTGACGCTGCTGCAGATGCTGATCGGCGTGGTCGATCTGAGCTTTTGTGCGCTGGCGATGTATCTCCTGGTGCCGGCCGAGCCGCATATCGATTTCATTTCGCTGGCGGTCGTGTTCATTCTTGCGACCCTGCTCGGATTTGCCAGTCACGCGCCGGGCAGCCTCGGCGTGTTCGACGCGGCGATGCTGGTGGCGCTCCCGGAATTCGGCCGCGAACAGTTGCTGGCCACGCTGCTGGTATTCCGGGTGCTGTACTTTCTGATTCCGTTCGGCATCGCGATTTCCATCATGGGCACCCGCGAGCTGTGGCTCAATGTCGTGCAGCCCTGGCAAGAGCGCCGACGGATGGACGACAGATACTCGAGCCAAACAGCGGTGCCGCAACTGGTCAAGCCAAACAGCGGTACCGCAACCGGTCAAGCGACCGACACTGCGGAGCTTCAGGCGGCTGACACCGCGGAGCTAACGACCAGCCGGTTGCGTCGCGGGGCCCCCTGATCAAGCACCGCCAGCCCTATTGGTTTCTGGACAGTTGGATTGCGTCTTGATGACGCTTGAGATTGAGAGCCTGCAGGATTAGGACGGAACCGAGCTTGAGCGCCGCTCGCTCTTATTTCTGCCCCACCAATAAAGTCAAACGCGCCATGGTCCGAATTCCGCTTTTGTCGATAGTCGCGTGCGCACTGCTCGGCGCACTTCAGATCCAGTGGGCTGCAGCCCAAATCCAAACATTGCCACCAGCAGCGCTGACCGCGCCGGACGCTGCGTCGATGCAGATTTCTTGGGAAGTCCGCAACCGTTTCCGGCTGTTCCGCGAAGAACGCGATTTCAAGCTTCACACCGAGAGCGCCCAGGCCGGCAACATTCTGGCCTCGGAGGACCTGCTGGAACAGCAGAGCGACGGCCGCGGCTGGTCCCGCAACATCATCAATCGGCTCTGCATTGACCTGACCGGCCGCGTCAGCGAGCCCTGCACGCGCGACAACGTCAATGAAAGCTATCTGACGCCGGTGGACCATCCGGTCACGGTTCGTCTCACCGGACAGGTTCCGGTTGGTGCCATCTGCGCCTGGTCGTTCGATGACGGCGATCCTCCTCGACAATCGACGTTCGATTGCGCCGAGCCGATCAATCTCAGGGTACGCTACGGCCGCGCCACCAACGTCACCGTGGATATCTCGAGCACCGAAGCTCCACAGCGGCTTGCTACCGCGATCGAGGTGCGGGACATCTTCATCGCTGGCCTTGGCGACAGCATCGCCTCCGGTGAAGGCAATCCGGACCGGCCGGTCGCGCTGGCCGACGAGGGGTTTTGCTTCCGTTCCTATCTCGGCACCGCGAGTTCGCAATATTTCCGTCCGAGCCGCGCCGGTTACAAGGGCGGCCGCGCCTGCGAGGCGCCGGACACGCTGCAGAACTGGCAGCGCCACGGCGCGCTTTGGTTCAATTCGGCCTGCCATCGCTCGCTTTACAGCTACCAGACCCGCACCGCGCTGGCGCTCGCGGTGCGTTATCCGCATATCGCGGTGACCTATCTGCCGCTGGCCTGCACCGGCGCCACCATCGCCGACGGCCTGCTTGGCTCGCAACGCGCGCGGGAATGCCCGACCGCGAAATCCGCCACCTGCAAGAGCATCGTCAACGCGCAGGTGAGCGAGTTGCGCGAAGCGCTTGCCGCTGCGAAACGCCGGCAACCTGACCGCCAACTCGACCTCGTGCTGCTGTCGATCGGCGCCAATGATATCAATTTTTCCGGACTGGTCGCCGATGCCATCATCGACGGGCCAACCGAACGCGAGTTGTTCAGGCGTATCGGAGTGATCGGATCGGTCGATGATTCCCGCGCATCGCTGGCGCGCGACCTGCCGCGCGGCTTCGCCCGACTTCGCGACGCGTTGAAACCGCTGGTCGGCGGCGATCTCTCCCATGTCGTCTATGTCTCCTACGCCAACCCCGCGCTGGCGGCCAACGGCGCGCCCTGCCCCGGCGGCCGCGCCGGTTTCGATATTCATCCCTCCTTCAACGCCGCGCCGGAGCGGCTCGCCAATGTCGTCGAGTTCGTGCAGAACGAATTCCTGCCGGAACTGAAGGCGCTCGCGCTGTGTCAATCGGGCGTACTGTGCCGCGATCCCTCCAGCGACCGCATGACCTTTGTCGACGCCCATCAGGCGTCCTTCGCTGACCATGGATTCTGCGCCCGCGCAGAGAGTGACCCGGAATTCGATCGGGCCTGTTTCTCGGACAAGGGCGACAGTTTCGATCCCGACATCGTCACAGCGGCAAACCAGCCCCTGCTATGCGGCCGCAGCGCCGGAGAATACCGCGCCTATTTGCCCCGTGCGCGATGGATTCGCGATGCCAATGACAGCTACTTCGCCGCGATGACCTATCCGCAGGGGCTGCCGTCGGCGATGCAGCCCACTGACATCCACGACGCGACCTGGGGAATTCTGTCCGCAGTCTATGGCGGCGCAATCCATCCCACCGCCGAAGGCCACGCCGCGATGGCAGATGCGGCATTGCCGGCGGTGACGTCGGTGCTGCGTCTCGATGCCGCGATGGCGGAGGTGACATCCGAGCCAGCCCCGCCGCTGCAGCAGCCTGCACCCACCGCACCGAACGCGCGCTAAGCGGACCTGGATGGATGGGTGGAAAGGTCAGTCGTGCGGAGAGAGAGAGCGCACGCATCAACGCGCGTGCGCCGTGTTCCTCTTGACACCCCCCGGCTGCTTTATCGCGGCAGCCTGTGTCGGCAAGTACTTCTGGATAATGGCGGGCTCGACCGAAGTCATCGCGGTATCCGGCAGCCGCTGCCAGGTCTCGTCCTTGCCAAAAAGCGCAATGCCGATATAGCCGCGCATCGTTAGCGTCTGACCATCGGGGCTGACAGTCATCTTGGCGTGGTAGATCTTGCCGTCGCGCGGATCGAGCACGTTGCCGTCCTCGTACTTCAATCCGTTGCGCTTCATATCGCGGATGAAGGAAATGCCAAGCACCGGCGCGTTCTTGCGGTCGTCGGTGCACTTCGAGCAAATGTCGTCCGGAACCGTCGCTTCGCCGGGTTCTGGAAATTCCCTGGCAATCACACCCTCGAAGTTGACGCCGTCATGATCGACGACGAGAACCCACACCACCGGCTTGCCGTTTTCGACCTTCTGCCACAATCCCGCCGCCGAAGGCTCCATTGCGCTTGCGGGGGACATGACGGCAAGCGCCACGAGAGCAAGGGCCCCGGCCAAACCGGCCGCAATCGATAACGGTAGTCCAACTCTGGATACGATAATCCGCATCATTCACCCGACCAATTCACAAGAACAATGGACACAGACTAAGGCCATTTCGCGAACGGTTCCAGTACCGCCTTTGGTCTTCTGGTTCCCGGAACCAGCCGGGGGCACTGCCAAAATGCGCCGTCATCGCTCATGGCGATTGCGTAACGGCTTCGCCACGCTTGACGATAGCGGATCAATTGACGCCGAGCTTTTTCTGCAGGCTCGACGACGAGGTCGTGTACTGGAATACCAGCCGCTTGTCCGGATAGACGTAGCGATGCGCCTTCTGCGCCATCAGCGATCCCTCATGGAAACCGCACAGGATGAGCTTCAGCTTGCCGGGATAGGTGTTGATGTCGCCGATCGCAAAAATTCCGGGCACATTGGTTTCGAACGCGCTGGTTTCCACCGGCACCAGATTGTTCTCGAGCGCAATGCCCCAGTTGGCGACCGGCCCCAATTTCATGGTCAGGCCGAAGAACGGCAACATGGTATCGCAGCTGACCTTCGAGATTGCATTGTCATTGCCCCTGACGGTGGCGCCGGACAGCATTCCATCCCCGCCTTCAAGGCCGGTCACCTGGCCGATCTTCAACTCCAGTTTGCCCGAAGCCACCAGCGCACGCATCTGTTCGACGCTATGCGGGGCCGCGCGGAAATCGTCGCGCCGGTGCAACAGCGTCACGCGCTTGGCGATCGGGTGCAGATTGAGGGTCCAGTCCAGCGCCGAATCGCCGCCGCCGACGATCAGCAATTCCTTGTCGCGAAACTGCTCCATCTTGCGCACGGAGTAAAACACCGAGGTGCCTTCATAAGCTTCGATGCCCGGCACCGGCGGCCGCTTCGGCTGGAACGAGCCGCCGCCGGCTGAGATCACCACTACCTTGCATTCGAAGACCTGGCCGGCGTCGGTGGTGACGCGAAAGCCGGGATCACCGATCTTCTCGATCTTTTCCACCATCTCGTTGAGATGAAAGGTTGGATGGAACGGCTTGATCTGCTCCATCAACGCGTCGGTCAAACCCTGGCCGGTTACAAAGGGAATGCCGGGAATGTCGTAGATCGGCTTCTCCGGATACAGTTCGGCGCACTGGCCGCCGATCTTGTCGAGGATGTCGACAAGATGCGCCTTCATGTCGAGCAGACCCAATTCGAAAACGGCAAACAGGCCGCACGGGCCCGCGCCAATAATCAGCACATCGGTTTTGATCGCTTCGCTCATGTCAGCTTCTTTTCGGTTGAATCCTGCAAAGCAGGTCTGAAAGGCGTTCCGGCCGCGCCTGTCTAGCCAAGACGGCCGCTTGAGGAAAGCCATAAATGGCAGCCAGCAACGCTCGCAACTCCTTGCCGGAGTTGCCGAACTCGACTTCAAGGAACGGAGATTTTCAAAGATCATGCCGTGACTGCGCAAGCCGCCGATTCGATCTCAAAACTCGAGGATCCAAAACTCAAGGATCCAAGGCTTTGAGGATTTCCCGTTCGGGTCGCCGACAATGTGCGGTTTGCCGATCTCGATCCCAATCGCCACGTCGGTCTATGCCACCTACTTCGAAAGCGGCCCCGTCACGCTGATGAAGGACCGCAGCTACGGACTGACGCCGGAGGGGCAGGCGTGGATGATGGTGCGGCTCGCCATGCATTTGCCTACCCGACTACGCTGGCCGGGCCAGATCGAAGTGGGATTGGGGGTGGTGAAATTGGTCAGTGACGTTCGATCAGGTGGTATTTTCGGCGGGAAAATGCGTCGCCTCGACGCAATCGGTGTCGGTGCTGATAAATGAGGTCAGCTATAAGCCGACGCCGCTAACTGCCGGGATCGTCAGGAATTTCCTGCACTGGTTGCGACGCGGGATGAATATCGTGCAGCCGACATTTTAGGCCTGCCGCTCGGGGGTAGTGACCACGAGACCGTCGAGTTCGTCGCTGACCTTGATCTGACAGGACAACCGCGAGTTTGGTCGCACGTCGAAGCCGAAATCCAGCATGTCCTCTTCCATTGGCGTGGGCGCTCCAACTTTTTCGCGCCAGGCTTCATCGACATAGACGTGGCAGGTCGCACACGCGCATGCGCCACCGCACTCCGCCTCGATGCCTGGAATGCCGTTTTTGATCGCCGCTTCCATGACCGTCGAGCCGTTTTCCACCTCAACGATGCGGGATTCGCCGGAATGGTCGACAAAAGTAATCTTGGCCATGATTGCTCGTAACTAGCGGAGGGTAAAGCGGTCCCGCCTGTCCTATAACGGGTCGATCCGCTCCGCGCTAGTCTGCGGGGCTGCGCCGCATACCAGTGTTCAGCAAGCCATCGATCAATCAGGAACGGCGGAGGATCGCGTCGATTGCCGTCCGCGCCTCGACAACGGCCTCTTTCAAACCGGCCAGCGCCTCGGCCGGATCGTCGCCCTTCCGGATCGCGACTTCCAGTCCTTCGGCCGCGTCGGCGACGCGAAACGCGCCGACCGCGCGCGCCGAGCCTTTCAGGGTGTGCGCCAGCTCCGGCGCGTTCGCAGACCAACTTTCCGAAAGGCCGTCTTGGAGACGGCCGATCAGGCCGACGGCCTGGGCCGAAAACATTGCCAGCACCTCGCGGGTCAGACCGGCATCGCCCAGTGTCATTCGGTCGAGATGTCCGCTGTCGATTGGACCGTCATCAGGAGCGAGCGGCGGCGACGGCATCCATTCAATCCGTTCGAGGCGAAGTGGCATAGCAATAATCCGGTTCCCGCCGCCCCGCCGGCTTGGCAGCGCAGTTTTCACCAGCCAAACACGGAAACGGTTAACAGAAAGTTTTGCGCCGCAAGTCTGCCGCTTTTCTAGCGAAAAGCTGCCGGGATTAGCCGGAGCGGACCGGAATTCCCAGAACTTTGAATACCTTGCGGAACAGCGCAGCGCTGTTAACGATGATCGGGGATGGTTAAGATTGTGTTAATCGGAACCATTTCATTAGCATCGCTCAGCCAATAGGATGTTCGGGAGGTTGCGGACAAGCAGGCCGATGGCCGCGCTTGCGCACCGATCTGGGGATGGACCGTCGCTGGCTTGCGTTGGGCGCGCAAAGCCTTATCGACGCATACAAAATAAAACGAGGGGCTCAGACTGAACATGGCGAACAATCCCAAGAAGGTCAAAGACCCTACCGAGGTGGCGCTTTCTGCCATTCAGGAAGCCTTGGACATCGGCGACACGTCGAACGCCGATCACGGCAGCGATTCAATGCGCGACGATTCAATGCGCATCGACACCAGCACCCCGATCTCGCCGGCGGCTTACGGCGACTCTTCATTCCGTGACGGGACGAGCGCCACCGAACGGCCGGTCGATCCGATCGATGGCCCGCGCCCCACCCGTCGCGCCGCCAATGACGACCGCGAAAACATCGGGCAAATCCTGCAGGCCATCCAGAAAGGCCGCCCTGCCCGCCGCGCCTTCACGCTCGCGGTGTCGTTCACCGCGGTCTGGGTCGTCGGCGCGCTGTTGTTGACCATCAGCTTCCTGCCCTCGCTGCAGGCCGCGATCGGCAAGGGCGCCGGCGGAACGCTGACACTGGCCGGTCTGCTGGCATTGTTTGTCGCGCCCGTGCTGCTGATGTTTTTCCTGGCGAGCCTGTCCTGGCGCGGCCAGGAAATGCGGATGATCGCGCAGTCGATGGCGCAGGTCGCGCTGCGTTTCTCGGAGCCCGAGGACGCGGCAAGCGACTCCGTGGTCACCGTCGGCCAGGCGATCCGCCGCGAAGTCGCGGCGATGGGCGACGGCGTCGAACGCGCGATCGCGCGAGCTGGTGAACTTGAAACACTCGTCGCCAATGAAGTCGCCGCGCTGGAACGCGCCTACAGCGACAACGAAGTGCGCATCCGCGCGCTGCTGCAGGATATCGCCCACCAGCGCGACAACCTGGTCGGCCAGGCCGAACAGGTGCGCAGCGCCATTTCCGGCGTGCAGATCGACCTGCGCCATGACATCGCGCTGATCTCGGACGCGATCGCCTCGCGGGTCGATGAGGTCGCCAAGAGCATCACGGGCGCGCTCGAGGAGCGCGGCACCCACATCACCAGCGCGCTGAGCAATGCAGGCGACAACATGATCCTGGCGCTCGGCGAGCGCGGCGGCGACCTGCTCGACCGGCTCGAGGAAGCCAGCGCCGAGACCACGCGCGCGGTGCTCGACGCCAGCGAGCGTCTCACCACCAGCCTCAATTTCAAAACCGGGCACGTGCACGACGAATTCGTCGATCTCGCCGATCGCGTCCACGAGATGCTGAATGAACGCATGGACCGCATTACCAGCGAGTTCGAGCAGCGTTCCTCAACAATCGTCGACGGCATTTCTGACCGCACCGAGCAGGTCCATGACTCCCTGAAGAATTCGAGCGACTCGCTGTTGCTCGAACTCGAACTGCGCAGCGGCGATCTCGTCAGCAAGATCGACGAGGCCGGCAACCGGCTCGCGACCCAGATCCTGGGCAGCGGCGACAAGGCCAGCGAAGCGCTC
Source organism: Pseudomonadota bacterium (assembly GCA_018971625.1). Lineage (GTDB taxonomy): Bacteria > Pseudomonadota > Alphaproteobacteria > Rhizobiales > Xanthobacteraceae > Bradyrhizobium. The sequence continues at coordinate 29,207 of JAGXAJ010000005.1, forward strand.
GACGTCACCGTCAACTCGCTGGTGGCGAAGGTGGTCAGCCAGACCGAAACCGCGCACGACTCGCTGTCGCTGCAGATCAGCGCATTCGATGAACTGGTGAAGAACCAGGGCAGCGAATTGGCAGAAAAATTTGCGCGCGACAGCGGCACGCTGGGCGCTTTGATCACCCGCCACATCTCGGAATTCGACCGCACCGTCAAAACCTTCGGCGGCGAAATCGTCGAACGGCTAGGCCAGCGCACGCAGGACATCGCCGAGAACCTCAAGACCTATGTCGATAGCTTCGACACCCGCCTGACCTCGAACGGCGGCGAGATCACCGCCTCGCTCGACCAGCGCCTCGTGCAGTTCGAGACCACGCTCGGCAATCGCGTGGCCAATCTCGACGCTTCGCTCGAGACCAGAATCAAGGGTTTCGACGAGTCGGTCGATGGCCGCCTCAAGGCGCTCGAACAGACGTTCGATGCACGGGCCAGATCGGTAACCGAGACCATCGACAGCCGTCTCGGCACGCTGTCGTCGTCGCTGACCGATGGCGCAGCGCAGGCGATCCATTCGATCGATTCCCGCCTCAATCAGCTGACCTCGTCGCTGACCGACGGCACCACGCAAGCGATCCAGTCGATCGACTCCCGCCTTACCCACCTCACGACGTCGTTGACCGCCGGCGCCACGCGAGCGGTTGAAGCCGTCGATCAGCGCATCCTGGCCGCGACCGAAAGCATCGACGGCCGCAGCGCGCAGTTGACCGACACCATCACGGCGCGCTTCCAGGAAATTCACCAGGGCATCGAATCCCGCATCGGCGCCGTCGCCAACGATATCGACACCCGCGTTACACAGTTCGAAGACCTGCTGGGCTCGCGCGTCGAAGCGGTGGCCGGTCGCATCGAAAGCAGCGGACGGCAGGCCAGCGACGGCCTGATGGCGCGCGCCAAGGAATTGTCGGCGGGAATCAGGTCCCATGTCGAGGATGCCGAGCGTTCGCTCACCAACCTCGTGGTCAACACCAGCGAGACCATTCAAACCGGCGCGCGAGCCGCACAGCAGTCGCTGCTGACCGTCTCCTCCGATGTCGGAGCACAGTTGAAGCTGACCTCGTCGGAAGTCGAGCGCGCCCTTACGGCGGTCGGCACCGGCGCCGCCCATTCCATCCTCAACAGTGCGCGGGAGGCCCAGAGCACGCTGGTGACTTCCTCCGCCGACGCCGCCAACCAGATCAAGTCACTGTCGGCCGACATCGAGCGAACGCTGTCTGCCGCCGGCACCTCCACCGCCGGCGCCATCGTCACCGGCGCGCGCGATGCGCAGAGCACGTTGATCGCCGCATCGTCGGACGCCGCCAACCAGGTCAGGTCGATCTCCGCCGAGATCGAACGGTCGCTCGCCGCGGTCACCACCAATACCAGCGACAATATCCAGGCCAGCGCGCTCAACGCGCAGAACGCACTGGTCGCCGCATCGAACGAGGTCAGTTCCAGGATCAAGTCGACCTCGGCCGATGTCGAACGCTCGGTGCTTGCCGCCAGCGGCGCGTTCGGCTCCACCATGAGCGGCAAGACCGACGAGATCGTCAGCTATATCCAGCAACAGAGCGATCGGCTGGGACAGATGATCGACGGCAAGCGCGGCACGCTGGTCGAGGCCATCGGAACCAGGGCCAGCGAGCTTACGCTCGACATCGATCGTGTCACCTCCGAAGCCCTGCAATCGATCGAAACCCGAAGCCAGACTTTCTCGCAGTCGCTGGCGGCCAAGGGATCCGACGTCGCGCGGACCATCACGTCGGCGAGCGAACAGGCCACCGGTGCGGTCAGCAAGTCGCTAAAGGACGTTGAGCAGTCGACGCGGGCGGCGATCGACCAGTCGCGTCAGGTATCGATCGCGGCGGTCACCGAAATGCAGGAGACCAGCAAGATTCTGCGCACCGACACGGTCGCCCTGTTCGAGCGGCTGCGCGAAGGCAATATCCTGCTGCAGGAAGTGCTGACCGGCGCCCACGACAATCTCAATTCGCTGGAGCGCGCGCTCGTCACCCGCGTGGCCGACTTCGTGTCCGCCATGAACGACGTGACCTCGCGCAACGGCGCCGCGACGCAGGCGCTGGAAGACCAACTAAACGTATTCAACTCCAAGACCGCAAGCGCGCTGGCAAATCTCGGCTCGCTGTCCAGCCAGTTCGAGGCTCACGGCAAATCGTTGGTCGAGGCAGCAACCGTGGTCGAGCAGAGCAACCGCGGCACCACCGCCTCCGTCGCCGAGCGCAAGGCGACGCTGGAATCGCTCGTCACCACCATCGACCTGCGCACCACCGACCTCGATCAGCGGCTGTCGCGCTTCACCAGCCTGCTGGATGAATCGCTTGCGGCCGCCGAGGAGCGCGCCCGCGATATCGCCCGCGTGGTGGCGGAAACCGCAGGTGCAGGCTCGTCCGCGATCAGCCGCCAGTTCGAGGCGGTCCGCCAGGCCGCCGAACAGGAACGCCGGATCACCGCCGACACCATGAGCGAGCTCTATCACCAGGGCACCCGCGAAGCGGACGCGATGTTCAAGCAGTCCGCCGACAAGTTCGCGTCCATGGTCACGAGCATGAAGCAGATGGCTGCGGAAATGCAGCAGGAGCTGGAAGCCACGCGTAACGAATTGCGCCGTGGCGTACTGGAAATGCCGCAGGAGGCCGCCGAAAGCACCTCGCAGATGCGCAAGGTCATTGTCGACCAGATCGAGGCACTGGCCGAACTTAACCGGATCGTCGCACGTCACGGTCGCGGCCTTGACGTGGTCGGCACCAATAGCGGCCGTTCCAGCACCCAACGCGAGGAAGAGTCGATGCTGGCGGCCGTAGTGGGCGGTCGCAACGATGCGCCATCGCGTTCGGCGCCGTCGCGGATGCGCGACAGCGCCTCCAACCTGCCGCCGCCGGATCTCGGCATGCCAGGCTCGCGGCGCACCGACGCGCCGCCGGTCAGCCCCGCCAGTGCCGAATCCGGCAACGACGGATGGCTGTCAGGCCTGTTGAACCGCGCCGACAGCGGCAGCCAGGACACCCCGCGCGGCCGTGGGTCGCAGCCACCAGCCAGCAGCGGCAATCCGCTGGAAACGCTGTCGCTCGACATCGGACGGTTGATGGATCGTAATCTTGCGGTCGAAATGTGGGATCGCTATCAGCGCGGCGAGAGCAAGGCCTTCACCAAGCGGCTCTACACGCCCGCCGGTCAGAAGGCGTTCGACGAGGTCACCCGCAAATACCGCGCCGACCGCAACTTCAAGCAGACGGTAGATCGCTACATCACCGAGTTCGAGCGCCTGCTCGACGATGTCGCGCGCGACGACCGTGGCCCCGCGGCGCTGCGCAGCCACCTCACTTCCGAGACCGGACTGGTCTACACGCTTCTGGCGCATGCGGCGGGACGGCTTAGTTAGCGAGTAGCAAAAAAAACGGAGGCACCGCTGCCTCCGTTTCTGCTTGGCGAATCCTGTTCGTCACTCACCATTCAATATCTTATGATTCAATATCTTATGGCCTTCTCCTCTCACTGACCGCCGCCGGCTTCCTTTCGCTGGCCGGTGTTGCCGCAGGCGCCGATACGGTGCTGTTGCCGGGACCGAACAACAGGCGCGTCGGGTTGCGGTCGAGATTGTTCACCGCGCGGCTGATATCGGCCAGCGTGTGGCGACCGTCGGACATCAGAGCGCCCGAACGTTTGTCGAAATCCTCGGCCAGTTCGCGGATCGATTTCACGGTGAGAAACAGTTCACCGCCGTCCTTGCCTCCGGCCAGCGCATCGAGCCCGAGCATCAGACTGTCGGCCTTGGTCATCACGCCATCGACCTTCAGCATCAAATTGTCGATCTTTTCGGAGTTGCGTGCCAGCGAGGCCGTGAAGGTCTCCAGATTGTGCAGCGAATTCTTGACCGCCAACTGATTGTCGGCGACCACACGGTTGATATTCTGCAGCGTGCCGCGGATCGCCTCGGTGACGTCCTGCAGCGCGTTTGGATCGGCAGTCAGCACCGGCACGCCATCCTCGTCCAGCGGTACGCTTGGCGCGGTCTCCTCACCGCCCTTGAGCGAAATCGCGGCGACCCCGGTGAGACCCTGGAATTCGAGTCCCACCTGCGTATCCTTTCGGATCGGGGCGTTGTTTTCGATCATCGCCAATGCCACGACCCGGCGCGGGTTATCGAGCTTCACCGACACCACTTCACCTATCCTGATACCATTGAAATTGACGCTGCCACCATTGCGCAGGCCCGATGCCGGGCCCTCGAAAATAATGCGCAGGGGCGTGCGGGCCTTGGTGGTGTGGAGGCTCTGAAACCACATCACAAAGCCAAACGCTGCGGCGATCACCGCCAACGTGAACGACCCGATCAGGACGAAATTCGCCCGCGTTTCCATCAAATCAACTCCGGTGCCGCACCCCGACTCATGATCAGCCCATGACAGCGCGGGCACGCTTGCCGTGGAAATAGGCCCTCAGCCAGGGATGTTGTGAAGCCTGCATGTCGGCCATCGATCCTGCAGCAATGATCTTACCGTTGCCTAAAACCGCGATGCGGTCGCAGGCTGTATAGAGGCTGTCCAGATCGTGGGTTACCATGAAAACCGTCAGCCCCAAAGTTCGCTGCAGGGTGCGCACCAACTCATCGAAATCGCCGGCACCGATCGGATCAAGGCCTGAAGTCGGCTCATCCAGGAACACCAGTTCCGGATCGAGCGCGAGCGCGCGTGCGAGCGCCACGCGCTTGATCATGCCGCCGGACAGTTCGGAGGGGAAACGGTCGGCCACTTCGGGGCGCAAGCCGACCATGCCGAGCTTGGCCACCATGATCTCGTCGAGCAGGCGCTGCGAGACGTTGAGATATTCGCGCACCGGAAACTGGATGTTCTGCCGCACCGTCAGCGAGGAGAACAGCGCGCCTTGCTGAAACAAAATGCCCCAGCGCCGTTCGACGCCGCGCCGTTCCCGCGCGCTCGCGGAATCAAGATCGACCCCGAACACCTCGATGCGGCCGGCGACTTTCGGAACCAGGCCGATGATGGTGCGCGTCAGCACCGACTTGCCGGCGCCGGAGGGGCCGACGAAGCCGAGGATCTCGCCGCGCTTGACATCGAGATCGAGCCCGTCGAGCACGCGCGTCACGCCGAACTGCACGGTGATGTCGCGAACCCGGATGATGGCATCGCTGGTTTCGGTCGCCATCGTCACATCCCGATCGACGCGAAGAAGATCGCAAACACGCCGTCCATTACGATGACGAAGAAAATCCCCTTCACCACTGAAGACGTGGTGTGCTGGCCGAGCGATTCGGCGCTGCCCTCGACCGCCAGCCCCTCGACGCAGGCGACGATGCCAATTACGGCAGCCATCACCGGCGCCTTGACGATGCCGACCACGAAATGATCGATCGAGATCGCGTCGCGCAGCCGCAGCAGGAAGGCTTCGGGATCGACCCCGCCGTAGAGCCACGCCACCAGCCCGCCGCCATACAGCGCCGCCATCGCGCCCAGAAACGCCAGGATCGGCAGCGCGATGATCAGCGCCAGCATCCGCGGCAGGATCAGAACCTCGATCGGATCGAAGCCCATTGTGCGCAGCGCGTCGATCTCCTCGCGCATTTTCATCGAGCCGAGTTCGGCGGTGTAGGCGCTGCCGGAGCGGCCAGCCACCATGATCGCGACCAGCAGCACGCCGATCTCGCGCAGCACCAGCACGCCCAGCATGTCGACCACGAAGATGTCGGCACCGAATTTGCGGAAATGAAAGATGCCCTGTTGCGAAATGATGCAGCCGATCAGGAAGGTGATGAGCCCGACGATCGGCACCGCGCGCCAGCACACCTGTTCGAGATGATGCACGGTCGAAGTGAGGCGGAAGGTTTTAGGACGAATTAACACCCGGCCGGTCGCCGCAAGCACGGCGCCGAGCATGTCGATCAACTGGATCAAAGTGGTGCCAAAGCCTGCAACGCTGCGGCCGATCTGGTCCAGCATGCCGATGATGCTCACCGTCGTCATGTCGGCGGCTGGCGCGGCTTTGACCCGGCGCACCTCGTCGACCAGGCTGGAATAGTTGGCAGAGAGCCCTGCGATCCTGGCCTCGACGTCGCCATGGGTCAGGCTGCGGCGGAGCCGCTCGATCAACCAGGCTCCGAACGTGTCGAGCTTGTCGACCTGCGACACGTCGATAAAGATGTTGGGCCGGCTGCCGCACAGCTTTTCGGCATCGGCCACCATCTGTTCCAGCACCGGCGCAAAGCGGGCGGTCCATGGTCCCGCAGCGCATAGTGCCACGTCATTGCCCTTGGCGATCGGCTCCAATGTCGGGTCGCCGGTCATGATCCCCGCCCCACGGCCTTTTCCCCGCGCGTCATAGAAATGAAAGTTCCCACCCCGGCCGCCACCTTGCGGAAGCAAGCACTACCCAGCCATACTTGGTCGCGGCGGGCAAGCATACGGTTCAGAAATTGCCAGACATTAAAACCACTTCCAGCAATAATCTCAAGCTGAATGCTCGAATCGAGCGCTGGCCGATCGCCGGCTCCTTTGCCATCAGCCGTGGCGCCAAGACCGAAGCGGTGGTCGTGGTGGCGAAGGTCAGTTTCGGTGGCATGACGGGGCGCGGCGAATGCGTGCCCTATTCCCGCTACGGCGAGACGCCGGAAGCCACATTGGCCGCGCTCAAGGCGGCACGGGAGCCGCTGCGCGGAGGATTGGAGCGGCAGGCGCTGCAGGCATTGATGCCCACTGGCGCCGCCCGTAACGCGCTGGACTGCGCACTTCTGGACCTGGGGGCCAAGATCCGCGGCGAGCGGGTCTGGAACATGCTCGGGCGGCCCGCGCCGATGGCCTGCACCACCGCCTATACCATCTCGCTGGGAACGCCCGTGGTGATGGCGGCGGCGACCGCCCGGGCGGCCCACCGGCCGCTGCTCAAGATCAAGCTCGGCGGCGACGGCGATGGCGAGCGGATCGCGACGGTGCGCAAGGCCGCGCCCGAATCCGAACTGATTGTCGATGCCAACGAAGCCTGGACCGCCGAGAACCTCGAGCAAAACCTCGCCGCATGCGCCGAGGCCGGCGTCACTTTGGTGGAGCAGCCGCTTCCCGCCGGCCGCGACGACGCGCTGGCGCGCATCAAGCGCCCTGTTGCGGTCTGCGCCGATGAAAGCGTGCATGACCGCACCACACTCGAGGGCCTTCGCGAGCGCTACGACGCCATCAACATCAAACTCGACAAGACGGGCGGCCTGACCGAAGCGCTGGCGATGGCCGACTCCGCGCGCGCGCTCGGGTTTGAAATCATGGTCGGCTGCATGGTCGCGACCTCGCTCGCCATGGCGCCGGCAATGATGCTCACGCCGCAGGCGCGGTTTGTCGATCTCGATGGTCCCTTGCTGCTCAAGGGGGATCGCGAGGACGGATTGCGCTACGACGGCAGCCTGGTCTATCCGCCGGAAGCTGCACTCTGGGGCTGATCATGGGCGGTACGCTCGGCGAGGCGATGCCGCGCCAGCCACATCACGATCGCGCCCGAGAGCGCCATCGCGACCATCACGTAATAAACGCCCTCCCCGTATCGACCATAGACCACACCCGATACGATCGAGGCGCTGCCGCTGACGATGCCGGCGCACGCCGCCAGATAGCCCTGCCCGCGCGCCATCAAATGTGCGGGCACATGACGCAGCAGCAGGTTCATGGTGCCGACCTGCGTCAGCCCGTAGGTCAGCCCGTGCGCGAGTTGAACCAGCGACAGCACCACGACCGGCGGATCCTGCGCATAGATCAGCCAGCGGACGACCGCGCTGAGCGCCCCGATCACCACCAACAGCGCCGGTGCCGCGGTAAATCGCGGCGACAGTGCGAACACCACGATCTCGGCGAGCACGCCGAGCGTCCAGAGCCCCGCGATGGTCAGGCCGCCAAGACCCGAGGCCTGCCAATGGATGGAGGCAAACGTGTAGTAGGCGGCGTGGCTGCCCTGGACCAGTGCCGAAGCCAGGACGATGGCGAGGAAACCCTTGTCGCGCAACAGGCCCCTGATGCCATGCACCGTCGCGGCGGCGGTCTTCGGCCACTCCAGCGGCTGCAAGCCCAGACTGGTTGCCGCGCTGAGCGCGGCCGCCGCCGCGATGACCCAGATCAAATGCCGGGCCGCGATGATATCGACCAGAAGCCCGCAGACCAGCGCGCCCGCCACGAAGGCGGCCGAGCCCCACAGCCGCAGCGGTCCGTAATTGAGGCCATACCGCGCGACGCCGCGCAGCGCATAGGCGTCGGTCAGCGGCAGCACCGGCGTCCATACGCAACAGGTCGCCGCATAGACGAGGAACACGGCGGGCGCCCGATACTGGGTCCCGACAATCGAGAAGCAAATGGCCGTGAGAAACGCGGTGGCAATCAGTGCGCCACGCAGCGAATAGCGCTTCTCGGCTGAACCGGTCACCACAGGCAGGGTCGTGAACCGTGTTACCGCCGGAACCGCCGAAATGATGCCGATCCATAACGCGTCGATTCCTGCCGCCTTCAGCCACACCGTGAAGAACGGCAGATGGGTGCCCATCGTGCCGAATGACGCGCCATAAAACAGCGCCAACCGCACCGCGAATCGCCTGGAAGGGACCTGAGATGCGATGGGGATTTGTGATTCGGCAGCCATCAATTCAATTGCGATTCGCTTGATATCGTGATGATCGTTAGCGTAACGCGCAGTGATTTGCGCGATGAGTTTTGCATGGCCGACGAAGCATTTGCCCTATCGCCGATCTCCGCCCGCGCGGTCCAGCCGAGCGAGGAAGACTACGACGCGATCAGCGAAGCCTTCATGGAGACGTCGCGGGGGCGCTGGTTTCTCGGCGAATACGCCAAGCGTAACCGCAATGCCGACACCCGCATGGTGCTCGATGCAGTGGAGCGGATCGAGCAGTCGCTGGCCGCCCAGAAGCAGCCGGAGCCTGCCCCCGCCAATAACGAACTTGCGGAAGCGATCGATGCGATCAAGGCCGCGCTACAGGAAGCCCGAGCCACGGCAACCTCCGCGATCGACGAGCTTGCGCTTGAGGAGCATTTGGCGCCGGTGCGCAAGGGCGCGCGCGTGATCCACGAGATCTCCTGGCGCTGGCGCGAGATCGGCGCCGACAGCCGGATTTGCGACCTGATCGATTCGCAAGTCGGCGCGATCGAAGCAAGTTGCGGGCAGCTTGCGACAGTCGACCCGCACAGCGCCCTGAGCGCGGCCTTCGACCTGATCGGCCGCCAGATTGCTGCCTTCGACGACAGCGACGATGCGCCGGAGCAGGCCGCGGCCGAGACGGCTGCCGTGCCCTCTTTCGCTCCATCCGTCGAAACGCCGGTCGCTTACGCCGAGCAGATTGAAGCGTCGAGCCATGAGGCCGAAATCGAAACGTCGGCAGAGGCCGAACCAGCCGTTACCGCGGCTGATGTTGCGACTGAAATGGATGTCGCAACCGTCGAGCTCAGTGCGGCAGTTTCCGATCTGACGCCGCAAGCAGCCGAAGCGGCGCACGCCGCGACGGAGATGCCTGCCGGGATCGCCGGGGCCGGCGCTGACATGAGTAACGAGGCGGCCGATGCGCACGACGATGCGGTGCTCGACCTGATTGCAGCCGAAATGTCTGCGCCCGACGTATCGGACGCCCATGCCGATTTTGACGATATGGAAAGGCTGCAGGTAGATACGGGTGCCGTTGAGCCGAGATCGGTCGCGCCTGCCGAACAGGTCGCGATTGCAGCGGCGATGGCGCCGACGATCGAACCATCCGCCGCAGCCGTGCTTCAACCCGCGGCCGAACGCCCCGCGGAGCCCTCATCGCCACCGGCGCCCGAACGATCGATCGGTTCGGCGGTGGTCGCCGGTGGATTGCTACGAAGGCAGGCCTCCAATGGCTCGTTGGCCGCGCTCCGGAGCCTGAGCCAGGCCGAGAAGATCGCACTGTTTTCCTGATCGTTGTTTCGCGCCTCGCGCAAATCAGCCGATCAGTTCCACGAACAAATCCGCGTCGATATTGCCGCCGGACAATACGATCACTTGTCGCGCGCATCCATGCGGCCGGCCAGAAGCGCCGCCAGACCCACCGCGCCACCCGGCTCGACCACCAGTTTCAGTTCGCGGAATGCAAACACCATCGCTTGCCCCACTTCCTCGTCCGACGTGGTAACGCTTTGCGCCAGCAATCGGCTGTTGATCGCGACGGGAGATTTTACGATTGAGGCATAGCGCTTTCTATCGCGCCATGCGCCCGACCGACAAGGTGCCGGAACCGGATCAGGCGACAAAACGCGGGTGCTCCGGCTCGAATTGAACCGCAGTGTCATCCGGATCGACGTGGCGGATATCGGCCATATGATCGACGAACGCCCGGGCCGAAGCATCCCAAGTGTGCCTGGCCGCAAATTCGAGACAGAGCTGCGGCGATAGGTTCAGCGCCAACAGGCAAGCCGTGCGCAGATCCTCGTCGAGGATGCCGACCGGCGCTGTGCCGATCACGTCGCGGGGGCCAGTCACCGGAAAGGCTGCGACCGGCAGACCGCTCGCCAGCGCTTCCAACAGCACCAGTCCAAATGTGTCGGTACGGCTAGGAAACACGAACACGTCGGAGCCCGCATAGGCCTGCGCCAGTTCCTCGCTTTGGCGCGCGCCGATGAACACCGCTTCCGGGTATTTCCGCGACAACGCCGCCCGCGCCGGTCCGTCGCCGACAATCAGCTTGGTGCCGGGCAGATCGAGATCGAGAAACGCCTCGAGATTCTTCTCCACCGCGACCCGTCCGACGCAGACGAAGATCGGGCGCGGCAGACCGAGATCGACCGCGCGCGGATGGAACAGTTTAGCGTCGACACCGCGCGGCCAAAGCACCACATTGCGAAAACCGCGCAGCCGCAATTCGGCGGCAAGCGCGGGCGTCGCTGCCATCACCGCCTGACTCGCGCCGTGGAACCAGCGCAGCCCCGCCCAGGTCCAGGCTTCGGAGATAGGCAGCCGAGCCGAAATATATTCGGGAAAGCGGGTATGAAAGCTCGTTGTGAACGGCAAGCGATGCTTGCGGCAGTAACGCCGCACCGACAGCCCGATCGGCCCTTCGGTCGCAATGTGGATGCTGTCGGCTCGGGCCGCTTCGATCAGCCGCGCGGTCCTGGCCGGGCTCGGCAATGCCAACCGCAGATCGGGATAGCTCGGCATCGCAAAGGTGCGGAAGGATTGCGGTGTCAGAAAGCTGATCTCGGCGCCGAACGCCGCGGCCGCCTCCGCCAGCATCGCGAGCGTCCGTACCACCCCATTGACCTGCGGGTGCCACGCGTCGGTCGCGACCAGGATTCGCATCAGGCCGCGCGCGCGGTCATGCGAGCGACCGGCGCCGCCCGCCGCAGCGGATCGGTCCAGGTGATGATTTCAAAGCGACCGTCTTCATGTTCGACCAGCGCGGTGCAGCTTTCCACCCAGTCGCCGCAATTCATGTAGCGGATACCGTGCTCGTCGCGAATGGTGGCGTAGTGGATGTGGCCGCAAATCACGCCATCGGCGCCGTGGCGCCGTGCTTCGGCGGCCAGCGTCTGCTCAAAGGCGCCGATATAGTTGACGGCATTCTTCACCTTCAGCTTGGCCCATTGCGACAACGACCAATAGGGCACGCCGAGCGCGCGGCGGAAGAAATTGACCAGCCGGTTCATCTGGATCGCGAAATCATAGGCCTTGTCGCCGAGATGGGCGAGCCAGCGCGCGTTCTGCACCACGAGATCAAAGATGTCGCCGTGTATCACCAGATAGCGGTGGCCGTCGACGCCGAGATGGATTGTGTTCTCGACGACGTCGATGCCGCCGAAATGCGTGCCGTAATAGTTCCTGAGGAACTCGTCATGATTGCCGGGAACGTAGACGATCTTGGCGCCCTTGCGCGCCTTGCGGAGCATCTTCTGCACGAAGTCGTTGTGCGATTGCGGCCAGTACCAGTTGGACTTGAGCGCCCAGCCATCGACGATATCGCCGACGAGATAAATGGTATCGGCGTCATGGGTACGAAGAAAGTCCAGCAAACGTTCGGCCTGCGAGCCGCGTGCTCCGAGATGGACGTCGGAGATAAACAAAGTGCGAAAGCGCCTTTCGGGACTTTCTTCACTCATAGGGTCACTTCCCATATATGAAGCACCTAACACAATGCCGTGACAGCGAGATGACGGTTCATGGTGGAATAGATCTGCGACCGGGCCAGACCGGCCGCGAATCAGATCTTTGTTTACTCAGGGGTGAAATAGCAGCGGCGTGCGACAGCGAAGCGACAGGCGGCCCAGGGCTGATCGGTTCTGAGTGAATCGGAACCAGACTCTAGCTGTTTGTTTGACGCGCTTTCTTCTCGCGAACCGGACGCCGCTTCGCTCGAAAACGCTATAGTTAATAATAACCGTGGAAATGATGCACTGGTCCGTCGCCGTGGCCGACCTCGAGCCGATCGGCCGCCGCGATCGCTGCGCTGATCCAGGCTTTCGCGGCCCGCACCGCCGCTTCCATGCCCTCGCCCTTGGCAAGACCGGCCGCGACCGCGGCTGACAGCGAACATCCGGTGCCGTGGGTATTCCTGGTGGCGATGCGCGGTGCGGCGAGCGCAATCGTGCCGCTGCCATCAACGAGATAGTCGATGCTCTCACTGTCGTGCCCGTGACCGCCCTTGATCAGCACCGCACGGCATCCCATCGCCAAAAGCCTTCGGCCCTGGCTTGCGATCGCAGCCTCGCTTTCTGCGATCGGCTCGTCCAGAAGAGCCGCCGCCTCCGGCAGGTTGGGCGTGATCAGCGACGCGCGCGGGATGAGGCTAGTTCTCAAACTCGCCACCGCGTCCCTGGCGAGCAGATGATCGCCGGATGTCGCCACCATCACCGGATCGAGCACGATGTGTTTCGGCGACCAGCGCGAAAGCCCGGCGACGACAGCCTCGATGGCCCCGCGCTGCGCCAACATCCCGATCTTGATGGCCTTGACGTCGAGATCGCCAAATACGGCATCGATCTGCGCGGTGATGAAATCGGCAGGCACCTCATGAATGCCGCTGATGCCGGTGGTGTTCTGCGCGGTCAGCGCTGTGATAACGGAAGCGCCATAGACCCCGAGTGCTGCAAACGTCTTGAGGTCCGCCTGCACGCCGGCGCCACCCGAGGAATCCGAACCGGCAATCGTGAGTGCGACCGGAATCGTCACGGCCTTGCCCGCAGCCATTTCAGTGCTAACTGGTGGGTCATGTTTTGTCCTAACGCGGCATGCCATTGGCGGCAAGTTCGCTTGCCATAACCAGTTGAATTTTGCTCTATTGACGGCGACGCCCTTCGGAGACGACAGCAATGGTCCCTTTTTTCGTCCAGTTCAAATGCAAGCTAGGCCAGTCCTATGCCGTCGCCAATGCACTGGCCGAAGCCGAGATCGCCTCGGAGATCTATTCGACTGCCGGCGACTACGATCTGCTGGTCAAATTCTATGTCGATAACGACACCGATATCGGCCATTTCATCAACGAGAAAGTGCAGGTCATTCCAGGCATCCTGGATACCCATACCATCATCACCTTCAAGGCATTCGGCACGGGCTAGTCCTCGGTTCTACCAGCCCTCGGTTCCAATTGAATCAGGCGGGCTCCATTTTTTGTTTACGCCGGATCCAGCTTCGCTCGAAACGCCATAGCGCATCAATTGTACAAGGGCGCCGTCAAATGTGACGCCAGCCGATATCTGTTTTCGGACAAGCGATCCATTTCGCAAAAGCGCAGGCCGCATCGGTATTGCCACGGCACATCATCACAAACGACATGCCAGACTACATACCCAGGCTCTCCCGCAGCCGCTGGAGCTGGGGACGAATTTGCTCGCATCCGAGCTCGCGCACGAACTTGGCAACCGCATCGGGCTTCGGGTCCTCGCGCAGCCGTGCCAGCCGTGCCGCGTCACGTGCGCATACATCTCCAGGCGGGGCCGATTGCGCCTGAGCCTGCGTCTGCGCCGGCGGCGCCCTCGGCACTCCAGCGGCAGGAGCCGCCTGAGGTTGCGGCGGCGACGGATCAGACGAAACACTTTCCAGCAATCGCTGTACTTGCGCAGCCAACCGTAGGCAGGAAAGCTCCTTCTGGAAACTGGTAATTCGTTCGCGTGACGGGTCGGCACGTAGCTGCGCCAGGCGCTTCTCGTCGTGGATGCAGGCGAGCGCCGGATCGACCGTATCGCGTGCGGCCGATGGCGGCTGCGTCTTCGGAGGCTCGGCTTTGGCGACCGTCGCCGGAGGTGGAGCGGCCGGGACCTGGGCCGACGGAATCTGTGGTAGTGGCGCCGCAGGCATTGGTTTTGGCACCGGCGCGGCCGTGGCAACTGGCGCAAGCGGCGGCTCGGCCTTTTTCGCCGCCGGCACCAGCGCAATGGTCGCGCCGCCGAGCGAGCCATAGATGAACGGCTCCTGCCGTCCGCCGGTCATCGCGATCACGTCGTCACGAACCCGGCCGAGCGCAATGCGGATGTCGAGCCCGGGTTCTGCCAAATGCCTGATCAGCGCCGTTGCGTAGGGGCTGTTGCGGCCGTCGCCGTCATAGGAAACCGAACCGGCCTTTGCGGCATAGGCAACCAGGGTGTCGGCGCTGACATCCTCCATCGTTCCAAGCCCGCCTTTCATCGTCGAGCGCACGCCGGCGGAACGTACCCGTTGCGGAAACGGATTATCGCGACAGGCGTCGAGCAAAATCAAACGCAGGCGATGGACCGATTGCAGCGCCCAGATGATGCGATCGAGCGCCACCGCTTCGTCTTCCACGTCATAGTCACGGCTGAGCTTGGCATCGATCGGCACCAGGTAGTTGGTGCCGCCGATCTCGACGCCATGACCGGCGTAATAGACCACGGCGACATCGGAATTCTCGGCCGTGATCAGGAACTCGCGCACGGCGCGCTTGAAATCGACCACGCCGAGATCGGTACGGGAAATGACGACCTCAAATCCGACCGATTTGAACAAATTCGCGATGGCGGTTGAATCATTGATCGTGTTTGGCAGCGCCGGAGCGCTCTTGTATGCGGAATTTCCTATCACCAGCGCGACGCGCCGGTCGGCGGCGGCCGCCGTGGAAAACAGTCCCGCCACCATCAAACAAAACACGTAAACCAGGATGTTCCGTAGTTTCATTTCCCTGTCAGTAATAATGGTGCCAATAACGATGGTGGTGCCTTCTGTGCGGCGGACGACCGTTGACGGTCACCGTGACATTGATGACGTTGGAATAGACCGGTGGGTCATGCGGTATGTGCTTCGTATCCGCGAACAGCAGCTGCAGCTTGTGCGGGCCCGGCGTGAGCGTGATCTTGGCCTCGGTCTGGCCGGCACCGAAATGCAGGTGATGGAAGTCGTTCGGAATCGGCTGATCGAGCGGCGGCAAATCGGTATCGATGAGCAAATGATGATGTCCGGTATTCGGCTTGTCGAAACCCGCCGGAGCCACACCCATGTTCAGCAGACCAAAGCGAATGACTGGGTTCGGCGTGATGTAGGCGCCATCGGTCGGATAGATGAAATAGACCTTGGCACCCTTCGGCGACGGATGCCGCTTGTAGGTCGTCGGCGACGCCGCTTGCGGTGAAGCGGAAGTCGCAGGCGGTGGCGCAGCGACCTGATCGACCACGTTCACCTTGATGCGATCGGACACCAGCGGCGGCGAATGCGGAATATGATCCTTGTCGGCGAAGACCAGCTGCAGCGTATGTTCGCCCGGCGTCAGCGTCAGCTCGGTTTCGGTCTGGCCCGCACCGAAATGCAGGTGATGAAAGTCGTTCGGGATTTCGGCATTGAGCGGCGGCGTCGGTGCATCAACGATGAGGTGATGATGACCGGAGTTCGCGCGCTCCGATCCCGCCGGAGCAACCCCCATGCCGCGGAGACCGAAATGGATCGTCGACTTGGTCGGTATGGTGTCGCCGTCCTTCAAGCCGACGAAGTAAACCGCCGCGCCGGGTGCGGATGGGGTGGGGCCGCCAGTCTGTGCTGTTGCTGCGCTCGGGCCACTCGCCGGCTTGTTCTGGGTTGTCGTTGCATCGTTCTGAGGTGTCGCTGCATTGTTTTGGGGCGCCGCTGCATCGCTCTGAGCGGTCGCTGCATTGCAAAGAACCCATAAGCCAAGAAACGGAACCAGTATTGCAGCCAGCGTTCTGTGCATCTTACAATCTCCCCGGCAGTCAGAACCCTTCACCGTACGATCAATTCCAGCTTCTTTAAACGATACTCATTTGACGGTCGAGGTAAACTGAAATCCGGCATCGCGGCAGCAGCGCACAATCCACGTCACACAGTCGCCTTGCCTTGCCGATCATGGCTAAATGAAGCATTCTGTATCAATTGCCTGCGACGCCGAATATCGAATGACGTTTTGACGGCCAGTCTGGAAACCTAACATGAGATTTCGTCCATCGTTTGTGATCTTCCTCACGGCGCTGGCCGTCGCCGCCATCGGCGCGAGTGCGCAGCGCGGTTCGGCTGCCGGTCCTGAGCCCGAGAGAGATTTGATATTGGCTCAAAAGCTGCAGACCAGCATCGAGCCCGGCGACATTTTTCGCGATTGCGACGATTGTTCCGAACTGGTGGTTGTGCCGCCAGGTGACTTCGTCATGGGATCGAACGACTCACCGTATGAAAAGCCAGAGCGCGTGATTTCGATCCCGCGCCCGTTTGCGATCGGCCGGCACGAGGTGACATTCGCCGAGTGGGACCAATGCGCCGACGCCGGCGTTTGCAAGCACCGTCCCGACGATCACGGTTGGGGACGGGGCAACCTGCCGGTGATCAATGTGAGCTGGGACGATGCCAAACTTTTCCTGACCTGGTTGTCGAAGAAGGCCGGGCAACGATATCGGCTTCCCAGCGAGGCGGAGTGGGAATATGCGGCTCGTGCCGGAACCAAGACGGTGTTCTGGTGGGGCCGCGATGTCGGTACCGGCCACGCCCAGTGCGACAATTGCGGCGGCCCATTGATGCACAGACCGGCTCCGGTCGGTTCGTTTCGGCCGAATGGCTTTGGGCTGTACGATACCGCGGGTAACGCGTCCGAATGGGTTGAGGATTGCTGGAACGAAAACTATCGCAATGCGCCAAAGGACGCCTCCCCCTGGACCGGCGGCGATTGCCGCTTGCGCGTTTTGCGCGGGGGCAACTTCACCAGCAAGGCAACCGATATCCGTTCCGCGTCACGGTTTCGGTATGACGAAGACGTTCGCTACTACGCCAATGGCTTCCGGGTAGTACGGGAATTGCAGTGATCTCGCGGCGCCCGGTCGATCCATCGCGGGACTATTGGTGACGGCCGTCGCCTTGTGTGCCGGCGCCTTAACCGCGTTCGCGCAATCCTGCATCGTTCGCCAGATCGGTTATCTCCCAGGAACGGCAAGTGGCCCGTAGCGGCATCTTTCCATCGAGCCGCGAAGCGACCCTACGGGCAAAAAAATAGCAAGATGATGGGCCATGATCCGGATCAGAACCTGACGGATCAGAACCTCGCAGATCAAGCCTCGCCGCCATGCAGCCTTTCGGTAGTGTCTCATGAGACACTACCAGCCTTTCGCTGTGCTTGTCGGCTTTCCTCGGTTTCAACAGCCCCTACACTGGCGGCAGCGACGCGGTTCGCGATCGTCGCGCGACAAGTCTCTCTTCAGTCCGGATTCGCTTGGCTGCTGGTCCGTTCCGGGCTTCGGAAAGCAGCCATCGCTCGCTCCAACTATCTCTGCCTCTTGTAGCAACGAGCGCCATCTGCGCGCCAACCGGGCCAAAGCAGGAACAAGTTGCACGCTGATCCGTTTTTCCATTTCGGCATCGCACAAAAAGCCGACAGTCGCAATGGCGGCCTGGAGCAAGCCGATATGAGTTCCGCTGATCCGACGGATGTTGTTTCCCCGAAGGGCGCCCTCTCCAAAAGCCCGCGCTCGAAAACAAGGCTTGGGAATGCACCCGCGGCTGCTATCCCGGACGATGCGGATGTCCAGGCGGAGAAACCGCAACCAAGGCCGGAGGAGCGCAAAACCGATCCGAAGAATCCGGAAGCCGATCAGGCGGAAGAACCAGGTTCGAAGGGGATTGTGGGCGCATTCCGAAAGCATCCGATCGCGATGATCGTGTGTTTTGGATTGATCGCCATTGGCGTCATTGCCGGCATCGTATGGTATCTCCACGCCCGCCATTACGAAAGCACCGATGATGCCTTTATCGACAGCCGGCCGGTGCTGGTCAGCCCGGAAGTCAGCGGCAGCATCATCAGCGTCAACGTCACCGACAACCAGATCGTGAAGAAGGGAGATCTGCTCGCCACGATCGACACGCGCAACTACAAGGCCGCGCTCGAGCAGGCCAACGGGCTCATTGCACAAAATGAGGCGACGGCCAAAAACATCGACGCCCAGATCACCGCGCAAAAGGCCACGATCGAGCAGGCCAGCCAGCAGGTGACGGAGGCGCAGGCCGCGCTGAAATTCTCGACCGACGAAAACAACCGCTACCAGGACCTGGTGCAAAAAGGCGCCGGCACCCTGCAACGCGCGCAACAAGCCTCGTCCGATTTGAAAAGCAAGCAGGCCGCGCTTGACGCCGCGACCGCGGCCAAACTGGTGGCCGAACGGCAGATCGACGTCCTCAATGCACAGAAGATCGGTGCGACCGCGCAACTTGAACAGGCCAAAGCGCAGCGCGATCGCGCCGTCGCCGATCTTCAGCGCACCGAACTGCGCGCGAGCGTGGATGGGCGTGTCGCCAAGCTGACCGCGGCGGTCGGCGCGCTAGCGGCGCCTGGACAGTCGATCATGGTGATCGTGCCGCTCGACGTCTGGGTCACCGCCAATTTCAAGGAGTCGCAACTTGCCAAGATGCGGGTCGGTCAGCCCGTCGATATCGAAGTCGACGCATTCAGCCGGACGTTTCCCGGTCACGTCGACAGCGTTCAGGCGGGCAGCGGCACCGCGTTCAGCCTGCTGCCGGCGGAAAACGCCACCGGCAACTATGTGAAGGTGGTGCAGCGCGTACCCGTCAAGATCACCTTCGATCAGCGGCCCGACGTCGAACTCGGACTCGGCATGTCGGTGGTCCCGACCGTCACCGTCCGTCCCTGACACGATCGCGGCCCAATGTCGGACCCAGCAGCCAAGGGCGAATACGGCAACGCGAACCCCTGGACCATCGCAATCCTGGTCGCGGTCGCCACTTTCATGGAGGTGCTCGATACCACGATCGCCAACGTTGCCTTGCGTTACATATCAGGTGGACTTGCCATCAGCAGCGACGAGGCCTCCTGGGTGATCACCACCTACCTCGTCGCCAATTCGATCGTGCTTTGCGCCAGCGGCTGGATCGCACAAATGTTCGGACGCAAGAACTTCTTTCTGATGTGCATCGCCCTGTTCACGCTAAGCTCGCTGCTGTGCGGCCTGGCGTGGAATCTGCAGGTGTTGTTGATCTTCCGCGTCATGCAGGGTCTGGCCGGCGGCGGCATGACGCCGGTGGCGCAATCGATTCTTGCAGCCGCTTTTCCCCCTGCGAAGCGCAGTCAGGGATTTGCGCTCTACGGCATCGCGGTGGTCGTAGCGCCCATCGTCGGGCCGACCCTCGGCGGTTGGCTGAGCGACAATCTGTCGTGGCACTGGTGCTTTCTGATCAACGTCCCTGTCGGCCTTATCTCGGTTATCCTGATTTACCTGATCATTCCGAGCTCGCCGGAGAAGCAAAAGGAACGTGAGCGGCTGTGGGCCAAGGGACCCAACTTCGACATCGTGGGCTTCCTTTTGATCGTGATGTTCCTCGGCGGCCTCGAACTCGTTCTCGACCGTGGCCAGATCGATGACTGGTTCGGATCGGAATTTATCGTGACGTTTGCGGCGACTTCCGCCATCGCCCTGCTGCTGTTTATTCCTTGGGAACTCAACCGGCCGCAGCCTCTCATCGACATCAGGATGCTGGCCGGACGGCAGTTCGGAACCTGCTTCCTCATCATGCTGGTCACCGGCGCGCTGCTGATCGCGACCACGCAGATTCTGCCGCAGCTTTTACAGGAAGAATTTGGTTACACCGCTACTCTTGCCGGTCTTGCGATCTCGCCGGGCGGTGCGGTGACCTTATGCATGATGGTGGTGGTAGGCCGTCTTGGATTCGTTCAGCCGCGATATCTCATCGCTGCCGGCGCCGCGGTCGCGTGCTATGCGATGGTCTATATGTTGCGTATGACGCCTGACGTAGACTACTGGTACTTTGCCTGGTCGCGAATTTATCTCGGATTCGGGCTGCCCCTGATCTTCATTCCGATCACTGCGGCATCGTACGACGGCATCGCGCCCAACAAGACTGACCAGGCTTCGGCGCTGATCAACCTTGCACGAAATTTCGGCGGCTCGGTAGGCGTAGCGCTGAGCCAGACCGTGCTGGCGCGGCGGGAGCAATTTCATCAAAGCCGGCTGGTCGAACACCTTGGCTCATGGAATCCGTTCTACAACGACACCTTGAATCATATTCAGACCTATTTGACCGGACGTACGGCCACCGGCGGGACAGCCGGGACCAGCACGGCGATCATCGGTCAAATGGTTCAAAGCCAGGCCACGATCCTCGCCTATGTCGACGTGTTCGTGGTGTTGGCAATAATCGCCATGGTGATGGTGCCACTAGCCCTGACATTGCGCACCGTCGATCGAAATGCCGGCGTAAAAGCGGCGCATTGACGGAGCGCCCACTCGATCTGCAGCTTGGCGTCGCGCACGACCTCGCCCCGTTTGTCGATCCGGCTCTGATGCGTTGGCCGAATCCATCCGGCGTGTTGGCTTTGAAGCCAGGCTTGGTGAGGTTTTCCTTGACACATCAGGCCAGCTGGTATGACCCCCAATTCCTGCCATCGATTGTCCGCAACTTTTGTCCCGTGCGGGAATGAAGCGGAACTGACGTTGTCTTAAGCAAATATAACCATATTCATCGGCCCTCACTTGACGTCAACCGGAGAGAAACATGCGCAAGACCACGACCCTGCTCGCCACGCTCGCCATCGGTATCGCGTTCGCTGGTCCCGCCTTTGCCGACAAGATGAAGGCAACCCTCGACGGCAAGTCCGAAAATCCTCCGAATTCGAGCGCAGGCAAGGGCACTGCCGACGTCGACTATGATGCCGCCACCAAGAAGCTGACCTGGAAGCTGACCTATTCGGGCCTTTCCGGTCCCCCGATCGCGGCGCATTTTCACGGCCCCGCCGAACCCGGCAAGAACGCCGCCATCGCCGTTGCAATCCCGAACGCGAGTTCGAGCCCGGTCGAAGGCAGTGCCACGCTGACGGACGCGCAAGCCGCCGACCTGATGGCCGGCAAGTACTACATCAACATCCACACCGCGGCCGATCCGGGCGGCGAAATTCGCGGCCAGGTGACCAAGTAAGTCACGAATTCCTGCCACCGTCGTAAAGAACGGGCGAGCGCATCAAGCGCTCACCCTGAACGGGAGAAGACCCGAACTGTCGATCGTTGATGCGCGGTCGTCAGCTCTTTTCGACGCGCCCAGCGAACTGCGGCAACGGGCCCCGGTAAGCTATTGCGCAGCGTGGCCGACGGTTCATGTTCTCTATGGCTCATTCCCCGCCCTAAAGGCTATGCCGGCGCTGGTGTTCGCGGATCGCGATCCAGACCCGTTCGGCGGTCGCGGGCATGTCGATGTGATCGATCCTGTACTCGCGCCACAGACCCTCGATGATAGCGTTGACGACCGCCGGACAGGAGCCGATCGCGCCCGCCTCGCCCGCGCCCTTGATGCCCAGGGGGTTTGTCTTGCAGGGCACGTTATGGGTCTCGAACACAAAGGATGGACCATCGGCCGCGCGCGGTAGCGCGTAATCCATGAACGTGCCGGTGACAAGCTGACCATCCCGGGGATCGTAGACCGCCCGCTCCATCAAGGCCTGGCCAATTCCCTGCATGACGCCGCCGTGGATCTGGCCAGCCAGCAGCAGCGGATTGAGCGTGAAGCCGAAATCGTCGACGATGACGTAATTGACGATCTTGACGATGCCGGTGGCCGGATCGATCTCGACCTCGGCGATATGGGTGCCGTTGGGAAAGGTGCCGTCGGCGCTGGAAAAGGTGGCGCTGGCGCTCAGCCTTGAGGAATCGACGCCCGGCCGCTTGGCCAAATCCGCAAAGCTGATCGTGCGATCGGTCCCGGCGACACGGATCGCACCGTCGGAAATTTCGAGATCGCCGGCGCTGGTCTCCAGCGCTTCGGCGGCGATCTCGCGCAAATTCCTACCGAGCGCGCGGGTTGCACGCTCGACACTGACACCGCCGGAGGGAATCGACGCCGAGCCGCCCGTGCCGAGCCCGCTCGCGATCATATCGGTGTCGCCCTGGAAGATATGGACGCGCTCGGGCGCGAGGCCGAACTGCTCGGCGACAAGCTGGGCGTACGCTGTCTGGTGCCCCTGCCCGCTCGACTGCGTGCCGATCAGAACCGTCACGTCGCCATTGGGACCGAGCCTGACATTGGCGGTTTCCTCGCCCATGGTGCCGCAGACCTCGACATAGGTCGCCAATCCAATGCCGCGCACCAGGCCCTGCTTTTTGGCCACCTTGGCGCGTTTGGGAAACTCCTTCCAGTCGGCGATCTCCATCGCGCGTTTCATATGCGCGGTGAAGTCGCCGGAATCATAGACCTTGCCGGTTGCGGTCCTGTACGGCATCGCTTTGGGCGTGATGAAATTCTTGCGCCGGATTGCGTCCGGCGTCATGCCGAGCTTGCGTGCGCAGGCGTCGACCAGGCGCTCGACCACATAGGCGGCTTCCGGGCGGCCAGCGCCGCGATAGGCATCGACCGGCAGAGTGTTGGTGAACACGGCGCGCACCCGACAGTGAAACGCTTCGATATCGTAAAGACCGGGCAGCATGCCGGCGCCGCCATGCGGGATGTAGGGACCGAAGGTCGACAGATACGCCCCCATGTCGCTCATCAGGTCGACATCCATGCCAAGGAACTTGCCATCCCCGGCCAGCGCCATCCGCGCCGTGGTGACATTATCGCGGCCTTGCGCATCGCCCACGAAATGATCGGCGCGATCGGCAGTCCATTTCACCGTCTTGCGCAGTTTTCGCGCGGCGACCGCGATCAGCGCGTATTCGCGGTAGGGAAACAGCTTGGTGCCGAAGCCGCCGCCAACATCGGGGCAAATCACCCGCATCTTCTCGAGCGGCATCTTCAGAACGTTCTGACACAGGATCTCGCGTAGCCGGTGGCTGCCCTGACTGCCGACCGTCAAGGTCAGATGGTCGCGCTTGGCATCGTATTCGGCGACTGCGGCGCGGGTTTCCATGAAATTGGTGATGACGCGTGGATTAATCACCGAGATTTCCGCCACCGCATGCGCCCTGGCGAAGGCCGCTTCGGTCGCCTTCTTGTCGCCGATCGGCACATCGAACAGCACGTTGCCGGCCTGATCAGGCCAGACTTGCGGCGCGCCGGGTTTCACGGCGTTGGCAACGCCAACGACGGCAGGCAGCGGCGTCCAGTTGACGTCGATCGCCTCAATCGCGTCCCGGGCATGGTTGATGGTGTCCGCCACCACGAAGGCGACGGCGTCACCGACATGCCGCACCTCGCCCTCGGCCAGGATCGGATAGGGTGGACCGGTGAACGGATCGACCTCGAAATTGAACAGACAGGGAAGACTGCCGAGATCGCCGACATCGGCCGCGGTCAGGATCACCCCGACACCCGGCAAGTCGCGGGCGCGGCTCGCATCGATGGTGAAGGTCGCATGCGCGTGCGGCGAACGCAGCACCAGCGCGTGCATCGAAGCCCGCGGCTCATGATCATCGGTGTAGTTGCCCTTGCCGCGAATGAGCTTGTCGTCTTCCTTGCGCAGCACGCTTTGACCGACGCCGAATTTAACGGGAGCAGCCATCATCTCTCCAATTGCAGTCGCGATTGGCGGATATATTGCAGTGGATCGCGCAGCAGCGCAAAGGGTTTAGCTTCGTACCAGCGATCGCAGCCAGGCGGTGCCGAACAGCAGCACGATCGAGGCGCCGTAGACGATCGCGCCGACACCGATCAACACCAGAAGTACGGCCTCGTCGCGAAACGTCGGCATGTGCGCCAGATAAGTGCCGGCGAATTTCGCAGCGAACCACAGGGCCGCAGCCAGTATGACGCCACAGGCGGCAAATTTTGCCAATGATTGCACCAGCGACCTGTCGAACTCCAGATAGCCGGCCCGTGCCGCGAAACCGAGCACCAGCAGAAGATTGATCCAGGCGCCGGCCGCGGTCGCAAGCGCAAGGCCTACCTGGGCGAGTGATCCCATCAGCAGGACTTTCAGCGCCAGATTGACGGCGAGACCTGTCAGCGATGCCTTTACCGGCGTTGCGGTGTCCTTGCGGGCATAGAACGCCGAGACCGCGCTGCGGATCATCACGAACGGAATGAGGCCCACTGCATAGGCGGCCAGCGTGGCGCCGGCGGCCACTGCATCCGCGTCGGTGAACGCGCCGCGCATGAAGACCGCGCGCATCAGGACAACGGGCACGGTGAGGAATGCGGCGATGAACGGCACCGCGGCCAACAAGGTGAATTCAAAGGCGCGGCGCTGCGAGGCCATCGCGCCGGCATTGTCGCCGGCCGTGATCCGCCGTGACATTTCCGGCAGCAACACCGTGCCGATCGCAATGCCGATCACGCCGATCGGCAGTTGATAAAGCCGCTCGGCGTAATAGAGCGCCGACAACGCCCCTGCCGCGAGAAAGGTTGCGATGATGGTATCGGCGAACACCGCGACCTGCGTCCCCATCGAACCCAGCGTCGCGGGCCCAATGGCACGGAAGAACGCACGCACGTCATCGTCGAACTTGAGCGGGGCAAATCGCGGCAGGCCGCCATGCCGCGCGAGATCTCCCGCGAGCAGGAAATATTGCAGGAAGCCGGATACCAGCACGCCCCATGCCGCGGCGTGGCCGGCGGTCGGGAAAAACGCCGCGAGCGCCAGCGCGGCCATCATCGAAATGTTGAGCAGGATGGAGGCCGCCGCCGCGCTGGCGAAGCGGTGCATCACGTTGAGGATGCCGCCATAGAGCGTCACCAGCGTAATCAGCAGCAGATAGGGAAAGGTGATCCGGGTCAGCTCGATCGCGAGCCGGCGCTGCTCTGGATCGTCGGTAAAGCCCGGCGCTAGAATGCTCAGCGCCTGCGGCATGAACAGCCACACCACGGTCAACAGCACCACTTGCGACAGGAACAATAAGGTGAAGATGCGGTCACCGAACAACCGCGCCGAACTCGCGCCACCCTTGCCCTGGACATGGGCATAGGCCGGAATGAACGCGGTGTTGAAAGCACCCTCGGCGAAGATCGCGCGAAAACTGTTCGGCAGTCGCAGCGCCACGAAAAACGCGTCCGCCATCGGCCCGGCGCCCAGGATCGCCGCGAGCATGATCGAACTCGCAAAGCCTGTCAGCCGCGAAAGGAGCGTATAGCCGCCGACGGTAAAGATACGACCGAGCATAGGCCGCTTCTACAGCAAGCCGCAGCCCTTCAAAACGGCGAAATCAGGATGAAAGCGCGCGACGCACAGTCCTGATGATCCGATCCTGGGTAGGCTCATCGAGATAGGCATGCATCGGCAGGCTGATAACGTCGCCGGACAGTTTTTCACTAACCGGCAAGCCGCCGTCGGCGACCGGGTAATCCCGGTAGGCGGTCTGCTGATGCAGCGATTTCGCATAATAGATCGCGGTCGGAATACCCTGCTCCTTCAGCATCGCGGCAAAAACGTCGCGATCGCAGCCGCCGGGCAGTCGAATGGTGTACTGGGCCCAAACCGAGCTGCAATTCCTGGCCAGATGCGGCACGGTCACGACATTGCCGAGCCCCTGCGCATAGCGCTCCGCAGCCCTGTTGCGCGCGGCGATCTCGTCATCGAAGATTTTGAGCTTCTCGATCAGGATCGCGGCCTGCATGGTATCGAGCCGTCCGGTGAGGCCGAGACGGACATTGTCGTATTTGTCCGCACCCTGGCCGTGAACGCGGATGCTGCGCAATGTCGCGGCAAGTTCGGCATCATCGGTGAAGACCGCGCCACCATCGCCGAAGCAGCCGAGCGGTTTGGCCGGGAAAAAGCTGGTCGCGGTTGCATGGCCGTAAGTGCCGAGCCTGCGGCCCTTGTAGCTCGCGCCAAAACCCTGTGCCGCGTCATCGAGAACGAACAGACCTTCGGCTTCCGCGACCGCGCCAATAGCATCATGATCAGCGCTCTGCCCGAACAGGTCCACCGGGATCACGACCCTGGGTTTGAGACCCTGCTTCCTTGCCGCCGCGACGCCGCGCCTGAGCGAAGCGACATCCATGTTGAACGTCGCCTCATCGACGTCGACGAATACGGGCGTCGCCCCGGTCAGTGCCACCGCCTCGCCGGTCGCGCAAAACGTGAACGACGGGCAGATCACCGCGTCACCGCGGCCGATGTTCCTTGCCATCAGCACCATCAGCAGCGCGTCGGTCCCGCTGGCACAGCTCACCACGTGTTTCGCGCCGGAGAATTCGGCAAGCCTTGCTTCGAGGTCAGCCACTTCCGGACCGTTGATGAACTGGCAATGGGCGAGTACGCGGGCCACCGCCGCGTCGATCGATTTGCCGAGCCTGCGGCGCTGCGCGCCGATGTCGATAAAAGGCACGGGTTCTGGAGGCATGTGCTGGTTCATGGAGCCTTCGACGAAAAGTGCAAGGACAGATCAGCCGGCGACGCGGAGCGGCCCCTTACGGGATGCCGCCACGGCAGGCCTTGCCGGCATTTCAAGGCAGCGAATCGCGATTTCGAGGCTGGCGACGCCTTGATCCCCGGTTACCGCAGGCACACCGTCGGATCGGACGGCCGCGAGAAACGCGATCAGCTCGGCGCGCAATGGCTCGTCATGCCCGACCGGCAGATGCCGCATCGAGTAGCTGCCGTCCGGCTTGAAGCCGAAGCACTCGGTGACCTGGCGGGTGAGAAGATCGCCCATGACATACTTGTCCCGGGTCGCGACCGTGACGTTGCGCGCCTTGAACGGGGTTAACCAGTTGGTGTTGATATGCGCGAGCACACCTGATGCAGTGCGGAACTGCAACAGCGCGATGTCCTCGCGCTCGGCAACCGCGCTGGAGAGTTGCGGCTGCACCTCGACGATGTCGGACTCGGTGAACCACCGAATCAGATCGATGTCGTGCACGGCAAGGTCAATCACCACGCCGACATTCGACATCCGCGGCGGGAACGGACCGACGCGGGTAATCGCAATCGAAAGGATGTCTTCGCCCGATATCGCCTGCTTGATCGCCGCGACCGCCGGGTTGAAGCGCTCGACATGCCCAACCATCAGCGTGACGCCGGCGCGCCGGGCGGCCGTGACGATGGCCTCGCCCTCTTCGACCGAAGAGGCGATCGGCTTTTCCACCAGCACGTGAATTCCGTGCGCGATGGCAGCCAGCGCAATCTCGTGATGCAGATGCGTCGGTGCTGCGATCGTCACGGCGTCGATGCCAGCCGCGATCAAGTCATGGACGCTTTCGAACGCACGGCAGCCCGTCAGTTCGGTAACGCGCGTACGATGGGCCAGCAGCGGATCGACGACTCCAACCAGCGTGGTCTGCGGCAAGCCGGCCAGCACGCGGGCGTGATTGCTGCCCATTACCCCTGCGCCGATGACACCAACACGCAGCGAACGATTTGCATCGCCCTTACCGTCCAATGCGATCCCTTTAGGACTCATCCCCGTCAACCTCGGTCATTTCGACTGTCGCGATTCTCTCTTCGCGAGCTCCCCGGTGGCTCTCCTAGCATACCGTCACAAATGTGGCGAACGCCTTGATCGAATCCGGAACACGTTTTGATTCAAAGAATTACACTGATTTTTCAGTGGACAAGCCCAAGATCGATTGCAAACCGTTTGCGATCCGGCCAGACTTGCCAGCTTGTGCCGCTCAGGAGCGCTGGTAGTCATCCTCGATGCGGATGATGTCGTCTTCGCCCAAATAACTGCCGGTCTGGACTTCGATCAGTTCGAGCAGGATCTTGCCGGGATTTTCCAGCCGATGGACAGCGCCGATCGGGATGTAGATCGATTCGTTCTCGTGCACGATCTTGACGAGGTCGTCTACCGTAACCCGTGCAGTGCCGCGCACCACGATCCAGTGTTCGGACCGGTGATGATGCTTCTGCAATGACAGCCGCTCGCCGGCCTTCACGGTAATGCGCTTGACCTGGTGGCGATCGCCATTGGCGACCGATTGGTAGGAACCCCAGGGCCGATGCACCTTCAGGTGATTCTGGGTCACTTCGGGCGCCACCGTCTTCACCTTGGCGACCAGCCGCTTCAATCCGTTGGCATCCTTCTGACGCGACACCAGCACTGCGTCCTCGGTGGCCACCACAACGAGATCGTCGACTCCTTCCAGCGCAACCAGCGCCTTGTCGGTCGAGACATTGCAATTGCGCGAATTCTCGAACACCGCAGCGCCTTGCGCCGCGTTGCCCTGCTCATCCCTGGCGGAAAGCTCCCACACCGCATGCCAGGAGCCGACATCGGACCAGCCGCAAGAGACGGGCACCACCGACGCACGCGAGGTCTTTTCCATGACGGCATAATCGATCGAGATCGCCAGCGCCTTTTCGAACGACTGCGGATCGAGCGTCACGAAGCCGAGATCGCATCCGGCTTTGCCCACGGCTTCGCGAACCGCCGCGATGCTTTCGGCATCGACGTTGCGGTATTCGTCGAGCAGCACCGAGGCACGGAACATGAAGTTGCCGCTGTTCCAGAGATAGCCTGCGCTGATATAGCCGGCGGCAGTCGCCGGATCGGGTTTCTCGACAAACTCGGCGACCGCACGAACCTCGCCCGCAATTACCTCGCCTGGGCTGATGTAGCCATATTCGGTCGCCGCACGCTCGGGCTGAACGCCGAAGGTCACGATGCGTCCGCCAGCTGCCGCGGCCAGCCCCTGCCGGCAGGCGGCGATGAAGGGCGCGGCATTCCGGACCACGTGATCGGCAGCCAGCGCCAGAACGATCGCCTCGGCGTCGCGCAATTCCGCAAATACCGCTCCTGCGGCAATCGCCGGTCCGGAATCCCGCCGCGCCGGCTCAAGCAGGATATCGGCCTCGAGCCCGATCTCCGCCAGTTGCTCCAGCACCATGAAGCGATATGCCATATTGGTGATAACGATCGGACGCTCGAACAGCGCCTTGTCCGATACCCGAAGAACGGTGTCCTGGAAGGTCGAGCGCGCGCCGAACAACGGCAAAAATTGCTTCGGACGGACCTCGCGCGATGCCGGCCACAACCGGGTCCCGGCACCGCCGCACATGATCAATGGAACAATTCGTCGATCCATCGGCTCTCAAATCCTGTAGTAGCTGCGATACCATGCGACAAATTCGGCAATTCCGTCCGCAATCGATGTCTCGGGCTTCAGCCCGATGTCCCGCACGAGTTCGCCGACATCGGCGAAGGTTTCCGGAACGTCACCCGGCTGCATGGGCAGCATATCCTTCGCGGCGGTGCGGCCCAACTGCTTCTCCAGCAACGCCACCACTTCCATCAGGTTTTCCGGGTGCTGATTGCCGATATTGTAGATCCGAGCCGGCGCACCCCGTGTCTGTCCGGCAACGGGAACATGATCGATCAGACGCAATACTATACGGCTTGCATCATCGATATGGGTAAAGTCACGGCGCATCCTGCCATGGTTAAAAAGCTTGATGGGCGTGCCCTCGATAATGGATTTTGTAAACAGAAAAATGGCCATGTCGGGTCGGCCCCAAGACCCGTAGATTGTAAAGAACCGCAAGCCCGTGACCGGTAGTTGGTACAGATGACTGTACGAATAAGCCATCATCTCGTTGGCCTTCTTGGTCGCAGCGTAGAAGCTGACAGGATGGTCGGTTTTGTCGTCGACCGAAAACGGCATTTTGGTGTTGGCGCCATAGACCGAGGATGACGAGGCGTACAGAAGATGGCGGCACTGATTGTGCCGGCATCCTTCCAGCACGTTGCCAAAACCTTCCAGATTGGCATCGACATAGGCATGCGGTTGCTCGATCGAATGCCGCACGCCAGCTTGCGCGGCAAGATGCACCACCACATCGAAGCGATGCTTGGCGAACAATTTCGCCATTGCCACACGATTCGCCAGGTCGCCCTGCACAAAACTGAACCGGGGATCGGCGCGCAAGATGTCCAGCCGCGCCTGCTTCAGCGCCGGATCGTAATAGGCGTTGAGACTGTCCAGACCGACAATTTCGCGGCCCTCCGCCAGCAGCCGGCGCGCAATATGAAAGCCGATAAAACCCGCCGCGCCTGTAACCAATATTGTCTGATCCGACATCCCGTCTCCAAAGCCATCGGCACAGTCCCGCGCGTGGCGGCTTCGGCCTCTTTAACCAACGCACCGAGGGGATCGCAATAGTCGTTTGCGCGGCTATTGCCAGATTGGCCTCAAAAACATACCAAGGCGCAAAAGTTCGGCGCGCGGCGCCAGATTGCGCCGTTGTCACCTGCTTCCAATTTCACACGAAGCGCGAACGAGATGCGTCAGATACTGCTTTCGACAATCAAGTTATTGATCTCAGCAGCGCTGCTCTATCTTGCGCTGCGCAAGGTCAATCTGTCCGAGCTTGTTTCTCGCATCGGTATTGCGAGCCTGGGCTGGATCGGCCTGGCGATCGCCGTAGCGTTCCTGCAACTCATGGTCGGCGCCCTGCGATGGTACGAAATCTCGGCGGAATGCGACGCGCCGCTGACGGCTCGGCAAACGATGCGTTACAATGTGATTGGAACTTTCTTCAACCAGACTCTGCCGTCCTCGATCGGCGGCGATGCGGTGCGGCTCTGGCTGGTCGCACGCGGCGGCGCCGGATGGCGCGCGGCGACCTATTCCATTTTTGTCGACCGCGCTGTCGGCCTGGTTGCGCTTGCAATCATCATTGTGGCAAGCCTGCCCTGGAGTTACAATCTGATCCGTGATCCGGATGGGCGCTCGGCGTTGTTGTTCGTCGATTTCGCAGCGCTTGCCGCCGGGGCCGGATTTCTTCTGCTCGGCAGATTGCCGTGGCCCTGGCTCAAGCGCTGGTGGGGAACGCATCACCTCTACTCCTGTTCGGTGATTGCGAACCGGGCGTTCTTCAGCCGTCGGCGCGGACCGAAGCTCGCGGCGTACTCACTGCTGGTGCACGTACTGACTGTCGTCATCGCCTGGTGCGTGGTGCGATCAATCGCTGCTCCCGTGCTGTTCAGCCAGGCCTTTCAACTGGTTCCGCCAGTCATGCTGATCACCATGATGCCGATCTCAATTGCCGGCTGGGGTCTCCGTGAAGCCACCATGGGCCTTGCGTTTGGCTACGCGGGGCTCGCGGCCAGCGAAGGAGTGAATGTGTCGTTGCTGTTTGGCATGGTATCCTTCATCGTCGGCGCGATCGGCGGGCTGGTGTGGATTTTCAGCGCCGAGAAGGCCGCCAGCGGCGCAATGCCGATCGAGATTCCCGAATAGAATGACGACGCCCGGATTGCTCAGGTCGCTCATAGCTTTCGGTGCCGCCGCGGTGCTGTCGGCTGCCATCACCAAGGCGATCTGGCCGTTACTGCAGCGCTACGCGCTGGCGCGGCCGAATGCACGGTCATCGCATCGCGCCCCGACGCCGCAGGGCGGCGGCATCGCGGTGATGGCGGCGACGCTTTTCGTCGCGGTCGCCATCGTGGCGTGGAGCGACGCCGCGGGGATGAAAATTCCCGTCACGGTGCCCGCGGCGACGCTGTTCATCGCAATCGTCGGCCTCGCCGACGACATCAAATCCATCGAGGTGCTGCCACGGCTGCTGCTGCAGGCAGCGGCCGTCGCTGCAATCGTCGTTACCGCGTCCAGCGATCTGCGGATCTTTCCCGCTTGTCCGCTCTGGATCGAGCGCGCCATCCTGCTGCTGGCGGGTCTCTGGTTCGTCAACCTCGTCAACTTCATGGACGGGCTCGACTGGATGACGGTCGCGGAAGTCGTGCCGGTCACCGCAGCGATCGTGATCCTCGGCGCGCTCGGCGAATTGCCCGCCTCCACGACCCTGATGGCGGCGGCACTCTGCGGGGCGATGCTCGGCTTTGCGCCGTTCAACCGGCCGATCGCCAAGGTTTTCCTCGGCGACGTCGGCAGCCTGCCGATCGGCCTCCTGCTTGGCTGGTGCCTGCTCCAGCTCGCCTGGCATCAGCAATTGATCGCCGCGTTGCTGCTGCCACTCTACTATCTTCTCGATACTACCGTGACGCTGTTGCGCCGGATGACACGCGGCGAGCCGTTCTGGGCCGCACATCGCACGCATTTCTACCAGCGTGCCACCGACAACGGCTTTACGGTCCGGCGCGTGGTGGGAGAAGTGTTCGCACTCAACATTGCGCTCGCCGCGCTTGCGATCGGTTCCACCGCCGCTTCGCCAGTCGCGATCAAGATCCTCCTGCTGGCGATTGGCGGCGTCGCATCATCGGCGCTGATGTTCCGCTTTTCGCGACCGTAGAATGGCGCACCGTCATAGCCGTCAGGCGGCGGTCGAACCGAATTCAGGCACTGCATCCTTCAGGACAGCCCGGATCGTCACCCGATCGTCATTGGCGATGGATTGCTCGAGCGTCGCGATCCACTTGCGCACCACCTGCATCGGCGGCTCATTGGGCTTGGCCGCCATGATGCCGGCGACGCCGATCTCGACCGGCGGTTCTTCGCTGGCAAACAGGATTTCGTTCAGCCGCTCGCCCGGCCGCATTCCGGTGAACACGATTTCGATATCGTGACCGGGCTCCAGGCCCGACAGCCGGATCATCCGCTCGGCCAGATCGACGATCTTGACCGGGTGCCCCATGTTGAGAACATAAACTGAAACTTCTGCGCGCGCTGGCGTCAGCGCGTGAGTTGCAGCCGTCAGCACGAGGTCGCAGGCCTCGCGAATCGTCATGAAGTACCGGACCATGTCGGGATGCGTTACCGTCACCGGTCCGCCCGCTTCGATCTGCGCCTTGAATTTCGGTACCACCGAGCCATTCGACGCCAGCACGTTGCCGAACCGCACCGAGATAATGCGCATCCGCGATGCGCTGCTGGATTGCACCGCCAGATCATGATCGAGCGCCTGGCAGTACATTTCGGCAAATCGCTTTGTCAGGCCGAGCATCGACACCGGCTCGATCGCCTTGTCGGTCGAGATCATCACCATCGCCTTGGCGCCGGCGGCCAGCGCCGCATCGGCGACGTTGACGGAGCCGAAAATGTTGGTCTTGACGCCCTCGCTCCAATCCCGTTCAAGAATCGGCACATGCTTGAGGGCAGCGGCATGGAACACAATATCCGGCTGAAATTCGATCATCAGGCGCATGACGCGCTCGCGGTCGCGGATATCGGCGATCCGTCCCTCGATCACCGCGCTGGTCTCACGCGCCATCAGCGCCTCTGTCACCGCATAAAGCGCCGGCTCCGAATGCTCGATCACGAGCAGTCGCGCGGCACCAAACGTTGCGACGCGATCGCAGATCTCCGAGCCGATCGAACCGCCGCCGCCGGTGACAATCACTGCCTTGCCGTTCACCAGTTCCTCGAGGCGCGCATAGTCGATCTCGACGCTGGATCGCAGCAGCAAATCCTCGACAGCGACCGTCGTAAGCCGCGGCGCATCCGTACCTTCCAGCGACGGCAGGCGGCTGACGATCAGCCCGAGGCGGCGCGCCCGCATCAACACGGCCTCCGGATGGAACTCCGGCTCGAACGCCGACGGCGTCATCACCACGCGCAGGATCGGCTTGTCGCGCCGGGTGAAATCGCGGATCACGTCCTCGATATCGTCGATGCCGCCCAGCACTGGAACATTGCGGATCGACTGGCCGCGATCGGCCATCGACGGTGACAGCACGCCCACCGGCCACACCCCTTTGACGGCGCCGCTCTCAATGCCACGCAACAAGACCTCGGCATCGGCGGCGCGACCGATCAGAAGCGCCGGCGAGGCGCCGTCGGTCCGGGCATGATGGCGGACACGGGTGTAGCGGAAATAGCGATAGGAAAAGCGCAGCGCGCTCAGGAAAGATATCTCGAGAAACCAGTACAGGATGAGGGTGATCTTGCCGGCGAAGAACGTGCCGCGGACGTTAGGCGCCAGAAAGATGTAGTCGAGCACCAACAGCGCCAGCATCAGCACGGTGGCGGCGCGCATGATATTCAGCGCGTCCGGCAGCGAAATGAACCGCCATTTCGTGGTCGTCAGATTGAAGACGTAGCAAACCACCACGCTGAAGGCGATGAAATATGGCAGGATTTGCAGCAACAGCGGCAAACGATCATAGAAATACTGGCCGCCTTCGAAACGCACATAGAAGCTCACAAGCAGTGCGAGCGCCGTCGCTAGCGCGTCATGCAGCGCAATCAGCGCATTGCGCGAGGTCAGGCTGGAAAGGCGCGTCATGTCGCTGGCCCGCGGCAACCGATGGCTGGATTACCGGCTGCTGATAGCTCATCTTCCGCGTGTATGCCAGCCGCGATCATCTGTTGGAATTTACCGGTGCCACGCCGCTCGACCCCGCCTTGAGCAATGTTCCCCCGGCGACACCGACGCCGAGCACGTACATCCAGCCCTCATGAAAATCGAATATGTGAGAATTGAACAGCGAAGTGAATATGTTTTGTACCACGACCAGGAATCCGACCCAGGCAATCAGCCCGTCACCGCGGAACCACAGCAGGTGCACGAGCCACATCGCGTATAACACGACAATTCCGATCGTTCCCCACTGAACCGCCACATTGAGCGTCTGGTTGTGGGGATTGCCGATGATCTCGGCCGCCGCACCGGTCTGGCCGATCGCGGCCTGCTCGAACAGCCCACGCGTCGATCCGGTGCCGTGCCCGAAGATCGGCGCCTCGGCAAAGAACCGCACGGATTTTTTCAGGAATTCGATTCGCATACCCAGCGACGTCGAGGCGTTCTGTTCCTTGTACGATTCATATTGGCTGTCGAAGGATCCGACGGTCAGCCGCAATTGCGGCGATGCCGTCCACGCCAGCGCCGCCAACAGGATCGCACCGCACGTCATGGCGGCAATGCTTCGCCACTTGAAATGAAGCAATGCAAACACCGCCAGCATCATCGGCATGGTGACAAGCGCCGTCCGCGACACGATCACGAACATCATGTTGATGACGAAACTCAGCGCGAGCAGGCCCAGCAGCAAGGCCGGCAGGATTTTTCCTGATCGCAGCAGGGTATTGACGGGATAGGCGAGCGCCACCGCGCACAGCACGAATTCCTGGCTCTGGTCGATGTAATTCTTGACCAGAATGCCCCGCTCATGGGGATCAAGGCTCGACTTGAGCGTGATCGCAGGATCGTACGCAACGATCCACGACATCACCATCAGCAGGCCGCAGGAGATCAAAAACGCCGTGAAGATCCACAGGACCCGCGGCGAATGCTGGTAACGATAGAACAAGACCGGCAGCATCAACAGTTTTACGGTGGGGAGAATCGCATAAAGCCGGGCGCCCCACGCCGCGTCCGACCACAGCGTTCCAATCGCCGCAAGCACGAACATCGCGACCGGCAGCACGCAGATCGGCCGCTTCACCAAGCTCAGGAACGCGCCCGGTTGAATCGTCGGCGCGACTGCAATCAGCCACACGACGGTGAAGATGCCGGTCAGCGACGTCGACCACGGCAGCGAAAGCGCGATCAGCACCGCGACGATATCCGCCGCCTTTGCCCAGGCCTGCGGGTCGCGCCAGGCCGGCAGCGCCGGGCCGACTGGCGCAATCGCCGCGTCAGCGTTCATACGCGGCCACCGCGCGCCCGGTCAACCAGCGAAGTCGTGCTGTGGCCGGCGAGAATCTCCACCAGCCTGACCTCGCCGCCATAGGCCTCGACGACCTCGTGGCCGACGACCTGCTCGCGGGTATAGTCCGCGCCCTTCACCAACACGTTCGGTTTGACCTTCGTGATCAATTTCAGTGGCGTGTCCTCTGCGAACAGCACGATGAGATCGACCGCCTCAAGCGCCGCCAGCACCTCGGCACGGGCGCGTTCGTCCTGCACCGGACGATCGGCGCCCTTGAGCCGCTTCACCGAAGCATCGCTGTTGAGACCAACGATCAGCCGGTCGCAGGTCGCGCGCGCGGCCGTCAACAGTTTGACGTGGCCGGGGTGCAGGATGTCGAAGCAGCCATTGGTGAAGCCGACCCGCAGGCCCTGCTTGCGCCACGCTTGGAGCTGCGCGTCGAGTTCGTCCGGCGTCGCGACAATCTTTTCTTCCGCCGCGAGAAACGCATGCGGCAGGATCTTGCGGCGCAATTCCGCCGAGGTGACGACAGCAGCGCCTTGCTTGCTGACGGCGACCGCCGCGGCCGCGTTCGCCATCCGCAACGAGGCGTCCCAGTCGGCACCCGCCGCCAGCGTCACCGCCAGCACCGCGGCCACCGTGTCACCCGCGCCCGAAACGTCACGCACCCTGACCGGCAGGCCCGGGACGCGAATGGCCTCGCCGTTGCGCGGCACCAGGGTCATGCCGCGTTCGCTTTGCGTCACCAGCACCGCGTCGCAATCGGCAAGCTGCATGATCTCCTGCGCGCCGTCGTCGATGCTCTTGTCGGTGTCGGCGCGGCTGCGCGTAGCCTCCGCAAATTCCTTGCGATTGGGCTTGAGCAAGGTAGCACCGCGATAGATCGCCAGATTGGCGCTCTTGGGATCGACGATCACCCGTTTGCCGAGTTTCCGCGCGGCGTCGATCACCTGGCGGATCACCCGCGCCGTCAGCGTACCCTTGGCGTAGTCGGACAGCAGCACGATATCCGCGCGCGGCAACAGCGGCAGCACAGCGTCGATCAATTTCTGTTCGATGGCTGCGGACGCTGGCACAACCGATTCCCAGTCCGCGCGTAGCATGTGCGTAGAGAAATGCTCGGATACGAAACGCACCTTGCGCGTCGTCGGCCTGCCGGGATCGCAGACCAGCGCGCTCTCGATCAGTCTTTCCTGCGCCAGCCCCGCTTTCAGTTTGGCGCCCGCATCGTCCTCGCCGACCAGCCCGACGAACAGGCAGCGCGCGCCAAGCGAGGCGATGTTGCGCGCGACATTGCCGGCGCCGCCGATATCGGTTTCGCTGCGCTGTACCGCGATTACCGCGGCCGGCGCCTCCGGCGAAATCCGCGATACCTCGCCATAGACGAATTCGTCGAGCATGAGATCGCCGATGCACAGCACCGTCTGGCGCGTCATGGCTTCCGACAAGGCATCAAAGTCGAACATCTGATCTCGTCGTTTGTTGCGTGGGCGTCATTGGTCTCGGCGGCTCGTCAGCGGAAGCGATCGGCACGATCGAGGAAATCCCTGACATAGCTGCCGACCGAATCTTCCAGCGCGGTGAAGCCGCCATTATAACCGGCGCGCCGCAACCGATCGACATCGCTTTGGGTGAAGTACTGATAGCTGTCGCGAATCGGTGCGGGCATCTCGACATATTCGATGTTGGGGCGGGTCCCGAGCGCGGCATAGGCCGCCAGGATGAGGTCCTTGAAGCTGCGCGCCTTGCCAGTGCCGACATTGAACAGGCCGCTGACCGACGGCGTCGCCAACAGCCACATCATCACCCGCACCGCGTCATCGACATAGATGAAATCGCGCCGCTGGTCGCCGTCGGCGATGCCGTCGCGATGCGACTTGAACAGCTGCACCTTGCGGCCCGCCTTGACATCGTCGAAGCGCTTGGCCAGCACGCTCATCATCGCGCCCTTGTGATATTCGTTCGGGCCGAACACATTGAAGAATTTCAGGCCGGCCCATTGCGGCGGCAGCCGTTCGCCGCGCACCGCGCGTTCGGCCACCGCCAGGTCGAACAGATGCTTGCTCCAGCCATAGAGATTCATCGGACGCAGCGCCTTCAGCGCCGAAAGTTGCGGGTCGTCGGTAAAACCCTGCGCGCCGTCACCATAGGTCGCCGCCGACGAGGCATAGATGAACGGCGTCGCATGCACCGTGCACCAGTCGAGCAGACGCATCGAGAGCCGGAAATTGGTCTCGATCACCAGATCGCCATCGGTCGCGGTGGTCTCCGATATGGCGCCGAGATGGATGATGCCATCGAGCAGGCGGCCATTCAGCCATGCCGGCAATTCGGCCGGAGGCACGATGTCAGCCAACTGCCGCTTGGCGAGATTGCGCCATTTGCCCTCATGGCCAAGCAGGTCGCAGACCGCCACGTCGCTGCTGCCTGAATCATTCAGCGCAGCCACGAGGTTTGATCCGATAAATCCGGCGCCCCCGGTCACCAGCAACATGAAGAGGTCCTTAGCCCTGATGCCGCGCCAGCTTTGCCCCAGTCGCGTCCGGCAAGCAAATAGGCCGTGCAGTTTTTGCGAAGACGGCGGTGGATGTCGCGGTTTGACTTTACCTGCTTGTGAGGAGCCGCTACCGACGAGGCTGATTCGGGCTGAAGCAGACCTACCTAACGTATGAACCGGGATTCATCATCGCAGGCTCCGGTAGAGGATTTGGCCGATACCCGGCCGATCCTGATCGTGCCTTATATGTGGATCGGCGACTTCGTCCGCGGCCACACGGTGGTGCGGGTGCTTAAGGCGCGTTGGCCGAACCGCCCGGTGGACCTGCTGGTCAGCACCCAATGCGCGCCGCTGGTCGATTACATGCCCGGCGTACGGTCAGGGATCGTCTGGGATTTGCCGCGCAGCCGGCTGGCGCTGGCCCGGCAATGGGGGCTGGCAAAACTGCTCCGCGCAAATCACTACGGCACCGCGCTAATGCTGCCCCGGACCTGGAAATGCGCGCTGGCGCCGGCGCTGGCCGGCGTTCCCGAGCGCATAGGCTTTGTCGGAGAGGCGAGATTCGGGCTACTCAACCAATGGCGCTGGGGTGAGCGGCACCTGCCCCGCTTCGTCGACACCCTTGCCGCATTGGCGCAGCCGGATGGCGCGCCGTTAGCACCAGAATGGCCGGTGCCGCAACTCGTGGTTCCCGCTGGGGAACGCGAGCGCTGGCGGCAGGGCAATGGCCTCGGCACCGGTCCCGCGATCGCACTGGCGCCGGGATCGGTCGGCTCGTCGAAGCGCTGGACCTATTATGCCGAGGCAGCGAAGCTGTTCGCCGAACAGGGCCTCGACGTCTGGGTCGTCGGCGGTCCCGCCGAAAAATCGATGGCGACCGCGATCGTTGCTGCCGGTGGACCGCGCGTCCGTGATCTCACCGGCAACGATCTGCGCAATGGCATCCTGGCGGCCGCTTCCGCCAGCGTCGCGATCTCGAACGACTCAGGCCTGATGCATATCGCAGCCGCGGTCGGCACGCCCACGATGGGCATTTTCGGTCCGACCAACCCGTACCTCTGGGCGCCCTTGAACGGGCTTGCCGCTACGATCCAGACCAAAAGCGTGGTGCCGTGCCAGCCCTGCCAACGCCCGGTCTGCACCATGAACGAGCATCGCTGCATGCGCGACATTCCCGCAACCGACGTGGTCGACGCGGCGCGCCGGGTGGTGGCGGAGGCGACGGGGCGCTGACAAAATGGCTGCGTCCGCGCTTTGTCACCCGTCGCTAGCAGGCCCGATGACAATGCAGGTAATCCGCGGAAAAAAGCGCCGTATTCTTTAGCGTTTGATGGTCGTTGATCGTAAGCGTTCTGCCCCGCAACACGATGAGGTCAGACCCGCGCAATTCCTGCAGCATTCGGTTCATGTGAACGCCGGAAAGACCAACGGCATCGGCCGCATCGGTCTGGGTTACGGGAAAATCGTATGAATTTCCGTCGACCAATCCGACGATCCGAAGCCGTTCATAGAGTTCGCACAGCAGGTGGGCGACCCGCTCGAGCGCGGACCGGCGTCCGAGATTGATGACCCATTCGCGCTGGACGGCGGCGTTGATCAAAGTCTCGCACCAGAACGCCTCCGCGATCGATTTGTCATTGGCCAACATCGCCTCGAACGCCGCGCGGCTTATCTCGGCATACACCGCAGGCGTCAGGGCCGAAATGGAATGATCGATCCTTCCCAACCAATAAGCGTGCGCGTCGCAGCTATCGCCGGGCAGGACGAAACTGACGATCTGCCTGCGGCCGTCTTCAAGCACCTTGTAGCGGCATAGCCAACCCGACAGGAGAACTCGAACGCCGTCGATCGGATCGCCCTCCTGGATCAGATCTTCGTCACGCGCGGCATGTCGAATGCCGTCGCGGATCGTGTTTTCGAGAATTGCAACTCCGCCGTCTGACAGTTCACGCAAGGCATTGAGCCGCCGGATGGCGGGTTGAGCCGAGTTGCCCTCATCACGACGGTGCGGCATCACTTTCCTGCGGCGGGGGTGTGGACGACGCGACGGCTCAGCGGAATCTCGATGGTGCAATGTAGTCCGGATTGATTGAACTGAAGGTCGGTCTTCCCCTTGAATTCAAACGCGAGGGTACGTTCCAGCAGTTCGGTGCCAAACCCGTTGCGGCGGGAGGCTGCCGGAGGCGGACCTCCCCTCTCGCGCCAGTCAAGGATCAGTTGCGGCGGATCAACATCTTCGATGCGCCAGGAGATTTCCACTCGCCCCTCGGGCTTGCTCAGGGCACCGTATTTCAGCGCATTGGTCGCGAGTTCATGGATAGCAAGCGCCATCGTCTCGGCAGCCTTCGGCTGCAGGCGCACCGTCGGCCCGGTCACATGCACATGCTCGCCATCACGCGCCTTGTAGGCGAGCAGTTCATCGAGCACGAGAATTTCGAGGTCCACTCCACCTTCGGGATCGCGGGTGACCAGGGCTTGAGTTCGCGCAAAAGCGTTGAGACGGCCGTCGAGATGCGCGGCATAGTCCGTCACGCTGCCGCTGGTCTCCGCCGATCGCCGCGCGATCGAGCGTACTACGCCGAGCGTATTGCGAACGCGATGCTGAAGCTCGGCGAGCAGCAGGCGCTGCCGTTCCTCG
This sequence comes from Pseudomonadota bacterium, assembly GCA_018971625.1. GTDB lineage: Bacteria > Pseudomonadota > Alphaproteobacteria > Rhizobiales > Xanthobacteraceae > Bradyrhizobium. Next base: position 70,205 of record JAGXAJ010000005.1, read on the forward strand.
GCACGCGTTATCGCGGTAACGTCGATGAAAGTAATGACGACGCCAGCAATGAAATTGTCGATACTGCGATAGGGCAGGATGCGCACGATATAGCGCGTTCCGCTGTCGGGCGCGGTCAGCTCGCGCTCGGCGCTCGCGAGCGTCCGCAGAACCCGGCGGACGTCGTCATAGAGCTCCTCGATCGCGATTTTGGCCTTGATGTGCGCGATCGGCCGGCCGACATCGGTCTCGACAAGATGCAGCACCTGGGTGATGGCAGGCGTGAAATTCATCACCTTGAGATCGTTGTCCAGGAACACGGTAGCGATCTGCGTACTTTCGAGAAAATTCTTCAGGTCGCTGGTCGCGCGGGTCAGCTCCTGCACGCGGTGCGCCAGTTCACCATTGACCGTGGTCAGTTCCTCATTGACCGATTGCAGTTCTTCCCGCGAGGTTTCCAGTTCCTCGTTGGCGGATTGCAGTTCTTCGTTGAGCGATTGATATTCCTCGTTGGAAGATTTCAGCTCTTCGTTGGTACTTTCGAGTTCTTCGATGGTCGCCTGAAGACGCTCGCGGGTCGCACGCAACTCGCCTTCCAGCCGCTCGACGTGCTCGGTCCGCACCAGCGAATTGCCGTCCTTCTCGCCGGTGCCAGTGTCGATGGGACGCACTGGACCTTCCTTGAAAAGCACGAGGAAGTCACGGCGCCCGGGGGCGCCCTCCTGGATGGGTTCGATCGTAATATCGACCAGCATGCGATGGCCGTTCACGCCGAGTTGCACCTGCTCGGCATGCGCCGGCTCATTGGTCTCCGCGGCGCGGCTTAGCGCCGTGCGCAATTCGAGCCTGAGGTCGCGATGCACCAGCGCCAGCAGGTCGAGAGTCGCCGCGCCTGCGGTCGGATCGATGTATCGTCCGGTTCTTCCGGAAAAATGCAGGATCTGGAAATTATCGTCGACGATGACATAGGCCGGCGAATAGCGTTCGGCGATGCGCTGGGCGCGGCGCTCGAGGCCGACATCGGGGGCCAGCGAACGCACTGGAGGTATTTCCACCGCGATCCGGCTCGGCAAAGTCGTGATCGGAAATTCCGGGGGCAACCGCGTGCCGGTTTCGAGCCTCCTGAAGATGCGGGCACGACGATCGACTGGCGCGAACAGCTTCGGATGCCGCGTGACATTTTCGGAGTTGCCGAGAAACAGGAATCGCTCCGGCAGCAGCGCGAAATGAAACAACGGGATGACCCGGTTCTGCAGGTCCGCATTCAGATAAATCAGCAGATTGCGGCAGGACACCAGGTCGAGCTTGGAAAATGGCGCATCCTTGATGACGTTGTGCTGCGAGAAGATGCATATCTCGCGCAGCTCCTTCACCACGCAGTAGGTATCGCCTTCGCGGACGAACCACCGCGCCAGGCGCTCCGCCGACATGTCAGCCTCGATATTGGTACGATATCGCCCAACGCGCGCCGCCGCCAGCGCGCGCCCGTCGATATCGGTCGCAAAGATCTGGACTTGCGGCGCCGATTCCATTTTCGACATATGCTCGCGGAGCAGGATGCCGATCGAATAGGCCTCCTCCCCGGTGGCACAGCCCAGCACCCAGACCCGCACCTGCTGGCCGGCGCCCTTGCCCTCGAATATCCTGGGCACGACCTGGGTTTCCAGCACCTCGAACTCGCGCTTGTCGCGAAAGAACTCGGTTACGCCGATCAGAAGGTCGTTGAAGAGATGTAATGCCTCGTCCTTGTCGTTTCTCAGGAAATCGACATACGCGGCGATGTCGTCGATCTGCACCACCTGCATGCGCCGCTGCACGCGGCGAAGGAAGGTGTTCTGCTTGTAACCATGGAAATCGTTGCCGCTCTTGTTGCGAAGGATGTCGGCAATCCGCGACAGTGATGTTGCCGCGGCCGCCAGAACTTCGTCGAATCCCTGTTTTTCTTCCAGTCGCCGCAGATGCCGGGCGTAGACCTGAATGTGCTCCGGGATCTCTTCCGGCGGCAGCACATAATCGGCGATTGCCACGGCCGTATTGCTCTCAGACAGATGGTCACCCTTTTCATCGAGGGTTTTTTCCGCCAGCGCGAGGCCGCCATGATCCTTCAGGGTGGCAACTCCGAGGGTGCCGTCGCCGCCCGTCCCGGCCAACACCACGCCGATGGACCGCTCGGCGCGCTCCTCGGCCAGTGACACCAGGAAACTGTCGATCGTGGCTCGTTCGCCGGGGGCCTGTTCGGCTTTACGCACCGCGAAGCGGTCGTTCTGAATCGTCGTTATCATCCCGGTTGGGCAAAGATAGATGGTTCCACCTTCGATCGGCGTGCCGTCGCGTGCGTCGGAAAGCCTGCTCCCGTCCGCGCGTTGCAAGGTATCGCGCAGCCTGGTTTCGTCGAAGGCCTCATGATTTTGCAGCGCCAGAACCAGCGCCTGGCCCGGATCGAGCGCGAGCCTTGAAAAGAACCGTTCGACACTGTCCATGGCGGCGGCCGATGCGCCCACGCCGATGATCAGAGGCGGCCTCGTCTCATGCTCTCCACCCTGAATGTCGGTGCCGACTTCATCCATGATCGCATGCGGCTCCCGTGTTTATGCCGTCCCTGTCGATCCCGGAACTTCCGGGATAGCAGACGTTAGAGCAGTTCCCGCCCGTAAAAGGAAATAGCGATTTCCATCGCGGGCCGCCAGCTTGCCGAACGTTGTAAACGAGCGCGGAAGGGGGACATCGTGGAACGGTGGCGCAGGAACCCGCAACCGGACTTTCCGACCAACTCGCGGCCTTGATTGATCGGGCCGACCTTGCCTGTGAAAGCGCGCGCCAACTCCCGCGCGAGAGCAGGCATTGGCGCCGGACCGCGCTCGCGCAACTCACGCTGATGTTCGGATCGGAGACTGAATTCGAAAGAGCCCGCGTCACTCCTTGTGGGCCGTCACCTGCTGCTGGAGATAGTCGACCCGTTGCTCGATCAGGACGCGATGTCGTTCCCATTCGCTCAGGGTCTGCCTGAGAAGTTCGACCAGTTGATTGGCCTGCCGCACATCATGGCCGTCGATCCTCAATCGGGCCAGCCGGTCCTCCTGCTCATTTACCCTTCGGCGGCCCTCATCGATGTCAGCATCGGCCTTCCGGAGAAGTTGCTGCTCCCGCAGCAGTTGTTCGGCAAGGTGTGGAAAGGATTCGACCACAGCGGCCTCTACGGCTCCTGCCCGCTCGGCGGCGGATCGAGCGATTGTAGCATAACGCGGCGGATCATGTCGGCATAGTCGCGATATTCCGTCGCTCGGGCTTCGTACATCTTTGCCACCGCCAGACGGCCGCTCTCCCGGCCCTCCGCGGCCATGCGATTTACCAATTCCGCCCTTTCCTCGATAATGCGCAGGGCGACGCGCATGGCTTCGTCAACCCGCCCTTCCTGTTCCTTGGCGAGGGCGTCGGCAGTATAGGCGTGCCCGACCTGGCAACGGAAACGCAGCGGCGGTCCGGTTTTGACTTCGGACAGGACGCCCCCACAGGCGGGGCAAGTCAGAGCCGCAGGCAACGCAATGGCTGTGAGGCTGTCTGCACCGATCCGCTCTCCCGCCGCGATCTCGACCTCCAGCCGGACTTCCGGCGGGGTCGGCAGGGTCGCTCCGGGCGCCTCTCGCGCGAGGTCAACGAGAACGTCGCCCATACGCGCTCCGGAAACGCAGAGGTCGACGGTGGTTCCCTCCAGCGCGCGCAATGGCATTTCGTCGGCAATGGCGTCCTTGGGATCCTGCACCAGCGCGATCCCGCCGCATCGCTTGATTGCACTGAGACCGGCGGCGCCGTCCGAAAGGAACCCGCTCAATACCACGCCAATAACTCGCGGCCCATAATTCAACGCAGCGGAGCGGAACAACGGGTCGATGGCCGGCCGGACCATGTTCTCGCGCGGGCCGCGGCCGAGCATGATGTGATTTTTGGAGACGATAAGGTGATGATCGGGCGCTGCGAGATATACATGGCCGTTTTCAATCATCATCCCGCTTTCGGCTTGCAAGACAGGCAGTTTGCCTGCCGCGCTGGCTACCGTCGCCAGGATACCGATGCCTTGCGCGGGAATGTGCAACACGACGAAGACCGCTGCCGGCAGATCCAGGGGGAAGCTCCGGAGAATTTGCTTCAGCGGCGCGGTGGCGCCGGATGACCCTCCGATAACGATGATATCGCGATTGGCCATGGAACCCACCTTGATCGGTCAGGTGGACCAAGCAGCAAGAACGTCCTATGTTCCTAATCTCTGTCTGGCCACTGGGGATCGGAGGCATGATGGCGAATTCTCTTAGCTTTGCACGTGAACAGAAGCCGTTATCGGGACGGCGCGTGCTCGTCGTTGAGGATGAGTATTTCCTCGCGGACGATATCGAGCGAGGCTTGCGATCGCTTGGCGCGGATGTCGCGGGACCCGTGAATCACCTGCAAGATGGATTCGAAATCCTGAATGGCGTCAGTATTCTCGATGGCGCTGTGCTCGACGTGAACGTCGGCAGCGAGACGATTTTTCCGTTGGCGCGCGAGCTTCAAAGCCGGCACGTGCCTTTCGTCTTTACCACTGGATATGATCGGGTTGTTGTCGGTTCCGAATTCGCCGACACGCCGCTTTGGGAAAAGCCCGTCGACATCATCGCAATGGCCAAGCAGTTGGCTGGATTGATCGAGAACCGTCCACAATAGGAATCACATCACCTGGATGGTTTCCCTCTCGATGGTCTCGCCTGGATGATTCACTTGGGCGGTTGAAGTCCTGGCGACCGTAGCCACTCGCTCAAATGCGAGGCGGTTTGATTCCGCCGGATTTTGCGCACCAGTTCATCCCGGGCAGGACCGGGCGGAAGCCCCTTCGCCTTTTCCTGCAGTTGCTCGGTATCCTTGAGCAGGCGATCCTCGAGGCTCGACGTTTGCTTGAATCGCCGCCGTTTCAACATCGCAGTTCCCTTTCCAAGCCGGCGATTACGCAAGCAACGTTATCGCTGGTCAAACCGGGGGTTCCCTGCCGGAACCAACGGTACTCCTTTCGGATCGGCCGTCAATAACCCCGGGTTGAATTGATCGAGATCGGCCCGAGCGGATCGGATTGGGGGACTTAGCGCCGACAGGCGACGCGCAATGCCGCGCTTCCCTCTTCCCGCGATCAAGCCGACGTGATGGAACTTCAACGGTCCGGGCCGCCGCGATTCCTAAATCGGCCTTCGCCACGTGGCTACACCAGCGCGCGATAGACTTCGGCAATCCGGCTTGCTTCGGCGTCCAGACTGAACTGCGTCAGCACCCGCTCCCGGCCCCGCGCGCCCATTGCCGAAGCTGCCGACACATCGCGCATCAGCGGTTCGATCGCGGCCACCAGCGCATCGGTGTCGGCTGGCGGAACAAGCACACCCGTATTGCCGTCTTCGACCACCAGTTCGGCCGCGCCCGCGCGTGAGGCGACCAGCGCCGCACCGACCGACATGGCCTCAATCAAGGTCAACCCAAAACCCTCATTGCGCGAGGTGAACGCGTAGATCGTCAGCCGCTGGTACCAGCGCTGCACCTGCTCGATCGGCAACTCGCCGGTGATGACGATACGCGCCACGAGACCGGCTGTCTCGATCCGCTGTTTCAGGTCGTTGGCGAAGGCGCGCTGCTCCACCGCGACCGCCCCGACGATCACCGCGGTGAAATCGGGATACCGCGGCAGCAGCCGACACATCGCATCAACGAACACGTCGGTGCCCTTTTGCGCGCGCACCCGGCCGAAACAACCGATCGCGTAACGGCCGGGCAGTCCTGATTCCGCGAACGCCGCGGCACGATCGGCTGGCGGCGCATAGCGATCGGTATCGACGCCATGCGGGATCACGGTCGCGGCGCGCTTGAGATAGGATGCGGAAACATCCGACGTCGCGATGATCGAGTCCATTCGGCGGATCAGCCAACGCGTGATCCATGTGTGATGACGCTGTGCCGCCGAGGTGAACACCAGCTTCAGCGGCCAGCCGAGCGCGCGCAACAAGACGCCAACGATCATCTCGTTGTTGCGCCGCGCGTGCCAGATCAGAGGCTTCGGCCTGCGCCACAATCGAAAAAGATCTGCCGCGCCGATTCGCGCGATGCCGTCGGGCGCGTCCGGGCCGAACCATGCCGCGCGCAGCATCGATGCGAGTTTCGGCGCCACCATCCGGTTGGTCGCGGTGACGCCGGAATAGCGCCGATGCAAATTCGGCACGATCAACTGCAGATTTGCGGCGGAAATGTTCTCGACCGGCACTTCAGGCTCCGTTTCGCGCACCTCCTATACGCAACATTAAGCATAGTGGCCAGTTCAGCCCGGCCGAAACCCGCCCTTCACCGCGGCTCGGATAACATCGCTCCCGTAACAGGGAAACAGGTAAGCTCATGACCGTGCTTGTCACCGGCGGCGCCGGCTACATCGGAAGTCACATGGTTCGCGCGCTGGTAGAGGCCGCAGAACGCGTCGTGGTGATCGATAACCTGTCCACCGGCTTTTCCAACTTCCTGCCCGAGAGCGTGCCGCTGTTCATCGGCGATGCCGCGGACGAGAATCTCGTCGAGGGCGTGATCAATTCACACCAGATCGAGAGCATCATTCATTTCGCGGGATCGGTGGTGGTGCCGGAATCGATGCGCGATCCGCTGGCCTATTACCGCAACAATACCATGACGACGCGCAGCCTGCTCAACGTCGCGGTCAAGTGTAAGATCAATCGCTTTATCTTCTCGTCGACCGCGGCCGTCTACGGCAATCCCGATCAGGTGCCAGTGCCCGAGACCGCACCGACCCGGCCGATGTCGCCGTACGGCTCCTCGAAGCTGATGACCGAGATCATGCTGCACGACGTAGCCACCGCGCATGGCATGAACTACGTCGTGCTGCGCTACTTCAACGTCGCGGGCGCCGATCCCCTGGTGCGCATCGGCTTGGCAACCGTCGGCGCCACCCATCTGCTCAAGATCGCGGTGGAAGCCGCGACCGGTCAGCGCGCCAGGATTGACGTGTTCGGCACCGACTACCCGACGCCGGACGGAAGCTGCATCCGCGACTTCATCCATGTCAGCGATCTCGCGCAGGCGCATCGCGCCGCGTTGTCCTATTTGCGCAACGGCGGCTGCTCGACCACGTTGAATTGCGGCTATGGCCGGGGTTATTCGGTGCTGGAGACCATCGAGGCCGTGCGACGCGTTTCGCGGCGCAATTTCGCCGTTCAATATGCCGCGCGCCGGCCCGGCGACATCATGACCATGGTCGCCGATACCAAGCGTATCCGTTCGACGCTCGACTGGGCGCCGCAATACGACGACCTCGAGTCCATCGCGGCCCATGCGCTGGCTTGGGAAGAGAAGCTGTTTCGTGAGCGAAACGGCGAGTCGCAGCAAACCGCGTCGGCGTAAAATCGAAGCCAACGCAAGCCCTGATTCGGCTTGAAAATCCCTGCCATAGCAGGCAAGGAGTCATTCCCAGCAGCCCTGACGCGCCGGCCGAAACCCGCTCCTGCGCCGTCAATGGAAAGCGGATGACCGAACTTCCCAGAGAACTACCAAGGAAAATCACCGACGATCCCTACGGCGCGGCGATCCTGATTCGCCGCCTGATCGTGGAACAGGGTGCCATCTACTGGCGGCGCTATCTACAGGCGTTCGCGCTGATGGCGGTGTCGGCGGCGACCACCGCGGGATCGGCCTATCTGCTCGGCAAGGTGATCAATCAGGCCTATGTCGACAGGAATATCGCTGGCATCGCGATCCTGTCCGCGGTCACCGTCGTGCTCTTCGTCGCGAAAGGCGCTGCGACCTACGGACACTCCGTGATCCTGTCGCAGATCAGCAACGCGATCCTGGCCAACAACCAGCGCAGGCTGTTCGCCAAGCTGATGAGCGAAAGCGTGGCGTTCTTCTCGGAACGGCATTCCTCGGAATTCCTGGCACGCCTGACTGCAGGCGCCAATTCGGTGACGCAGGTGCTCAATCTGCTGATCAACGCGGTCGGACGCGACCTGCTGTCGCTGATCGGGCTCGTCATCGTGATGGTGACGCAGGATCCCTATATGGCGCTGTTCGGTTTTTTGGTCGCGCCGCCGGCGATGCTGGTGCTGCGCAAACTGGTGAAGCGCATCAAGGGCCTCGCGCACAGCCAGTTCGCCGGTACCGCCGACATCATGGAGACCATGCAGGAATCGCTGCAGGGCATCCGCACCGTGAAGGCCTTCACGCTCGAACAGGTGATGCGCGCGCGCATCGACGTCAGCATCAGCGAGGTGGAGCGCACCGCCAACAAGATGGCGCGCGTCTCCAACCGCGCGAGCCCGCTGATGGAGACGCTGGGCGGCTTTGCGATCGCGGGCGCGCTGATGTATGGCGGCTACCGGGTGGTCGCGATGGGCGCGACGCCGGGTCAGTTCTTTTCATTCGTGACCGCATTTCTGCTCGCATACGAGCCGGCCAAGCGGCTGGCGCGTCTCAATATCGAGCTCAACAGCAACCTGATCGGCGCGCGCAAGCTGCTCGAAATCGTCGACAGCCCTGCCAGCGAGCCGGCCGAGGATGACAAGCCGGGGCTGAAACTCACCGACGCGCAGGTCGAACTGCGCGACGTTACTTTCGCCTATCGCCCGGACGAGCCGGTGCTCAACCGCATGAGTTTTGTCGCCGAACCGGGCAAGGTCACGGCCCTGGTCGGCCCTTCCGGTGGCGGCAAGTCGACGGTGCTGGCGCTGCTGCTGCGGTTCTACGACGTGACCGAGGGCGCTATTCTGATCGATGGTCAGGCCATTTCGAAGGTATCGCGCAACTCGCTGCGGCACCAGACCGCCTATGTCGGACAGGACGTTTACCTGTTCCGCGACACCATCCGCCAGAACATTGCATTTGGCAAAGCCGGCGCCAGCGAAGACGAGATCATCGCTGCCGCAAAGGCCGCCTGCGCGCATGAATTCATCATGGGCTTTCCGCTCGGCTACGATACGCCGGTCGGCGAACATGGCGCGCAACTCTCCGGCGGCCAGCGCCAGCGCATCGCGATCGCCCGGGCATTGGTGAAGAACGCACCGATCATCCTGCTCGACGAGGCGACCGCGGCCCTGGATTCGGAATCCGAACAGCAGGTGCAGGAAGCGATCGAGCACCTGTGCCAGAACCGGACCACCATCGTGATCGCCCACCGGCTGCACACCATCATGCATGCCGATGTCATCCTGGTTGTCGAGGGCGGCGAGATCGTCGAGCGCGGCCGGCATGACGATCTGCTGCGGCGCGGCGGGCGCTATGCCTCGTTCTTTCGTCTGCAACAGCGCGATGCGGGTCAAGTTACTCTGGCGCCGATCAGCGCAACCGCGTAAATCTACCCGTAACGTTCCGAGCGCGCGCCATGAACGCCACCACCTTCGTCATCCCGGCACCACCGCAAGCCTCGATCCCGGTCGCCGGCGAATTGAAAACCTTTCCGGTTCGCCGCATCTGGTGCGTCGGGCGCAACTATCTCGAGCACATCCGCGAGATGGGAAACGACGAGCGTGATCCGCCGTTCTTCTTCGCCAAGCATGCCGACATGCTGGAGCCCGACGGCGCCACCATTCCCTACCCGCCGCTGACCAACGACCTGCATCACGAGGTCGAACTGATCGTGGCGATGAAGAGCGGCGGGCTGAATATTTCGGCCGACAGGGCGCTCGATCACGTCTACGGCTATGCCGTCGGCATCGATCTGACCCGCCGCGACCTGCAGCACGCCGCGCGCAAGAAAGAACGTCCCTGGGAAATCGGCAAGTCGTTCGACCATTGCGCGCCCTGTTCCGCGCTGCAGCCGGCATCCAGGATCGGCCACCCTTCGAAAGGCAGGATCTGGCTTTCGGTCAACGGCACCGAGCGGCAGAAGGGCAACCTCACCGAACTGATCTGGAGCGTGCCCGAGATCATCTGGCAATTGTCGCAGCAGGTCGAGATCGGCGCCGGCGACATCATCATGACGGGCACGCCGGCCGGCGTCGCCGCGGTCTCGCCCGGCGACAGGATCGAATGCGGCGTTGACGGCGTCGGCACCCTGAAAATATCGATCGGCAAGCCGGCGGGGTAACGGATCCAGCATTCATGCGAAAAAGGCCCCGAACATGGTTCGGGGCGCTTGTTGATGCGCGTTCGATCAGCCGCGATCGACGTCGATCACCGCCCGCCGCAGCCATTATCGCGTCAGAGAATTGTTCTGCCAAATCATGGCAAATCCGGCTCGGTCAAAAACGCCGCAAAGCTTGCCCCCGCCCGCGCGGGCGCCGGCCCTCACGAATATTGCATCACCCCATCGTCGACCTTGCCGAAGCGTAAGGTGACGATGTCGAGCGCGTAGTTCTGGTAAAGTCGCCACGGCCGCTTCGAACCTTGCTTCGGCAGCTTGGCGATCGAGCGCTGCACATAACCGGAGGTGAAGTTCAGCGACGGCATTTCGGTGATGGAAGGATCGATATTATGCGGCATGCACTGCTTGTAGCCGCGGCGATCCATATAGTTGATCAGCCGGCAGACATATTCACAGGTCAGATCGCATTTCAGCGTCCAGGAGGCATTGGTGTAACCGAAGGCGGCCGCCAGGTTGGGCACGTCGGAATACATCATGCCCTTGTAGTTCAGCGTGCGGGCGAAATCGACCGCACGGCCGTCGACGCTAACCGCTAGTCCACCGAGCACTTGCAGATTCAATCCCGTCGCGGTGACGATGATGTCGGCCTTAAGCTCGCGGCCATCCTTCAGCCGGATGCCCTCCGGCGTGAAGGTGTCGATCTGGTTGGTCACGACCGAGACGCTCTTCTCGCGGATCGCCCGGAACAGGTCGCCGTCGGGCACCAGGCACAGCCGCTGGTCCCAGGGATTGTAGCGCGGCGTGAAATGCGTACCGACGTCGTAATCCGGCCCCAGCGCCATTTTGACGCCGCCGAGGATCAGTTGCTTGACACGTTCCGGCCTGCGGCGTGCGAGCTGGAAGAAATACATCCCGAGCAACACGTTGCGCCAGCGGATCAGCTGATAGGCAAGCTTCGCCGGCAGCCTGGCGCGCAGTCTGTTGGCAAGGAGATCCTGTGCCGGGCGCGCGACCACATAGGTCGGCGAGCGCTGCAGCATGGTGACATGCGCGGCTGTCTTTGCCATTTCCGGCACCAGCGTCACCGCGGTCGCGCCCGAACCGATCACCACCACGCGCTTGCCGGCGTAGTCGACATCGTCGGTCCATTTCTGCGGGTGCACGATGCGGCCAGCGAAATCTTTCGTGCCCGGAAATTCCGGCAAATAGCCGTTCTCGTAGTTGTAGTAGCCCGAGCACATGAACAGGAAATTGCAGGTGAAGCTGGCGGATTCGGTCGCGCCCTCGCCTGTCGTGCGTTCGGCCTTCACGGTCCAGCGTGCGTCGGGCGTCGACCACGAGGCGCGCTTGACCCGATGATGATAGCGGATGTGCTTGTCGATGCCGTTCTCGGCTGCGGTCTCGCGCACATAGTTCAGGATCCGCGGCCCATCGGCGATCGCCTTGGGCTCGGTCCACGGCTTGAACGAATAGCCGAGCGTGAACATGTCGGAGTCCGAGCGTATCCCCGGATAGCGAAACAGGTCCCAGGTTCCGCCGATGCAATCGCGGCCCTCGAGAATGACGTAGCTCTTGCCGGGGCATTTCTGCTGCAGGTGAAAACCCGCGCCGATGCCGGACAGACCCGCGCCGACGATGACGACGTCGAAATGTTCTGAGGTGGTCATGGATCACCGGTCCTCGTCATGCGCGCACGCATGCAGGCATCAACGTCTTCCCTTACCGGATACTAAAGACCAGAATGGCCGGAACAAGTCCGGCCATGACGTACTTTCTAAAATTCGCGCCGACACCGCCGCCGACGCGGCGTCTCAGTACCGGTAATGATCGCTCTTGAACGGGCCTTCCGGCTTGACGCCGATGTAATCGGCCTGGTCCGGCCGCAGCGTGGTCAACTTCACGCCGATCTTGGAAAGATGCAGGCGCGCGACCTTCTCGTCGAGCGACTTCGGCAGCACATAGACCTTCTTCTCGTATCTGCCGCCCTTGTTGTTGGCGAACAGTTCGATCTGCGCCAGCGTCTGGTTGGTGAAGGAGGCGGACATCACGAAGCTCGGATGGCCCATCGCATTGCCGAGATTCACCAGCCGGCCTTCCGACAACAGGATAATGCGGTGCTTGTCGGGGAATTCGATCTCGTCGACCTGCGGCTTGATGTTGTTCCATTTCAGATTGCGCAGGCCCGCGATCTGGATCTCGTTGTCGAAGTGCCCGATGTTGCAGACGACGGCGCGATCCTTCATCGCGCGCATGTGGTCGATGGTGATGATGTCCTTGTTACCGGTCGCGGTGACGAAGATATCGGCGCGCGGCGCGGCCTCTTCCATGGTGACGACTTCATAGCCTTCCATCGCCGCCTGCAGCGCGCAGATCGGATCGATCTCCGATACCATGACGCGGCAGCCGGCCTGGCGCAGCGAAGCCGCCGACCCTTTGCCGACGTCGCCGAAACCCGCCACCATCGCGATCTTGCCGGACATCATCACGTCGGTGCCGCGGCGGATGCCGTCGACCAGCGACTCGCGGCAGCCATAGAGGTTGTCGAATTTCGATTTTGTCACGCTGTCATTGACGTTGATCGCCGGGAACAGGAGCTTGCCGTTCTTTTCCATTTCATAGAGGCGATGAACACCCGTCGTGGTTTCTTCCGATACGCCTTTGATGTTCCTAGCGATCTCACCGAACCAGCCCTTCGGCTTTTCCTTCAACAGCCGCTTGATCAGCGCAAAGAACACTTCCTCTTCTTCCGAGCCCGGCTTGTCCAGGAATGCCGTGTCGCCGTTCTCGGCGCGCACGCCCGCATGCACCAGCATGGTGGCATCGCCGCCGTCATCGAGGATCATGTTGGGCGTGCCGCCGCCATGCCAGTCGAACAGTTTTGCGGTATAGTCCCAATAGTCGGTCAGCGTTTCACCCTTCACCGCGAACACGGGAATGCCGGCCGCCGCGATTGCTGCCGCCGCATGGTCCTGGGTCGAATAGATGTTGCAGGATACCCAGCGGATGTCGGCCCCGAGCGCCGCAAGCGTCTCGATCAGCACCGCGGTCTGGATCGTCATGTGCAGCGAGCCCGCGATGCGGGCGCCCTTCAAAGGTTGTTTGGGACCATATTCCTCGCGCGTTGCGATCAGGCCGGGCATTTCGGTCTCGGCCAGCGAGATTTCCTTGCGGCCGAAGTCGGCGAGCGAGATGTCCCTGACGACGTAGTCGGAAAAGCCGGGCTTCTTGGCGGTGGAGGTCATGTGATGTTTTCCTGATTTTTCCTCGTCATGCCCGGCCTTGTGCCGGGCATCCACGTCTTGCCGCAACAAAGAAAGACGTGGATGGCTGGGACATCGACGGCGAAGAGGCGCTTCGCGTTTTTGGCCCGGCCATGACGGCTTAAGTGTGTCGCGGCGCCCTTCTCAAATCTTCACTGCACCGCGCCCTTGAGTGCGCCGGCGAGATCGGTTTTTTCCCAGGAAAAGCCTCCGTCCTTTTCCGGCGCACGGCCGAAATGACCATAGGCGGCGGTACGGCGGTAGATCGGACGATTGAGCTTCAGCGCGCGGCGGATGTTGGTCGGCGTCAGCCGGAACAGCTGCGGCAGCACCTTCTCGAGTTTCTTCTCGTCGACCTTGCCGGTACCGTGGGTATCGACCAGCACCGACATCGGATCGGCGACGCCGATCGCGTAGGCAACCTGAATGGTGCAGCGTTCGGCGAGACCGGCCGCCACCACGTTCTTGGCGAGATAGCGCGCGGCATAGGCAGCCGAGCGATCGACCTTGGTCGGATCCTTGCCGGAGAAGGCACCGCCGCCATGCGGAGCGTAGCCGCCATAGGTATCGACGATGATCTTGCGCCCGGTGAGGCCGCAATCGCCGTCGGGACCGCCGACCACGAAATTGCCGGTCGGGTTGACCAGGAAGTCGGAATTCTTCTGCGGCATCCAACCCTTCGGCAGCGCGGATTCGACCGCGGTCGAAATCATCTCCTTGATCAGGCCGGGCGAGTACTTCTTGCCGTTGCGGCTCTTCTCGTTGTGCTGGGTCGAGACCACGACCTTGGTGCAACCGGTCGGCTTGCCGTCGATATAGCGCACCGTCACCTGGCTTTTGGAATCAGGCTGCAGATCGGCGAGCTGGCCGTTGCGCCGCTTCTCCGCCAGCACCTTCAGGATCTTATGCGCGAAATAGATCGGCGCCGGCATGTAGGAGCCCTTCTCGTACACTTCGCTTTCGTTGCAGGCATATCCGAACATCATGCCCTGATCGCCGGCACCCTCTTCCTCGCCGTTCTTCTTTTTCTTGGCATCGACGCCCATCGCGATGTCGGGCGACTGGCCGTGCAGCAGCACCTCGACGTCGGCGCCGTGATAGGAAAAGCCGTTCTGGTCGTAGCCGATATCCTTGACCACGCCGCGGGCGATCTCGCTGATCAATTCGCGGTCGACCACCGAGACGCCGTGAATGGTACGGAACAATTGCCCGCGGCCTTCACCGGCGATCACGATCTTGTTGGTAGTGCACAGCGTCTCGCAGCCAAGCCTCGTATTGACCGCGCTGTTGTCGGCGATGCCGAGTTCGACGTCCTTGGCCAGGAACGCATCGAGGATCGCATCCGAAATCTGGTCCGAGACCTTGTCCGGATGTCCCTCTGAAACCGACTCACTGGTGAAAAGGTAAGACTCGCGCATCGACCAATTCCTTTTTTCCGCCGGACCTCGGCGATCCCTGTCTAGTGTGTCCCTGAATTGTCAGTCGCGACGGCGCGAGATGACGTAGGATTCGTCGTAGAACCAGAGCCCGTTGTGCTTGCGCAAAACCTCCCTGGCAGCATCGAGAGCACCGCTGCTTTGTGCCATTTCCGTCAGCCGGTCGTCTTCGATCTGGGCGACATACACCGCCGCGTTCCAGGCCGCAAAGGCCGTCGAGGTTCCGATCGAGCCGGTGATCTCGTTGGGCAGCGCTTCCATATCATAGCGGAAGATCGATCGGTTATCGGCATAGGCATTAAAGTTGAGGTCCCGCCCGGCCGACCCCAGCTCATATTTCACCGCGCGCAATAGCTCATGGCGGCTCACCGCGAAAGGATTTTCTCCCGGCCATACCGCCTGGATCATTTCAAGGCCGGGATCCTGCCCATGGGAGTGGATTCCAATCAAACGGCCCCCTGCCCGCAAGGCCCGCGCCAGTGGTGCGATGATGCGCTTGGCCCGGAAATTCACAGAAGATTTGGCCCGGTAAGGCTGGGAAGCGATAATCAGGTCGAAATTGGCCTCAGAGCGGCCGGCCCGCGGGATGATCGAATCAAGCAGAAAACGGTGGTCCTCCCGGTACAGCGCGACCGCCACGGGCCGTTCATAGACCGGCATGCCCGAGCGCGGGCTGACATTGGCGCGCCAGTTCTGTTCCAGAAACGGGCCGAGCTCGGCGATCTGGGCTTCGAATTCACCCGAGGAGCCCCCACGTAACGCGACCTCGTGCCAGATCATCCCGGAAGCGGCCGCTGGCGAGGCCGGCGTCAGCCACGGCGCCTCGGCGTAATACATGTTGGTCAGCGCGAACACGGTGGCCGGGTGCTCGAACAGCCGGTCCGGCACCTTGTCGAGCGTCAGCCGCACGTCTTCGAGACTTAGCTCCTTGCCGGCGATATAGAACGGCATGTGCGGAAAGCGGCCGTGCATCGAGCGCACCACCCGCGCCAGCACGGTGCCGTCGCCGCAGCCGGCGTCGAACACCCGCAATGCCGGAGGGCGGGGATGGATGCTGGAGAGCTCCAGCGCCACCCGTTCCGCG
Source organism: Pseudomonadota bacterium (assembly GCA_018971625.1). Lineage (GTDB taxonomy): Bacteria > Pseudomonadota > Alphaproteobacteria > Rhizobiales > Xanthobacteraceae > Bradyrhizobium. Next base: position 86,048 of record JAGXAJ010000005.1, read on the forward strand.
ATCACCCGCTTCTCGCTGCAGGTATGGACGAACAGCAGGTACTTCTGCCGGTTCTCGAAGAACCGGAAATTGCCGCGGGGGTCGCGCTTCTCCGGCGGCGCTTCGAGATCGCGCGGCGGCACGATCCCGCCCGGCGTGGAAGTCGCGATATAGGCCTGGATGCGGTCCAGCGTATCGATCGTGATCCGCTTGCCCTCGCGCAGCCGGTGCACCAGCTTGCCGTCATTGACCGCGCGGCGGCCAAAGGTCGATTCCGCCATATCTGCGCTTCGGCAGAATTCGCTGATCTGACTGAGAAGCTGGTCGTTTTTCATCGCGCCGGAAAAGGGAAGCCGGCATTGGGAGACACGTGGGCAGCTGCCGGCCACGCGGCTGTCCTACCACCATCTGCCCAACAGCGCCAACGCCCGGCAACGGCGCAATCTGGGCATGATTTCGACTCGCGCAAGGACGAATTTCCGCAACGGATACAGTCTGATTTGCACTGTCCAGACCTGCCGAAAAAATTTCGGGCTTTTCTTTTGAGGCAAATCAGTTGCCTTTGTTGCGTGTCCCGTACCCCAAAGAGGGACGTGTCATGATCGTCGCGAACGTTGGGTGCGGGATGCGGTGGACGCGACAGCGTCGTCGCGCGCTTTGCGCGCGGACGAGCGATGCTGAAGCGGACGGCGAAGTCGTATGGTCCGGACGCCCCGACGCTGGCGTCAAGTCGCGCGGAATTTTCTGCGCGGCGAACGGTGACAAAAAAGCCCGGTCACCGCGGAGAGCACGAAGGAAACCGTTAAAACCATTGCGCAGGAAATGCCGGATGATTCCGGTGGACCTGTGGTGACTTACGCGCGTGCTTTCTACACTACACGCGCGGCTGCGGGTGCATCGAGCGCCCGGCACTTCCTGCACCCTCTTTCTTTTTAGGGCGAAAGTTTTTGCAAGACTCGGACGAATGCTGTCGCGAGAACGCGATATTGTGTCTTGTCGTCCCCGCGCAGGCGGGGGCCCAGTATTCCGGGATGCCTGTGATGAAGTCGATCGCGCAAAGCGTACTGGATGCCCGCCTTCGCGGGCATGACGAGAGAGAATCACGAGGTCGGGATATTTCTGCTCGCGCGCACCCTCGCAACATATCGCTTCGCATCCTGCGCAATCCGTCGCGCTTCGATGCCGATCTCCCGCAATTGTCCGGTCACGGAGGTGATATGGCCACAGAAATAAAGCCCGATGGCCACAGAAATAAAGCCCGGACGCGGCGGTTGCCCGTCCGGTCACGCGCGGCATGCCGTGCGCGTCGAACACGCCCTCCACCTCCGGAATCAAGCGGCGCAGATCGGGACGAAAACCGGTCGCGAGAATAACGGCATCGAACCGCTCTTCACGCGCGGCAGTGAACACGACGCCATCCGGCGTGAAGCAATCGATGCCGCCGCGTATCCTGATCGAGCCATCCCGGATCCTAGCCAGCGTCCCGACGTCGATCAGCGGCACGCGACCATTTTCTTCGATCATCTGAAGCGGCCCCCTAGCGGCGCCCTGCAATCCGAGTTTTTCGATCGAGCCTGTCGCAAGTCGCAGGATCGGCGCGTTGATCGTATCGACGAAACGTGCGGGCAGATGTCGGTACAGGATCGCCCACAACAAAATCGGAAAACCGAGCAAGTCGCGCGGCAGGACCTGGACCGGACCGCGCACCGCGAGCGCCACGTCGATGCCGGCATTGGCGAGGTCAAGCGCGATCTCGCCGCCCGAATTGCCGAAGCCGACCACGAGCACGCGCTTGCCGGCATAAAGCGACGGATTGCGATAGTCGCTGCTGTGGATGACGGAGCCCCGGTAATTGTCCGAATCGGGCCATGCCGGCCGATAGGGTGCATCGGCGATGCCGGTGGCGACCACCATCACCGGCGCCGATCTCGGCCGCTGCCCCGTTTCCGCACGCCATTGCCCGCCATCGCGCCGGATGTTCGATACCGTCGTGTTGAAGGCAGGCCGGATATCAAACCCCGCCGCATAGGCTTCGAGATAGTCGACCATCTGCGCGCGGGACGGATAGGCCGGATAGCTTTCCGGCATCGCCATCCCGGGCAGACCGGAATGCCTTCGGTCCGTATGCAAATGAAGCCGATCGTAATGGCGCCGCCAGGCCGATCCGACCATGTCGGCCTTCTCCAACACGACGGCGGCAAGCCCGGCCTCCCGCATGGTCATGGCACAGGCAAGGCCCGCGGGACCGGCACCGACGATGATCGCATCCGGGCTTTGCAACCTGCCTTCCGCCGATGGGTCGGGCTATTTGCCCCACACCTCGTTGGCGACCTCGACCGCCAACCGCAGCTTCGCCCACTGCTCGTCCTCGGTCAGGTTGTTGCCTTCCTCGGTCGAGGCGAATCCGCATTGCGGCGACAGCGCGAGCTGCTCGAGCGGGGTAAATCTGGCGGCTTCTTCCAGTCGGCGCTTGATATCGTCCTTTTTTTCCAGCGCACCGGTCTTCGAGGTGATGAGGCCGAGCACCACGACCTTGTTGCCCCTGGGCAGATAGCGGAGCGGCTCGAAGCCGCCGGCGCGATCGGAATCATATTCCAGGAAATAGCCGTTGTAATTGGTGCCGGCCAGCAGGGTCTCGGCCACCGGCTCGTAGCCGCCGGACGAAATCCAGGTCGAGCGGAAATTGCCGCGGCAGACATGCGTCGTGATCGCCATGTCCGCCGGACGATCGGCAATCGCGTAATTGATGATGCGCGTATAGATTTCCGGCAGGCCATCGGGATTGTCGCCGCGCTCGCGGCACTTCCGCAATTCATCCGGCGAGCAGAGATAGGCCCACACGTTGTCATCGAACTGCAGATATCGGCACCCGGCGTCGTAGAATGCCTTGACCGCCTTGCGGTAGGTCTTGCCGAGATCCGCATAGAACGACTCGAGATCGGGATAGACCTCTTTCGAGATCAGCTTGCGTCCGCTCCGGAAGTGCAGCACGGCGGGGGACGGGATCGTCATCTTCGCCGTGACATGGGCGATGTCGCATTTTTTCTTCAAAAATTTGAAGTGCGCGAGCATCGGATGGTCGGCCGGAAAATCCAGCTTGCCGATCACACGGACCGCGTCGTGGCGGGTCTGAACGCCGGCGAACTGAATGCCTTCGCCGGGGTGGAACAATTCGCAACCGGTGAGATGGCTAAGGAAGTCGAAATGCCACCAGGAGCGGCGGAATTCGCCGTCGGTGGCGAGCTTCAGCCCGGTAGACGCCTGCCTGTGCACGACTTTTTCGATCTCGAGGTCTTCGGCCTTGCGCAACTCGTCAGCCGAGATCGCACCGTTTTCCAGCCTGGCGCGCACTTGCTTGATACGCGGCGGCTGCAACAGGCTGCCGACCTCATCGGCGCGGAACGGTGCTGTGGCTCGCTGCATGGTCGTAAACTCCGGAGATTTTCTCAATGTATCTTCAAGCGCAGTAACCGCACGAAGAAACCGCGTTCGCACGAGCAACAGGTCAGCGAAACGATCGTTTATGGTATAAAAATACCTTTGATTTCATTTAACCCACCTTGCAATTTGCCGTATTCTCATACGACCAACCGTGGCCGCGACAAGCATGCTATTTGCCTAAGGCAGGCTCAGACACTTCGTAAATGCCAGTTCGTTACCGCCATCTCGTCGCCGTCGCGGCCCTCGCGTTCCTCGCGGGCGGCCTGAGCGGCTGCGGGACCATCAATGAAAAGCTCGCGGACGGGATGGCCGACTATGTCCCGCAATGGCTCGGCGGCTTGCCGGCGGACGCCCCACCGCGGCCTGGCACAGCGAAATACGATGAATTCATGAAAGAGCGGGAACGTAAGCGGCTGGAACTCGCAGTCAAGGACGATGCCAGCAATCCGACGACATCGTCGTCCGGACTCGGCGCCGTGCATTGAGCGCGTTCGGGCCTAACCCATGAATGCCACCACCGCTTTGCGGCCGGTGGGTAACACGCGGTCATCGAGATGGTGGCGCATTGCCCGCGCCAGCACCCGACGTGTTCTATATAGCGTCCCTTCAAGGTCTTCCGGCGTATCGCGGTGGCTGATGCGCTCGGCATTCTAGTCGATGATCGGCCCTTCGTCGAGCGCGCTGGTGACGTATTGGGCAGTAGCACCGATCAATTTGACGCCACGCTCATGTGCCTGGTGATAGGGCCGCGCGCCCTTGAAGCCCGGCAGGAACGAGTGATGGATGTTGATGCAGCGCCCGGACAGTTTTGCCGACATCTCATCCGACAGGATCTGCATGTAGCGCGCGAGCACCACCAGATCGGTGTCGGTCCGGCCGACCAGATTCCAGATCGCGGTCTCCTGCTCGCGCTTCGTGTCCTTTGTGACGGACAGGAAGTGGAACGGGATCTCGCCGAAATCGAGATTCCCGTAAGTTTCCCGCGGATGGTTCAAAACGATTGCCGTCGGAATCAACTCGCCGGCGCGCCAGCGATAGAGGATATCGGCGAGGCAATGATCGGATTTCGAGGCCAGCAACATCACCCGGCGGCGCGTGGCACGGTCGCGCATCTGCCACTCCATACCGAAGCGGTCGGCGATCACCGCAAATCCGGTCTGCAGGGATGGAAAATTAGCCGCAAGATCAGCCGCGTCGAATACCACCCGCATGAAAAAATGCATGGTCTCGACGTCATTGAACTATTGGGCGTCGAGGATATTCTGCCCGTTGGACCAGAAACGTCGACACTGCGGAAACGATGCCGGGGCGGTTGGCGCGGGATAGCGTCAGGACGAATTGATGGTCGGACATCGAGTTCTGGTTTCGGAGTTCGATTTCCTGGGAAAGATCGGAGCCTGGAATCGCGGCCCTGCTCTATCACCCGCGGCGGTCTTGCGCCGATCCCGGTTGGCTAAGATGAACAGACGGGGACGATTGGCGTTAGAATAGTTCAGTTGCAGCAAGGTCACACCAGAACAAGGTCATGGCGGACAAACTGAACGGCTATCGCATTCTCATCATGGAAACGCGCGAAGAAGCGCAGTTCTCCCGTCTGCTGGCCGAACAGGGCGCGGACGTATTGCAATGTCCGATGTTCACCATCCAGGACCCACCAGACGCCGCGCCGATCGAGGGTTGGATCAGGCGTTTCATTGAGGTGCCCTGCGACGATCTGGTGCTGTTGACAGGCGAAGGGCTGCGGCGGCTGATCAAAGTCGGGCGACGGCTCGACGTCAATAATGACTTCGTCGCCGCACTCGACAAGGCACGAAAATTCGCGCGAGGGCCGAAGCCCGGCAAGGCACTGCGCGAGATTGGCCTTGAGCCGCAGGCCACCACGGAAAAGCCGACGTCCGAAGGTATCGCCGAGATGCTGTCACATGTCGATCTGTCGGGCCATCGCGTCGGCTTGCAGCTTTATCCGGACAAGGACCACGGCAAGCTGATCGGGGCGATCGTGGCGCAAGGTGCCAATGTCGACACTGTATTGCCTTACGTCTACGACGCGCAGACTGCCGATGCCAATATCGTCACTGCGATCGAAGAGATGGCGCAAGGCCGCATCGACGTCATTGCCTTGACAAGTTCAGGCCAGGTTCGTCGACTGATCGAGATCGCTAGGTCACACGGCTGCGAGGTGCGACTACGCGAGGGGCTGGCCCATACGACAATCGCAGCGGTCGGACCGGTGGTATGCGATGAGCTCAAGTCCTATGGACTGCGCACCGACATCACGCCCGCCAATGAGGCCTATTTCATGAAGCCGCTGATCTCGGCGATGGCCGCAGCCCTCGGCAAAGCCGCGCCGCGCTCGGCGGCGCCGCATTGAAAAGAACCATCAAGACGTCGCGCCGTCTCCCGCACGCTTTGCGCAGTATTCCTGCCAGATCGCCCGATACGCCGCTTCGGCTGCCCTCGTGTAGTTCTTGGTATTGCCCGATTGGCTCGCTAGAATCTTGGCGGACAATCCCGCGCGCAGTTCGCTCAAATAATCGGGCTGCGTGGCATATTTGATCGCCCGCTCGGCATATTGGGATTCACTGTCGGTAACCCATTCGTGCAGGCCCGCCGAACAGAGGATCGCGCCGGCGGCGCGGCTCGCGTTGCTGTTGCCGAGTTTGGCCAGAACGGGAACGCCGGCATGCAGCGCCTCCCAGGTGCTGACGCCGCCGTTCATCGGAAATGGATCCAGGCAGATGTCGATCCCGGCATACGCCTCAAGGTGCTTCAGCCGGGTTGTAGGTCCCAGGCACAAAATTCGGTCTGGTGCCACACCTTGAGCCGCAAAGCGTTCCATCAGCCGCCGACGCACCGCGTCGTCGCCGAGCGCGCCGTGCTTGATCGTCAGTCTCGAATTCGGCACGGCCTGGAGAATCCCGGACCAGATCCTGATGGCGTCGGCCGATATCTTGTCCACCCGGTTGAATACCCCGAATGTCACGTAACCGTTGGTGAGGCACGGCGGCTGCAAAGCCGGCTTGAATGCCGCAGGCGGGGCATCGATCGTGATCAGGCACGGCAGGTCGTAGATCTTCTCCGCGAACAGATGACGTACCTCGGCCGGTGTCGATACCGGGTCGGAAAACATATAATCGATTTCCGGCATGCCGTCTCCGGTAGCGTGTCCCCATGCCGTCACCTGGACGGGTGCAGGCTTGCGGGCAAATACCCGCAGACGATGTCCTCCGGTGAAGCCCGACAAATCGACGAGAATGTCGATCTGATCGGATATGATCTGTTCGGCGAGCTGATCGTCGGTCAGGCGCCAGGCCTCGACCCATTTGTCGGCCACCCGCTGAAAATCGTCGGTAACCGAATCCCGCAGGCTGGTGCACGAATAACAGAAGATTTCGACGACCGACTTGTCATGATTGCGCAACACGGGTCCGAACACAAACGCCGCGGAATGATCCCTGAAATCGGCCGACACATAGCCGATCCTCAGCCGGCGATTGGGATCGCGGACATTTTGCAATCGCTCCGCAGGTATCTTGGGGACCTTGGATCCGATCTGAACCCACCATTGCTTGCGAACCTGCTGATGCTCTGGAAATTCCGCGCGCGGGTGGAAATCGAGCGCGAAGATCTTTCGGGTGATGGTGCCCTCATTGTCGGGCTGCATGGCCAGCGCCCGATCGTACAGCTCGATCGCTTCATCGATCTTGCCTTGATGCGCTATACATTGGGCAAGAGCCGTGAGCGCCTCGACCGACCGCGGATCGCTGCGGACGGCTCTCTGGCAAAGGTCCGTTGCTTCAGACAGCCTGCCAGAGCTGATCACCAGCCGGGCGTGGCCGAGCAGCGCGGCTTCTAGATCGGGGGCGATGGCGCGCGCCTTGCTATAGTGCTCGAATGCACCATCGATGTCGCCAATCTCCCCGAGCGCGCGGGCGCGATTAGCCAGCGCTTGTGGCAGGTCAGGCTTAAGCCGCATCGCCTGATCGAAGCTTGTCAGCGCTTCATCGAAACGCTTCAGCTCGAGATAGGTCAGGCCGATGGCATTGTGAGCCAGGGCGTAGAGCGGCTTCATCTGAATGACACGTTCGAATGTCGCCAACGCCTCATCCAGCCGCCTGGCAAACAGTAAAGCGTTGCCGCGGTTGTAGACGGCGTCGATATAATCAGGCTTGTACGACAGCGCCCGATCGAAGGCCTGGATCGCACGCTCGGGAAGGTTCAGCTTGAACAGCGCATTGCCGAGATTGTTGAGCGCAATCGGGGAGTTCGGACGCAGCGCTATCGCCTTCTCGTAGCTCGCGCGAGCCTTCTCGATCTGCCCCATGTCAGACTGGACCACGCCCAGATTGCTGAGCAGTTCGGCCGACTTCGGGTCGACCTGCAGCGCCCGCTGCAGGATGGCCTCTGCCTCCACAAGCTCACCGGTATTCGATTTCGAAAGACCCAGCAGATGCAACGCATCGAAATGGTCGGGCAGATTCTCGAGCACCTGCAGGCAAAGCGCCTGCGCTTCACGCGCGATGCCCGCTTGGTGAAGCCTGAGCGCCTTGTCCAGGATCGGACCCGCGGCCTTTCGATGCTGCTTCCTGGCGCGCTCTCGTTGAAAGGC
>JAGXAJ010000055.1 GCA_018971625.1 Pseudomonadota bacterium
AGACGTCAGGAAAAATCAGAACTCATGAGCGCGTTTTATCGAGAGAAAGTTCTTTCAGTCAGGCACTGGACCGACACGCTTTTCAGCTTCACCGCCACCCGCGATTCCGGCTTCCGCTTCCTCAACGGGCAATTTGCGATGATCGGTCTTGAGGTCGACGGCCGTCCGCTGCTGCGCGCCTACAGCATGGCGAGCGCCAATCATGAGGAAGAACTTGAATTCTTCAGCATCAAGGTCGCCGACGGTCCATTGACCTCACGCCTGCAGAAGATCAGGGAGGGCGACACCATCCTGGTCGGCCGCAAGGCGACCGGCACGCTGATTGCCGACAATCTGATCACGGGCAAGCGCCTGCTGCTGCTGTCGACGGGCACCGGGCTTGCGCCGTTCGCAAGCCTGATCAAGGATCCGGACGTGTACGAGCGGTTCGACACCATTGTGCTGGTTCACGGCTGCCGGCAGATTTCCGAACTCGCCTATGGCGAGGAATTGGTGGCGCGGCTACGCGACGATGAATTATTCGGGCCGCTGCTGAGCGAAAAACTGCTCTATTATCCAACCGTTACCCGCGAGCCGTTCCGCAACCGCGGCCGCATCACTGACCTGATCACTTCAGAACAATTGTTCAACGACATCCACCAGCCGCCACTCGATATTGCGACCGACCGCATCATGATGTGCGGCAGCCCGGCCATGCTGGAGGAATTGCGCCAGATGTTCGAAGATCGCGGTTTTCTCGAAGGTAACAGCAGCGAGCCCGGTCATTTCGTGATCGAGAAGGCGTTCGTCGAGCGGTAAAGTTCGATTTCCGCATCATCTTCCGGGCTCGCGCTACGCGCGCCTGGAACGATGGTTTGAGCGGACGTACCTCTAATCCAACCCCCTTTTTGCTGATGGTGCAGCCAAGTTTCCCGCTGCTATAACGCTCTGGAACTGCGCGGCCGGTTGCCGACGGTAATTGGCGAGGATGGCGTTGTCGATATCCGTTCAGACTGGGCAAGGGAAAACCGCCTTTGTGTTCGCAGGCGGCGGCAGTTTTGGCGCCATTCAGGTCGGCATGCTGCATTCGCTCGCAAGCCATGGGGTCACCGCGAATATGGTGGTCGGCTCCAGCGTCGGCGCGCTGAACGGCGCCTTCTATGCCGGCGATCCTACGCTGGACGGAGTGGAGCGGTTGGGGACGATCTGGCGCGGGCTGACCCGGCACGACGTTTTCCCGGTGACATGGAGGACGATGCTGGGATTCCTCTGGCGGCGTGATTTCCTGATTCCGCATGACGGCATCCGCAAGCTGATCGACGATTACGTTCCCTATCGTAATCTGCAGGATGCAAAACTGCCGGTACATATCGTCGCGACGGACATCATTACCGGTGATAGCGTGGTGTTGTCGGAAGGCTCGACCGCAGAAGCCATCGTGGCTTCGACGGCGATTCCCGGCGCCTTCAGCCCGGTTCTTTACCGAAATCGCTATCTGGCCGATGGCGCGGTCTCAAGCAACACCCCGATCAGGATCGCAGTTCAGAAAGGCGCGACGCGGCTGATCGTTCTGCCGACCGGACACGCCTGCGCGACCGATGCGCCGCCGGTCGGTGCGGTAGCCAATGCGCTGCACGCGCTGACACTGCTGATTTCGCGGCAATTGGTCAGTGAACTGGAAGGCCTTAGCCCCAGCATCGAATATTACGTCGTGCCGCCGTTGTGCCCGCTGGTGGGGTCGCCTTATGATTTCACACGAACCGCCGATCATATCGAGCGAGCGATCCGGACGACCGATGCATGGCTGGCGCAGAGCGGTCTGCAGCAGGGCAATATTCCCGACGAGATGCGTCCCCATAGCCACTGAGCGCCGAAAAAGCCGGCGACTGCGCTGCAGTGCAAAAAGTCTGGCGAAGCGTCGTTAACGGTCGCGCTGCCTGTTCGGCTGGGGATTCAGTCGCCTTGCGATGTCATATCCATGAAGCCGCGCGCCGAATATCGTGTAGAGCGTATTAGCGGTTTTGAACTAGGCTTGCGGCCGGCAAGGAATAATAGAGCAGGATCTGCTCAAGGGGTCCCATGGAAACACTGCTGCTTCCGTTCTCTCCGCGTTTCATCGTTCTGACGATTTGCGGTGTCGTCACAGCATTGCTGCTCGGCATCGGTATCGTCGATCACAAGGTGCTCAAGCTGATCGCGATCCCGTTTGTTATCTTCGGCGCTCTTACCCTGCTCGGATTTCGCGATCTCACGCAAAAGAGCCATGCGGTGCTGCGGAATTATCCGATCTCCGCGCATCTGCGTTTCCTTCTGGAAGAGATCAGGCCGGAGATGCGGCAGTATTTCTTCGAGTCCGAGAAGGACGGCATGCCGTTTTCCCGCGATACCCGCGCGGTCATCTATCAGCGCGCCAAGATGGTGCTCGACAAACGGCCGTTTGGCACCCAGATAGACATCTACCGCGAGGGCTATGAATGGATGCACCATTCGGTGGCGCCGAAGCCGCACGCCACGGAGAAGTTTCGCATCACGATCGGCGGCCCGGATTGCAAGAAGCCGTATTCGGCGTCGGTTTTCAATATCTCGGCCATGAGTTTCGGCGCGCTCAGTCCGAACGCCGTGCGTGCGCTGAACGCAGGCGCCAAAAAAGGCGGCTTTGCGCACGACACCGGCGAGGGTGGCGTCAGTCCCTATCACCGGGAGAACGGCGGCGACATCATCTGGGAAATCGGCTCCGGCTATTTCGGTTGCCGCAATCGCGACGGTTCGTTCAATCCGGACGAATTCGCGCGTATCGCAAGCGACGACCAGATCAAGATGGTCGAACTCAAGATCAGCCAGGGCGCCAAGCCGGGGCACGGCGGCGTACTGCCGGCGGCGAAAGTTTCCGAGGAAATATCGAAGATCAGGGGCGTTTCGATGGGCGAGGATTGCATCTCGCCGGCCTATCACCAGGCGTTTTCGACACCGCTGGAGATGATGGCTTTTATCGCCGAGATGCGGCGGCTGTCCGGCGGCAAACCCGCCGGCTTCAAGCTCTGCATCGGTCATCCCTGGGAGTTTCTGGCGATCTGCAAGGCGATGTTGGAGACCAGCATCTATCCCGATTTCATTGTGGTCGACGGTAAAGAGGGCGGCACCGGCGCAGCGCCGCTCGAATTCATGGACCATCTGGGCATGCCGATGCGCGAGGGCGTCAATTTCGTCCACAACGCGCTGATCGGCATCAACGCGCGCGACCGCATCAAGATCGGCGCCTCCGGCAAGATCGCGACCGCCTTCGATATGGCTCGTGCGATGGCGATCGGTGCCGACTGGTGCAATTCGGCCCGCGGTTTCATGTTCTCGCTGGGCTGTATCCAGTCGCTGAGCTGTCACACCGATCGCTGCCCGACTGGTGTGACCACGCAGGATCCTTCGCGCAACCGTGCGCTGGTGGTGCCGGACAAGATCGAGCGAGTGTACAATTACCATCACTCGACATTGCACGCGCTGACCGAGTTGATCGCAGCCGCCGGCCTCGAACATCCGCAGCAGATCCGGCCGATCCATTTTTCGCAACGCACATCCACCACCACCGTGTGCTCGTTCGCGCAACTCTATCCGTCGCTGCGGCCCGGCGAACTGATCAAGGGCACCAAGGACGTGCGCTTCCGCGACGCCTGGACGATGGCGCGGGCGGACTCTTTCCTGCCGGCGGGGTAAGGGGCTCCCGGCGTCGTCATTTCCGCCTGCGTCCCGGAAACGACGCGATTAATGCGGCGAGTGACGATCGCTAATGCGGGTTTTCCAGGCTGAATGATTCTGCCTGTTCGTTATAGTCGAACAGTTCGGCGTAGCGGCCCCATGACACGATCGTCTTTAGGGTCTCGTCGGCATATTCCTCCGACATGTAGTCTTCAAGTTCATTGCGGAAGCGCGCTACTGGTGCGCTATGCGACGGCCGCTCGTCGAGCACGCGGCGGATCAGGCCGATGACCGGCACGTAGTTGATCAGGTGCTCGGCGAACAGCTTCTTGCGGGCATCGGTTTCCAGATGCGCGAAGCGTTGGCCCGCTTCCGTCAGCATCAGGTCGCCCTCGCTGAGCTGGGCGAAGCGCAGCAATTGCAAGGCTTCGCCGAGGTGGAAGATCTCGTCGGCTTCCAGTTGCAGGCTGCCGGCAAGCACTGGCAGGTCGGCATGTCCGTTATAGGGCGGTCCTGCCAGGGTCTCGATCAGCCCCGACAGCACGTTGGATGAGACGTGGTTGAGCACCATGCCGACGCCGGTGCCTTGAATGCCTTCGATAGCGAGAGGGCGCGGTTCGGCGCGTTGGGTCATCCGGGCATAGATGCTGTCGACCAATTGCCGGAAAGTCGGGTCGAGCCGGTTGCGCGGATGCGGCAGCTCGACCTTGATCTCCGCCGCGACACGGCCTGGATTGGACGCGAACACCAGGATGCGGTCGCACATCAGCACCGCCTCTTCGATATTGTGCGTCACCATCAGCACGGACTTGATCGGCAAGCGGCCTTCGATCCACAGATCGATCAAATCGGTACGCAGCGTCTCGGCGGTCAACACATCGAGCGCCGAGAACGGCTCGTCCATCAACAAGAGATCGGGATGAACCACCAGAGCCCGTGCAAAGCCGACGCGCTGGCGCATGCCGCCGGACAATTCCTTGGGGTAGGCGGATTCGAAGCCGTCGAGGCCAATCAGGTCGATCGCCGCAAGCGCCCGGGTGCGGCGCTCGGCGCTGTCGATACCGAGCGCTTCCAGCCCCAGTTCGACGTTCTGCAGTACGGTCAGCCAGGGAAACAGCGCAAACGACTGGAACACCATGGCGACGCCGTTCGGCGGTCCCTGGATGGTTTCGCCCCGGCATTTCGCCTCGCCCGAGGACGGCGAAACGAGGCCGGCGATGATGCGCAGCAGCGTCGACTTGCCCGATCCGGAGCGGCCCAACAGGCCGACGATTTCGCCGGAATGAATGGTCAGATCGACCTTCTCGAGTACCAGAAGGTCTTCGCCGCTGCCTTTCGGAAACGAGCGACAGACACTGCGTATATCCAGCAGGTTCGTCCGTTGGACTTGATCGAGCATGAGATGCCTCCCCGCGTTATCCGAGACGAAGACGCCGCTCGCCGAAGGCGTATAGCGGCCTCCAGACCAGCCGATTGAACAATGTCACCAGAATGCACATCACGGCGATGCCGAGCACCACGCGCGGGAAATCGCCGTTTTCCGTTGCGGTCGCTATATAGGCGCCGAGACCGCTGGCGGTCAGATGGGTATTGCCCCAGCTTGCGACTTCCGCGACGATCGAAGCGTTCCACGAGCCGCCCGACGCGGTGATCGCGCCGGTGATGTAGTACGGAAAGATTCCGGGCAATACGACCTTGACCCACCATAGCCAACCCTTGAGGTGGAAACTGCCGGCAGCCTCGCGCAGATCGGTCGGGAAGGCGCTTGCGCCGGCGATGACATTGAACAGGATGTACCACTGGGTGCCCAGGATCATCAGCGGGCTGAGCCAGATATCGGCATTGAGCCGATAGCGTACGATCGCCACCACGAACACCGGAAAGGCGAGGTTGGCGGGAAATGCCGCCAGGAACTGTGCCAGCGGCTGGATCCGCTCTGCGAGCTTCGGCCGCAGGCCGATCCAGACCCCGACCGGCACCCATATCATGGTGGCCAGCGCGATCAGCACGAAGACGCGGGCAAGCGTGAGCAGGCCGTATCCGAACGCGCCGAACACGTCCGATGGACTGAGCGTGGTCGAAAGATATTCATAAATCCGCCAGGCGGCATAACCGGTGATCGCGACGATCAAGGCGAGCCAGAGCGCATCGATGATACGCGACGGCTGGCCCTGTGGCTCCGGGGCCAGCTTCCAGGCGCCGGGAGGCACGATATGCAGATTGGAGATCATCTTGTTCAACGCCTCGAATGGCAGCGAAAGCGATCGTAGTGCGCGGGTGCGGCGAAATAGGTCGAGCATCCAGGAGGTCGGCACGTTGCCGGAAGCGGTCTGCTCGAAGCGGAATTTGTCGGCCCAGGCCACCACCGGGCGAAACAGCAACTGGTCATAGGCGATGATCACCAGCAACATGGTCAGGATGGCGTAGCCGATCGCGGGCAGGTTGCGCTGCTGGATGGCCAGCGCGACATAGGAGCCAATGCCGGGCAGCGTAACCGTGGTTTTACCCACCGTGATTGCTTCCGAGGCCACCACGAAGAACCACCCGCCGGACATCGACATCATCGTATTCCAGATCAGGCCCGGCATCGCGAATGGCACGTCGAGCCGCCAGAAGCGTTGCCATCCGCTGAGATGGAAGCTTTGCGAGGCTTCCTCCAGATCTTTCGGCACGTTGCGCATCGACTGGTACATGCTGAAGGTCATGTTCCAGGCCTGGCTGGTGAAAATGGCGAACACACAAGCCAGTTCGGCGCCGAACACGCGGCCGGGAAACAGGTTCATGAAGAACACGACCGTGAAGGTCAGGAAGCCCAGGATCGGCACCGACTGCAGGATATCGAGTAGCGGGATCAGCACCATTTCGGCGCGGCGGCTCTTGGCGGCCAGTGCCGCATAGATGAAGGTGAAGATGATGGAGCAGACGATCGCGAGCAGCATCCGCATCGTGGTGCGCAGCGCATAGGCGGGCAGATGGGCCGGGTCCAGCGTCACCGGCGTGACATCGAGCGCCGACAGGGGGGCTGCGGTCTGCTCGCCGCCATAGACGATCAGGACCATCGCGCCGGTTATCAGGATCAATGCGACGAGGTCCCAGATGTTGGGCTGCAACGCCTGCCCCAGCGCCGGTGGTGAAAATTCCCGGAGGTTCATGCGGTCGTCTCAAGCGTTGAGGTGCGCGTGACAGGACAGGGCGGATGGAGTAGCCGTTTCAGAACTGCGCGTGCAGTCGAGTTGCGACCACCGAGACCGGTCCCCGATCACGGTTGTAGGCGGGATTGGTGATGAACTGATAGTCCAAGGTCAGCTGCCAGGAATATACCGGAAGCTGGTAGTAGACTTCCATGATCTGCTCGGGCCCGGGATGCGGCAGCATGCCGTCGCCGATCAGGGCGGTCAGACCACCGGCGGCGAGGTAGGCCTGATGCTCCTTTGAAATCATGTTGACGATGCCGACGATGCCCAGCGTGTCGTCCGACCGGCCCCACAATTTTCCCGACAGCGAGGCGCCACCCGCGACCGTCTCATCTACGTCGGTAAAGGCATAGGTCTCGAGATTGCCCGGCGTGTAGCCGGCGCGGGCAAACAGGCCGACGCCGTCCATGATCTGCTGTTCGATATTGCCGGTGATGCCGGTCCTGCTGGTATAGGTCCGCACCAGCGACAGGTCCGGCATGGCGCCGGTTACGGCCGCGAGATTGACCGCGTCCTGGAAACTGCCGAGCCGTGCACGCGTCAGATAGCCCGTCACCAGCACCTTGCCCGGCTGGTCCCAGAGGCTATAGCGGCGTTCGATTTCGCCGACCATCTGGAATTGGCCGAAGTTCGGATCGAGATCGGAGCTGTTGGGGACGACGGAGCCATCGAACACGCCGGCACGGAATGTCCATTGCCCCGTGTACCATTCGACCGCGCTGCCGTAGGTGAAAGCCCAGGCGTCTGCGGCATAATCAAACGCGCCAGTGTTGACTGCGGTCCAGTTCAGGAAGTCGCCACGTGGATCATGCGCATATTTGTTCTGGTCGAAGATATCGACCACGCTGAACTTGCCGACCGTAATGACGAGGCGATCCGCGGTCTGGCTGCCCGCGAACTGGTTGATGCCGGCATCGACCTTCTGGCTTTCGCCGCCAAGATCGATGGTCTGCCGCAGGAACGTACGCGGAATGCGCGCATAGGGGTAGGTCTGTCCGACCTTGTAGGCCTCGGCGCTCGGAAAACCGGCGACGCCGAACGTGCCGCTCAGCCCAAAACCCTGATCGATTTCGGGGTCGATCCAGATCTCGGCGCCTTTCCACGGACGGTAGCCGACATAGAGGTCGAGATCGAAGGTCTCGCGGCCGGCATTCGGAGCGAGGCTGTTCTGACCGGCATAGGGCGCGCGGAACGGCGCCGCATATTGTTCGACAAAAGTCGCTTGCCCATGCACCGCGAAGTCACCGCCCTCGAGCGGTTGAACGCCCTTGGTGAAAACGTCGCTCTTCGCAAGGTCGCCGCCCAACTGATAGTTCAGGCCGACACGGAGGCTTTGCATCGAAAGATCGGAATCGAAGGATTGTCCTGCGGCCGGGAAAAGCTTCCGGCCGCCGCCAAATCCGGTCGCGAGATATTCGACCTTGGCGGTCCAACTCGGCGCGACCGGAAACTCGATGCCGGCGCCCGCGGCCCAGCCCCATCGCCACAACAGCGCAGCTTCGGTGGTGCCGACGCCGATGTTGCCTCCGACAAGCTGAGTCCGCTCCAGCTTGTCATAGGTCCAGGCGAGGCCGCCGGTGCCGTACACGAGAACGCGATCGAAGGCGTAGCCTAGTCGGGCCCGTGCGGTGCCGAATTGCAGCACCGTGTCGCTGTAATTCGCTTGCCCGTCGAGCGGCGTCGAGATCGTCTGGCTGCCGGCAAGCGTGTTGGGAGCCGATATGTCGGCTTCGAGACCGATCAGCCAGTGCGACGGAAGCAGGTAGTTGTAGCCGGCCTGCAAGCCGGCGAAGTAGCTTCCGGTACCCTTGAAGGCATCATACTCGTTGAACAAATCGAACGACTCCGAAACAACAGGCGCCGCAGCGCCGACGTCAGTCGCCAACCAATTGGCACGGCCGGCCGCATAGCCGAAATGACCGCCGATGTAAAAACCGGTCCAGTTGAAAACGGTGTCGGCGGCAGCGGGTGCCTTGAGCGGCAGGTCGGCTGCGGCGGCCGCATTGACAAGCATGAGCGTGCCGAGGCCGGCGAACGCGCATCTTGAGGCTCGACTGCGACGGCTCATCGGGTGAATTTTTCCAGCGCGAATATTCCGG
The DNA here is from genome assembly GCA_018971625.1 of Pseudomonadota bacterium. Taxonomy (GTDB): domain Bacteria; phylum Pseudomonadota; class Alphaproteobacteria; order Rhizobiales; family Xanthobacteraceae; genus Bradyrhizobium. The sequence continues at coordinate 8,960 of JAGXAJ010000055.1, forward strand.
CGGTCTCTTGTGCCATCACTGCAGATTTGCCGTCGCCCTGCCACCAAAGAAATCCAGGCCAACGGGTTCGAAATGCTCTCTGCTGGGCATAAACCAGATCGACGAGCCCAATTTGTCCCGCCCACCCTTGCCAAGCCTTTGAGTTGCTTACCAAAGCACTATTGCAAATAACTCGCAATAGCAAGTAGAGCGGAGGATAACCCCGATCTGTTGGCATTGTTCTGTGACAGCCATGCAACACAAACGTCCGCGCGGGGGCGCGCGGATGAAGTCGAGCGCAACCATGGAAAAGATGACCCGTCCGGAGGGGGATAGCCGGACGGGTCGGGCACGGCACGAGGTGGATGAGGCGCTCGTGCCGGACGGGAAAGCCGCGATTTGGGTTCTCGAAGCGAAGCCCGTCAGTAGTTGCAGGTACGAAGGCGGCCGATGTAGTTGCCATAGGCGTCGTATTGGCGAACCCAGACGCAGCGGCGATAGCCGTCGTCGTAATAATATCCGTCGTTGCTGGCGGCGATCGCGCTGCCGACCACGGCGGCGCCGAGCAGGCCGCCAGCGATGCCCCAGCCCAAACCCCGGGCTTGAGCGGATGACGTGGTGGAAGCCATCGTGCCTGTCACGGCAAGGGCAGCGAGCGCGACAGCGGCAATCTTGGTCTGGATCGACATGAGAAACTCCATCATCTCGAATATTTGCGGACCGTTGTGGCCTGCACGCCGGGTTGGACGGAGCGTCTTTGGATACGGTTCGATCACGGGCTGGTGACTTTGGGGGAGGAAGCCGTCAATGGCCGCCGTCACCGAAGGCGGTTACGGCACGGTCTGGCCCAAAGGGGCGCGACCATCCGATCGGGCATCAGGCTTCCGGGCGGCCGCCAAGCACGTTGATATCGAATTTATCGACATCGACGAGCAGTTCGCAGAACGCGCGTGCGCCGTGATCGAGCAACTGCTGACCCTTTTCCGCGCTCGCCTGCGTGGCATCGCCGGCCGCGCCGCTCGGATGGATGTCCTGCGCCTGCCAGGCGAACGGCGCCGGCCGATGCGCCGAGAGCCAGCGATAGTTCTTTTCCATCGCGATGCTGGCGGGACGAAAATTCGCGATGTTCTCCGTGCGCACGTCCTGCGGATAGCGCGCCAGCATGATCGAGGTTTCGATCGCGCCGCCATGAATCCCGTGGCGCAGTTCCTCTGCGGTGAATAGCCCCTCGGGTGCACCGAAGCGCGCCCAGCCGGTGGTGACTGCGAGCAATCCGTGCCTGGCGCGCAGATCCTGCGCCACCAGCGTCATCGCCGCACTGTTGCCGCCATGGCTCGTGACCATCACGAGCTTTTTGATGCCGGTCCGCGCGATGCTTGTGCCAAGCGCCATCCAGTCCCGCAGGGCCTGTTCGGTCGAAAGCGTCAGCGTGCCCGGATAATCGATGTGCTCGGTCGAGATCCCGACCGGCTGGACGGGTAAGAACGTCGCGGGCAGGGCCGCGGGCAACAGCTCGCGCACCCGTTCCAGATATGCCTGCGCGATCATGACATCGGTGCTGAGCGGCAAATGCGGACCATGCTGCTCGGTCGCCGCCAGCGGCAACACCGCAATCCAGCGTTCCACCGCGCCCCCCGAAGGTTCGGGCCAGCGGATGTCGCTCCAGTCGCGGGGAGGGACGGTCGGGATCATCGAGTGAAGCGTTTCTTTGAAGCCATTTGCAAGGTAGTTTGCCGCGTCCCGAAAGCGGCCGTGTCCCACGTTCCGCAACCCGGGCCATTTGTCCTATCTTTACCTCATCTTGGGCCATATTGATCGACGGAGTCCAACCATGAACCCGGTCCTTTTGTTGCGAGCGTTAACGGCCGGATTGCTTGCCGCCGGCATTTCGGCCGAGCCCGTCGTCGCACAGACGCTGGACAAGGTATCGTTCGGGACCAACTGGGTCGCGGAGGGGGAGCATGGCGGCTTTTTCCAGGCGCTCGCCGACGGCACCTACAGGAAATACGGACTCGACGTCACCATCGTTCCGGGCGGTCCCAACGACAACAATCGCATCCAGCTGATCGCCGGCAAGCTCGACTTCTCCATGAGCGCGAACACCCTTCAATCGTTCGATGCGATCGCCAACAAGGTGCCGGTGGTCGAGGTCGCCGCGATGTTCCAGAAGGATCCGCAGGTTTTCGTGACCCATCCGGAATCCAATGTGACGAAGCTCGAGGACCTCAAGCCGCTGACCTTGTTCGTCTCCAAGGAAGGCATCCCGACCTATTTCCAGTGGCTGAAATCCGAATACGGATTCAGCGAGGCCAAAATCAAACCCTATACATTCAATTCGCAGCCCTTCATCGCCGACAAGCAAAGCGCGATGCAGGGCTACGTCACCTCCGAGCCGCTCGCCATCGAGAAGACCGCCAAGTTCAAGCCCGGCGTGATTCTGCTGGCGGACTATGGTTTCAACACCTATTCGACCCTGATCGAAACGCGAGCCGACCTGATCGACAAGAATCCTGACCTCGTGCAGCGCTTCGTCGACGCCTCGATCATCGGCTGGTACCATTATCTCTATGGAGACAACGCGCCGGGCAACGCGATGATCAAGAAGCTCAATCCGGAAATGACTGACGAACTGCTCGCCTATTCCGTCGCCAAGATGAAGGAATACGGCATCGTCGATTCCGGCGACACGCTGAGGGACGGCATCGGCGCGATGAACGACGCTCGGGTTGCAAGCTTCTTTGACAAGATGGTGCGCGCCGGCGTAGTCCGCTCCGATATCGATTATCGGAAGGGCTACACGCTGCGCTTCATCAACAAGGGCGTTGGGCTCGATCTGCGGCCAAACAGCTCGGCAGAAAAAGAGCCAAGTAGATGAGCCGGGCATCAACCAGGGGAACAAGCGATCTCTTCTATGCGGAGAGCGTTGAGGCCAGGGGGTACGCTCTATCGTTCATCCGTAGTTCCTCACCCGACGCTGCGCGCCGACCTGTCGCAATGGAAGAGCTGACGCAACGTGTTGGCGTACGGGCCAGTCCGGCCCCATCATGCACCGAAACGTAATGGCCGCTCCTGTACGCGTGTCCGATATCGATGTGAATCCGGGACGACTCGCGGTCAGCCTGCGCGGCGTGACCAAAATCTACGACAGCGGGATTGTGGCGCTCGGGCCGCTCGACCTTGATGTGCGGCGTGGCGAATTCGTTTCGCTGCTCGGGCCATCGGGATGCGGCAAGTCGACGGCGCTACGCTTGATCGCAGGCCTCAACGCGCCGACCTCCGGCGTCCTCCAGGCCTCAGATCGCGACAGTAAGATGCGCACAGGACATTCGATAGGCTTCGTGTTTCAGGAGCCGACCTTGATGCCTTGGGCCAGCGTCCGTGAGAACGTGCGGCTGCCGCTGAAGCTTGGCCACATGCCCGCAAGGGAAGCGAACACGCGCGTCGCCGAGGCGCTGGCGCAGGTAGGGCTTGCGGACTTCGCCGATGCATTCCCGCGCGAACTATCTGGTGGCATGAAGATGCGGGTTTCGCTCGCGCGCGCCCTGGTCACCGATCCCGATATTCTCCTGATGGACGAACCGTTCGCGGCGCTCGATGAGATCACGCGCTTCCGGCTCAACGACGACCTGCTCACATTGTGGCGTGATCTGCGCAAAACCGTCATCTTTGTCACCCATTCGGTATTCGAATCCGTCTATCTGTCGCAGCGGGTCGTCGTCATGACTGCGCGTCCCGGCCGGATCGCGGCGGAATTCCGCATCGGCGCGGTGGAACCGCGCGGAGAGGAATTTCGGACCTCGGCCGAATACGCCAGTTACTGCCGCGACGTATCGCATGCACTGACGCCGTTGCATCAGGGACAGCCGATCCGATGAGCACCATGCAAACACCACCGATCATGGGTAAAGCCGCGGCTGACGAGCGTCTGCTGCGCATTGTGAGATTACTTGCCCCGATCGCGGTCTTGACGGTGAGCATCGGGCTTTGGAGCCTGATCGTGCGTCTCAACAACATTCAGCCTTACGTATTGCCGGGACCGGAGGCAGTATTCAAAACCCTGATCCACGACTGGCCGGTATTGTTCAGTTCGCTGCTGGTGACGTTATGGACCACAATGGAAGGGTTTGTCGCCGCCGCGGCCGGCGGAATCTTGCTGGCATTGTTGTTCAATCAATCGAAATGGCTGGAATATTCGCTGTTTCCCTATGCGGTGATCCTGCAAGTCACTCCTGTCATCGCGATTGCGCCGCTGCTCCTGATCTATCTACCGCAACAGACCGCAGTGATCGTCTGCGCCTGGATCGTGGGCTTCTTCCCGGTACTGTCCAACACCACGCTCGGCCTGAATTCGGTCGATCGCAATCTGGCTGGCCTGTTTCAGCTCTATGGCGCGTCGCGGCTGCAGACGCTGCGCTATCTCAAATTGCCGGCCGCGCTGCCTTTTATTCTCGGTGGTTTGCGGATCGCAGGCGGCCTGTCGCTGATCGGCGCGGTGGTCGCCGAAATCGCTGCGGGCTCCGCAGGCGCTGGCTCGGGTCTGGCCTATCGGATCGCGGAATCCGGCTACCGTCTCAACATTCCGCGCATGTTCGCGGCGCTGCTGTTGCTCTCCGCCGCCGGAATTGTCATTTATGGGTTGCTGGCGCTTGTTTCGCATTTGATATTGCGGCGCTGGCACGAGAGTGCCCTTGGAAAGGGAGACTGATGGCGAGTTCGAATGTTTCCTCGGAGAAGACAGATCTTCTGATCTATGGCCCGAGCAAGCCGCTCGTCACCAACGGTTTTTCCGACCAGTTCGTCCTGCATGCATTCGAGACCAAGCACGATCTGGAGCGGCTCAGCCCGGCAGTCGCCGCCAAAATCCGCGGCGCTGCCGTGACGTTTAATACGGTGCGCTATGACGGCACCACGCTGGCGCTGTTTCCGAAACTCGAGATCGTTTCCACTTTCGGCGTCGGCTACGACCACATCGATGCGGCCTATGCCCGCGACCATAACATCATGGTCACCAACACGCCCGACGTGCTGACGGAAGAAGTCGCCGACGTTGCGCTGGGACTCCTGATCGCGACCTTGCGCGAATTCGTCAAGGCCGACCGCTATCTGCGCTCGGGGTTGTGGACCACGCAGATTTTTCCACTCAGTGTAGGCTCCTTGCGTGATCGCAAGGTCGGGATGGTCGGCATGGGCCGGATCGGACGGGCGATCGGGCGGCGCCTCGACGCCTCGCGCGTGCCGGTGGTGTATCATTCGCGTAAGCCGGTCGCCGGTATCTCATATCAGCATTATCCCGACCTGATCGAGATGGCGAAGGCGGTCGATACGCTGATGGTGATCGTGCCGGGAGGAGCGTCGACAGCGAAAATGGTCAACGCCGATGTCATGAAGGCGCTGGGGCCGCGCGGCGTCATCATCAATCTGGCCCGGGGCACCGTCGTCGACGAACAGGCCTTGATCGCGGCGCTGAAGTCGGGAACCATCCTGGCTGCGGGCCTCGATGTGTTCGAGAAAGAGCCGAACGTTCCGGACGAATTGAAGGCGATGCAGAACGTCGTGCTGTTGCCACATATCGGATCGGCTTCGGTGGTCACGCGCAATGCCATGGATCAGCTCGTTGTCGACAATCTGAAAGCCTGGTTCGCTGGCAGGCCGCCGTTGACGCCGGTGGCGGAAACCCCGGCGAAGGCACGCTGATGCCCGCTCGCGCGACGATCGCGATCGCCACGCTGTTGTTGGCGTCGATGGCCTGGATCCGGCAGGCCACCGCGCAGGACATCTCGACCCTGAAAAAGGACATGATCGGCCAGTGGGAACTCGCGACCACCGACCGCAGCAAGACGTGCGTCGTCACCCTGAAGGCCGATGGTGGCCCGCAGGGCAGCTTCAAGCTTGATCTCGAGCCCGGCTGCGCCAAGGCACTGCCGTTCACCGCCGATATCGCGGCCTGGAGCATCAAGGGGCTGGGCGATATCGTCCGGCTGCAGAATGCCGCTGGCGAGCCGGTGATCGATTTCACCGAGGTCGAGACCGGGATTTTCGAGGGCAGGCGCTCCGGCGAGGGAATCTACATCCTGCAGGATCTCGCGGCCGCACGCTCGCTCGCCAAATCCATGGACCAGATGATCGGTGACTGGGCGATGGTGCGCGGCAACGGCCAGGCGATCTGCGGCCTGACCCTGACCAACACCGACGCGGGCCAGGACAATTTTCAGGTGTTTCTCAAGCCCAAATGCGATCCCCTGGTGGCCACCTTCGCGCCGACGCAGTGGCGGCTCGAGCACGGCCAGATCCTGCTGATGTCGGCCAGCGGCGAGACCTGGACGTTCGAAGCCGACGACAACGCCCAGTGGCGGCGGGTGCCCGACAGCGCCGATCCGCTGATCCTGCTGCGGCAGTAATTGGCCCAACTGTCGCGTCTATTGCTTTTTGGGAGGTTTCGATCCCACACCCACGAAAAAAGAGTCCATATTCATTTGCTCTTCAGTGAATCGGGCCTTGAAACGCCGCGGCGGGAGCAACTGTCGGAGCGGCTCGCGTCGGTGCTCGAGGTTGTCTACCCTCATCTTCAACGAAGGCTATACCGCTGCGCGCGGCGAGCACTGGCTGCGGCCGCAGCTGTGCAATGAGGCATTGCGGATGGGGCGCGTTTTGACGTCGATCGCATCGCAAGAGCCCGAGGCGTTCGGGCTATTGGCGCTGATGGAAGCTCAACGCATCGCGCGGCGGCGCGCGTACCGATGCGTCGGGCGAGCCGGTGCTGTTGAAGGACCAGAACCGCGCGCGCTGGGATCGCCTGCAGATCCGTCGCGGCCTGCTGGCGTTGCGGCGCGCCCGCGAACTCGCCGCGACCGATGGCTTCTACGTGTTGCAGGCCGCCATTATCGCCTGCCACGCCGAAGCGGCGAGTGTTGAGGAGACCAACTGGCCGCGCATCTCGAAGCTCTATGCCTAGCTTGCAAAACGCGCCGTCTCCGGTCATCGAACCCAACCGCGCGGTTGCGGTCGGCATGGCCGAAGGTCGGGGAGCGGGATTGGCGATCGCCGATCGACTGGTGGGCGAGCCCGCGCTGAAATCCTATCATCTGCTGGGCAGCGTGCGCGGCGACCTCTTGCACAAGCTCGGCCGCTTTAAGGAGGCGCGCATGACCCTGGAGGCCGCGGCAAATCTGGCGACAAACCGCAGAGAGCGTGAACTGTTGAGACGGCGTCGCGGCAATAGATCGACCGTCCGCGATTTCGGGGAAGGCACCAGATCCATTCGTCTTCGATCACGGGACGACTGGATGCCCGTTGGGCGTGATCGAACCTGATTTCGCCGCAATACCGTGTTGCACCGCATCCGCCCGGCGAACTCCTGTGGTTCCAGGCCGCGCTCAAACCTGCTGACTGACCCCCGCCAATTGGTTATCTTGCGGTCCAGCCGGTTTGGCGGGCTGAATAGCGTTCGAAATCCTCGGGGAAAGGATCATTCAAATGCTTCGCGTGCGCTGGTTTGTCGCCGCTGCCACTGCATTGCTGCCGGTTGCCGCCGGATTTGCCGCATTGCTTTTCTCGGCGGCGCAATCGCCGGCGCTTGCCGCCGGTTGCGCTGAGGCCGCTGATCTTTTCGTCTTGCCCTCGCCAGCCGCACCGTGGACCGGCGTACCGTTGCGCGTCATGGTTGCTGCGGAAAAGCCGGTCGAAGGCGCACTCTCGCTGGTGGCGCCTGACGGCAGCGTTGCGGCCACATCGCCTGACCGGCGCGGGTCCGAACCGTATTTCTGGTTTGCCGAGGTCGCCAAGCCTGCCGCCGGAAAATGGCGGGCGACATTGGCGGCTTCGTCGGCCGGATGCAGTCCGGTCACGCGCGAGATCACCGTCGCGGCGCGCAAGCCCGCTGGCATTTCGGCACCGCCGGGAAAAATCTGGCAGGTGAGGGGAAGCTGGAACAGCACCACGGAAGCGCTGTTCTCGGCGTGGATCGAAAAGCTGTTCGACGCGCCGCCCGAGCAGGATCTGTCGTGGAAGGTGTGGAGTGAAGTGCTGCGCGATCAGTCGCGCAACTTTTTGTTCAACTATCTGGGCCGCGGCGAAGACAATGTGGCCACCGGCCGGCCCGACTGCGCCGACTTCGTCTATTTTCTGCGCGCCTATTTTGCGTTCAAGATGGGGTTGCCGTTCGGTTACTCGAATTGCTCGCGCGGCATGGGCGGCAGGCCACCCAAATGTTACCAATGGTTCGACATCGATCATCCCGAGGTGACGCGCCCCGCTCCGCCGCCCGAACAGGATGCTGCTGCGGTCATCACGCCGGCCGCCGCGCCGCCACCGTCCGAGCCGGCACCGAGGATCTTCGGCCTGTTTCCGCGGTCGCAACCGCCAGCCGATGCGCAGCCCGGTATGCCGTCCGTAGTGCAGGCGCCGCCGAAGCCCAAGCGCCCGACGAATTTCGCGGAATATCTGCGCGACGTCGGCGACGTCGTTCATACCGGTGCGGTACGCGTCGCGGCGGCCGATGACAACACCGATTTCTACACGGTTCCGCTGACCCGAAAAGCGCTGCACCCCGGCACTGTCTATGCCGATCCCTACGGCCATGTCCTGATGCTGGTAGGTCTGGTGCCGGAGCAGGACGGCAAACCCGGCGTTTTCCTCGCTGTTGACGCCGAGCCCGATGGTTCGATCACGCGCAAGCGCTTCTGGCGCGGCAATTTCCTGTTCGTGCACGATCCCGCGCTCGGCAGCCCCGGCTTCAAGCATTTCCGTCCCATCGTCGGTGACAGGAACGGGCCGTTGCGGCGGCTCAGCAACGCCGAGATCGCGAAAAATCCGCAATACGCTGATTTTTCGCTCGACCAGTCGCAAATGAACACCGAGGATTTCTACGATCGGATGGACGACGTGATGTCGCCCGAGCCGCTCGATCCGGTGAAGGCGATGACCGACGCGATCGCCAGCCTCTACGAGCAGGTCAAGGTGCGCGTTACCTCGGTCGAGAACGGTCGAAAATACCAGGAGAAGCAGGCCGGAATCACGGCGATGCCGGGCGGTCCATCGATCTTCGAGACCACCGGTGCCTGGGAGGACTATTCCACTCCGGCGCGCGATTTCCGGCTGCTGATCGCAATCGATGTGGTACGGAATTTTCCCGATCGTTTCGCGCGACGGTCGAACCGCTATGCAATTCCCGCGGGCAAGAGCGTGGACGACATCAAGCGCGAGCTTCAGGGCGTGCTGGCGTCCGAACTTGCTTCGCGCACATTCTCTTATACCCGAAGCGATGGCTCGCAGTGGACGCTGTCACTGAAGGATGTGGTCGACCGGATTGCCGACTTCGAGATGGCCTACAATCCCAACGATTGCGTCGAATTGCGCTGGGGGGCGCCTGAGACCAGCGAGGAAGCCTCGACCTGCAAGCGGCACGCGCCGCAGGCCCAGCGCGACAAGATGGCAACGACCTATCGCATCTGGTTCCGCGAACGGCACTGGCCGACGCACAGTTGAACGCTGCACCCGCCCGGGAGTGGCGACTTGCCGCTAGAAAAGCCGTGCAACGCGCTTCGAGGGTTTGACGCGCCGGCCGTTGACGGGACCGCCGTAGCAAATTAATGAAGATGAGCTGCCAAGCTGCCTTTTGGCTTGTGCCCTCGACGTGGTGCACTCTCTCAATCCAAGCAGCCGAGCCCCGCCGCTTCAAAAACGAGATGAGGCTTCCGACGGTCACTATTGGATCGGGCACTGGGGAATGAGCCTGAATTGGCCTCGATAGCCGGATCCAATGTTGTCCGACCAATTGCACCGTGCGCGCCCGTCTGATCAAATCGTCGTCATGAAATAGGCCGGGCTCGCCTCCCACGAGGCTGAAGCCGGCTGCCGAAGGAGAAATAAGCTATGCGATACCGTACTAACGAAGGGCTGCTGATCGAGGGCGAAACGTCGTCGGAAATAATCCGACGCCTGCGTGAGTCGAGTTGGAACGAACAAAACCTCAGCGATCACGTTTACATGGAAGCTGTGGCCGATCGCATGTACCAGGAAGGCATTCACGTTTCGACGATCAGTCCCGACATTTTCATCGCCGGGCTATTGAGCGCGGGGCTGCTCACGCGCGAAGTTGACGGCTCGCAGCCGAATGCAGCGGGGCAGAGCGATCACTGAGAAAAACCTATCATGTGCGCTATATTGGCGGACCAAAGCTAATCGTTCATGTTTTGTTCATGGCGTATAGTTGCATGCAGCATCGATGGCGCCATTGGGTCCGATTCGGCAATCTTTCTACTTGCCAACCGCCCTCTCAACTGTGAACGCTCGTCTGAGCTAAACGCGTCGCGCTAGTGCGGCTTGGATGCCTATATGGATAGGTCAGTGGAGTGATGAAATGACTGATAAAACCGAAATAACTGACAAGATCCCGGTCACAGTGCTGACCGGCTATCTGGGCGCCGGCAAAACCACGTTGCTCAATCGCATTCTTTCGGAACAGCACGGCAAGAAATATGCCGTGATTGTCAACGAATTCGGCGAGATCGGCATCGACAACGACCTCGTCGTCGGCGCCGACGAGGAAGTGTTCGAGATGAACAACGGCTGCATTTGCTGCACCGTGCGCGGGGACCTCATGCGCATCCTCAGCGATCTGATGCGAAGGAAGGGTAAGTTCGATGCCGTCATCGTCGAGACGACGGGGCTTGCCGATCCGGCACCGGTGGCGCAAACCTTCTTTGTTGACGAAAATGTCGGGCGCCAGACCAAGCTCGATGCGGTCGTTACTGTCGCCGACGCCAAGTGGCTCAACGACAGGCTCAAGGACGCTCCGGAAGCCAAGAACCAGATCGCCTTCGCCGACGTGATCCTGGTCAACAAAACCGATCTGGTCACGCCCGCCGAACTAAACGAGGTCGAATCGCGTATCCGCGCTATTAATCCTTATGCTAGGCTGCACAGGACCCAGCGGGCACAAATCCCGCTCAATGAGATTCTGGGGCGCAATGCTTTCGATCTCGATCGCATTCTGGATATCGAACCGGCCTTCCTCAAAAGTGACGATCATGACCATGACCATCATCACGAGCATGACCATGACCATGATCATCATCACGAGCATCAGGATGGCGGGCTCAAGCACTACCACGACGAGGACATGCAATCGATTGCGCTGAAAAGCGACAAGCCGCTGGACGCGGACAAATTCTTTCCCTGGGTAGAGGATCTGGTGCAGAAGGAGGGCCCGAGCATTTTACGCTCGAAGGGCATCCTTTCCTTCAAGGATGACGATCAACGCTTCGTATTCCAGGGCGTGCACATGATTCTCGACGGCGACCATCAGCGGCCCTGGAACAAGGACGAAAAGCGCGAAAGCCGCATCGTCTTCATCGGCCGTAATCTGCCGGAAAAGAAGATCGCCGAAGGGTTCGAGAACTGCATCGCTTGATGGCAGCGATACAGCACGAGCGTGTCAGCCTCGATGAACGAGTTGGAGCGACGCAACCATGGTTGCGCCGCTTGCCGTTCCGCCGAACGAATCGGCGAAAACGGATAGGCTGAACCTACCGCGCCCCGTCCCCGCTCTACGGCTCGTCGGAAGGACGGGAGAACATGATGAGCAATAGTCCAACCACGGCGACGCCTCCGCCGTAATAGACCCATTGGTTGTGGCTGAAACTCTCGGCGGGATAGGCGAAAAAACGGAAGCCTTGTCCCATAAAGCCCAATCCCGCGACTAAAGCGAGAACTCCGATGGCTCTCAGTAGAGCGTGCATTCTAAGTTGATGTCCCAGATTGTTGAATTAGACGAAGCAGGTATTACCGTCGATCATAATATGCGGCATCGGCGTTCGCTTCAACTCTATTTGCGATGAGATGCTTGATGGCGTGCGCGATGAGCTAGGAACGGGACCCTGGATTCCTCGTTTTGAGGCGTTTTCTTTACGCGAACCGGCCCCACTTCGCTCGAAAACGCTCTAGCGCTCTGCGGAATTGGCGAAAGTCTGGTGATCTCCACCAATGCCGGCGGGCAACCCGCGGTCGGTATTGCGACAGGCACGATCATGGTCCCCCCACTGTTTTCGATCGGTTCGTACAGGCGAGCCGATGATGCAGCGCAGCGCACGCTAATCATTAGTCCCCAGCTTTTTTTTAAAGCGCTAACGTCGTCAAGTAGCTCGCGAACGATCAAAGGGAGGTTAGCTTCTGGTAACTTCTGGGTAAAGACTGCTGCGCGCAGCATTGAAGCTGCGGTCTTCGAGAGCACATTGTCAGCGAGGGCCATTGTCGCATCTGGCGCACACGATCGGCGCTTCTGAACCGCTCGCACTCAGCATCCTCACGCGCAAACGCTGCGGTGTTCCCGACCCGGTCATTTCGGTGGCTGAATAAGCCCGATTGTTGACGGGACTGCGCGGTATCGCGGATCCCAGATCACAAACGACAGACCACCGGGCTGAAAAAACTTAAGCCTCGCCCATTCCTGGACGAGGCTCTATTTCAACTAATCAGGCCTAGTGCTGCCTTAGATCGACTAAACAGCAGCTCTTTCCGGCTTCGGAGCCGCAGGGCTCTTCGGTGGCGTCGGTATGACACCCGCTGCGAAACTCGTTCCGATCTCCTCGCCGTCCAAATCCGCGAACACCGCGGACGCAGGCTGCTTGGGGGCCGTCAAGCGACGGAACGATTCCACCAAACCGGTCGAGAAATCAACAGCCGTGTTGCGGACTGCTTCCCATAGCATCACGGTGCCTGGGCTCGCCATCAGTCCCGTCTTGGTCCGATTCAGGACGAGACGCGAATCGCACGAGCGCGCGACGAATTTGCCTTTGTCGTGATCGTGGTGAGCCGAAACGGGCAACTGCAATACGGTAGCAGTTTGGCCAGGAACCAGCTGGGTAATCTTCAGCACCTGTCCATTCGGGAATTCCAAGGCGTCGTGGTGAACGTAGGGATCGTCAACGTCGACCTCCCTAAAACTGGCGACCTTGTGATTTATACGGCCCTTGCCCAGAAACTTGAAGGCACGATCGTACTGAACCTCTTCATCGAAGGCCAGTTCCGTTCCGGGCAATAGGCATACGGCCATCCCGGGCGGGCTGTCATGAATTACGAGCTTGGCACCGAGCTCGCCTACGGCGGCGAACCCACGGGTACTTGACTTCGCAAGTTCCGTTGTGACCAGCTTATCCGCGACCTTGGCAGGCCGGGAGGAGACGTGATGCAGACTGTAGTCGCACATGGAGGGCTCCTCTAGTTCGAACGAGACATTCCCCACATCAATATAATATCAATACCCGTACCTCGTTCCGCCAACCTTTGACTTAAATAATTGGCCGTACGTGCATCGATCCAATCATGCTTTTGGCATGCACAAAATCTACCACGGCACCGGCGTTCGCGTCAACTCCATTTGCGAACGAGAGGCATGGGAGCTGTGGGCGGCGAGCCCTCTTTGAGGGCAGGTTTGTCGCAGGTTTGAGGATTGCAGGCCGACGACCTTCACCACCATACCGGCACTACCATTTGGCTGCCCGACGTAATGGCAGCCATGCACACCGCACCTTCGGGGCCGCTTGCAGCAAGGCCAGAACGGTGCTTCGATTTTGGAACGGTGGGGAACCATCATAAAATCCTAGGTGAATCGCTAATTCCGGCAGTTTCTTGGATTTGAACCTCCTACACGGGCACAACGGCTGTGGCTCCTCTGTCATGCTGTGAAGGTTTGCATCGCCGCAGTGGCAGTACCGTGATGGCGTGTTTTCTGACAGAGACGATTGCGGTGAAATTTTTGCGACGCGGGATAGCCGTGAGTAGGTGTTATCCAGGTAAGGGCTTGGGGCTGACGCTAATTTGAACGCCTTTCTGACTTGCCCTAGCTTTTGAGGCCCGCACCGGGCTTCACGGTAAAGAAAATGCGGCTGGCGCTTCATACCGACTACGCTCCGCGCGCCCTGATTCGGGTCGCGCGATCGCGGACGGGATGCCGATCACGATCAGCGATATTGCGCAAAGCTTCGACATTCCGAAGCAGCATTTGATGAAAGTCGTGAACGATCTCAGCCGGAAGGGTTGTCCGGATACAGGGCGGGGGGCAATGGCGGTATCTGGCTACGTCGACGGCCCTGCGATATCGACAGCCCTGCGATATCAATGTCGGCCAAGTGGTACGCAACACCGAAGAGCTGGATGTTATCGGCTGTCTGAGCAGCCGCGGGTATTGCCCGATTCAGCGTGCCTGGGTGCTGCGCGGCGTGTTCCGCGATGCGACCGACGCATTCCTTGCGGAACTGGATATATACGCTCGCCGATCTGATCAGACCGCGGAGGGGAGTTATCGTCATTGCTGCTGCTCGATCAGCACGCCGATCGCCAGCTGGGACAGCGCCATCTAACACCGGAGTGTCTACCTTCAAAATTGGCTCCGTTTTGTTGTTTTGTTGCGGTCCCAAATTGCCTCTTTAGTATTATACTACCATGACCTTGCGTTGTGCGGTAAGGTTGACCAGATGGTAGTTGTGTTGGTCGCGGTCCCGCGCTGCGATCGGGTATGTGCACTCTGGTCCTCCCAGTAGGCGGTTATTCGGACCGGAAGGCGATCAGCCGCCGCCCGCTGCAGGGTACGCCGCAATTATATACATTGGCGGCCGCATGCCTCAGCGACGTATGGAGCGCGCGTCAAAGGATCACCTCGCCGGCGTTCGCTTGGTAACGTATGTTTTACCGAGGGCAGGGCGGAGGCCAATCTGTTGGCGTTGATGCCCGGGATCGCGAAGGTGACCAGAAGCAACCGCGCGACCGCCGTGATACCGGTCGAGCATTGCTTCGGCGCAGACGCGGGCCGCGCAACGCTACGGTCCAAGGTGTCGCAATCTCCGGTGACGGCACCGGTTTGGTGATGGCAAAGACCTGATCCGCGGTTCGTCTGTAGCCTGGGTTGCACGGAGAGGCTGAGATCGAACGCTGTCTTGCCGCTTGGAGAAGACCTGCAAGTGCGCTATGTAGAGGACGCTGCCTAAATGGCTGCATTTGCCAACATTTTCGCGGCCGTTTCAATGGTTCAGACGGCCGACATGGGGTGACCGGCAGAGGATAAATCCGTGCCAGCAACCCGTGTAAGTCACGCGCGCCGGGATAGGTACCTGGCTCGGACCGCGCGTCAAAGCGTAGGAGTTTTCACATGGTGGACGAAGCAAAAACAGCTGGAACAGAAAGCGCCCTGCCGGCTGGAGCTGGCGGCGCTGCGGCTGCCACCGATGGGGCAGGGCCAATGACCATCCCGGCGGAGGAAATGACGCGCATGGGCGACGAAATCGTCGGCGCGCTCAAGACAGTCTACGATCCGGAAATTCCCGCCGATCTTTACGAGCTTGGTCTGATCTACAGGATCGTCATCGAAGACGATCGCATGGTCACCATCGACATGACACTGACATCGCCGAGCTGTCCTTCGGCCGCCGAACTGCCGGGCCAGGTGAAGAACGCAGTCACAAGCGTGTCCGGCGTGCGCGACGCCAATGTCTCGGTCGTCTGGGATCCGCCGTGGGATCCCAGCCGCATGTCGGACGAGGCGCGCACCGTGCTCAATATGTGGTGACGACTGTCTTTGTTGCGTCGTAATATGAGCTTCTTTTGTCACGGACCTTTCTTCACGGAGAACAAAAATGACGGCTCCATCATCAAAGGGTGTGGCCGAAAGCGACCTGCGTCTGGTTGCGCTCGCGCTCATCATCGAGAAGCCCCGTCACGGCTACGAGGTGATCCAGTTGATCGAAGAGATGACGGCTGACTGGTTCTTGCCGAGTCCCAATGTCGTGCATCCGATGCTGGCCAATCTTGCGGAAGAGGGATGTCTGACCGCATCTGCCGATCCACCGCGGCTTTACACGATCACCGACGAAGGGCGCGCTCATCTTCAGCAGAACCAAGCTGTCGCTGATGCGGTCCTCAATCGCCTGACGGCGCTCGGCGAACGCGTCCGCCGCTGGCGGCAGGCCTTGGGAATGGCCGACAGGCTGAAGGACGCGGACGCGGACGCCACGGAAGGTCTTTTGGACGTCCTTGCCCGCGCGGCCAACGATCGGCTACGAAAATAACAAGCCTTGTAGGTGGGCGTGCGCATCGGGCGCTCCGTATCCGCCTTGCGGCGCAGGATGATGTCGTCGCCCTGCGAACGCGCAATGTGGCGCGACCACAAGCCGAAGTCGATACTCCTGCTTCTTTCGGTTCAGATCGGAGGCGTCACGTCGTAACGCCAAGCGAAGCCAATCTGCATTTCTCACTCGAGAGCTGTATGAGTTTATCGGCACGGCGCCACTTGCTGTCTACATCTTGCGGTAATTGAGATTGAACATGATCCATAGCGTGCCGCCAAACAGAATGAAGAGCACGACGCCGGCGAAGCACAGCGCAATCAGTTTGTTCTGCGACGATGGTTTCAAGTCGAGGTGCAGAAAGTACCGCAAGTGGACGACGGCCTGAGCGATCGCGGCAATGCCGATGACGACGAAGATCTGTATCGGCCGCAACGCACGCGTGGCGACGAGCCCGAACGGAATCGCGGTCAGCACCAATGCCAGGACAACGCCGACCAGATATCCCTTGATCGTGGATTGCCTGCGGCGCGGCGAGATCGGCATTTTAGATAATCGCGGCGGAGCCGCCATCCCTAGAGAATCTCCGGCAGGTAGACGACGGAGAATATACCGATCCAGACGATAACGAGGAAATGCCAGAACAGGCCGAGCCGGTAGAGCCGGGAGACGACGAATGGGTTTAGCCCGCGCAATGTGACCTCGCATCCCAAAAGGACGATCCAGATCAGGCCGATGCTGAGGTGAATGCCGTGGGTGCCGACCAGCGTGAAGAAGGCCGAGAGAAAACCGTTGCGCGACGGGCCGGCGCCCGCGACGGCCATGCCGTAGAATTCCGAAATCTCCATGGTGACGAAGCCGAGTCCGAGCAGGGACGTCACGCCCAGCCAGGTTAGCGTACGCCCGCGTTGCCCGGCCGCGATTGCAGCGTTGGAACACCCCAGGGTTGTGCTGCTGGCCAGCAGCAGTATGGTTTCCGCGAAGGTATATGGGAGCCGAAACAAAGTGTGGCTATCAGGCCCGCTAGCGGTGTTATGCGACATCACCACGAAGGTCGCGAACAGCAACGCGAAGATGATCGCGTCGCTCATCAGGTAAATCCAGAAGCCGTATGTCTTTTCGTCAATGGCACGTTCGGCTGCTTCGGCTGCGGTTTCATCGTGCCCAGCCGTAATAACGGTGTCGGTCACGTCGGCGCCCCGGATACGAGTGCGGGGGCCAAGATCCGGCGGCTCTCAATTGCTTCGACCTCGCTCGCCGGGATGCGGTGCTCGGCATGATCACGGAAAGTTTGCGATAGCACCGCGGCAAATATGCCAAGCGCGCCGACGGCAGCCAGCCACCAGATTTGCCAGATCATCGCAAAGGCGAACACAAACGACATCGCTCCAAGCACTACCCCTGCGCTGCTGTTGTCGGGCATGATGATGTCGTGGAATCGGGCGGGCCTGGGCGCCGTCGCCCCAGCCTGCTTCATAGCCCACCATGGATCGATGCCATGCACATGTGGCACGACGGCAAAATTGTAGGCCGCGGGAGGCGACGCGGTTGCCCATTCCAGCGTCCTGCCGTCCCACGGGTCTCCGGTCGGGACAGCAAGCGCGGCGCGGTTGCGGATGCTGGCTGCGAGCTGGACGGCGAGGAAGATAATGCCGCACAGGATGAAGAGGGCGCCGCATTCAGCGACGATAAGATACGGCTGCCAGCCGGGGTCGTAGTAGCGATTAAGGCGCTGCGGCATGCCCATGAAGCCGAGAATGTATAGTGGAATGAAGGCCAGGCAGAAGCCGACAATCCAGGCCCAGAAAGCGCGTCGGCCCCATTTTTCCTCGAGCCTGAAGCCGAATGCCTTGGGGAACCAATACTGGTAGCCGGCGAAATAGCCGAACAGGGCGCCGGGAATCAGCAAGTTGTGGAAGTGCGCCACCAGGAAGGTCGTATCGTGTATGTCGACCGGCACTACCGCGAGCAAAGCGCCGGTCATGCCGCCAATGACAAACGTTACGATAAAGCCGAGGGTAAACAACATCGGCACAGTAAATTGAACCCGGCCGCGATACATCGTGAACAACCAGCCGAAAATTGTCACGGCTGTCGGTACGGCGATGAGTGGCGCTGCCCGGCCAAAGAAGGCGTTCACGTCGGAGCCGGCGCCCATCGTCAAGAAATGGTGCAGCCAGACGACGAGCGAGAGCACCGTGATGGCTGCCGTCGAGTAGACCAGCGACTCGTAGCCGAAGATCCGCCTGCCCGAGAACGTTGCCACGACTTCGGAATAGACACCAAACGCCGGCAAAATCAGGATGTAGACGTCGGGATGGCCCCAGATCCAAAACAGGCTGACATAGTTCATCACGTTGCCGCCATCGCCATCGGTGAAAAAGTGCATGCCGAGATAGCGGTCGAGGCCAAGCAGCGCAGCGGCAACGATCAAAGACGGGAACGCGAACACCATCAGAATGTTGGTGCACAGCGTCGCCCAGGTGAACAGCGGCATCATCATCAGCCGCATGCCGGGCGCGCGCCGCTTGACGATCGTGACCAGGAAATTGATTCCGGTCAGCATCGAGCCGATCGCGCTGAGCAGGACCGCCCAGATCCAGTAATCGACGCCGACGTCCGGATTGAACTGTGCTTCGGAGTAAGGCGGGTAAGCGTTCCAGCCAGCGGTGGAAAACTTGCCGATGACGAGCGAGATCATAACCAGAGCTGCGCCGGCCGCGGTCAGCCACAGGCACGCCGAGTTCATGAACGGAAAAGCGAGGCGGCGTGCACCGATCTGCTGCGGAACGACGACGTTGAACAGGCCGACCAGGAACGGTATCGCCACGAAGAAAACCATGATGGTGGCATGGGAGGTGAAAATCTGATCGAAATGGCCCGGCGGCAGATAGCCGTCCGAATTGAGCGCGACCGCCTGCTGGGTCCGCATCATCAGGGCATCGATGAAGCCGCGCACCAACATTAACAGCGCCAGCGTCACGTACATGACGCCGATTCTCTTGTGGTCGAGGCTCGTCAGCCATTCAGTCCACAGATAGCGCCATTGGCCGAGCCAGGTGACGAGCGCAACCACGCCGAGTACGGCGAACACGACGATCAGTGCGCCGCCCATGGCGATGCCACTGTAAAACGGCAAGGCGTCAATCGTCAGCTTACCGAGCATGTTAGCATTCCTCGGACAGGATAAGTGCGCTGTCGCGATTTGCGTTGGAATAGTCAAGAATTTTCAAGCATTTCGAGACTACCGAGTAAGGCTGCGAGGTCAATTAAAATTGCTGGCGTCGCGAAGGGGTCCGAACCCTTGAGCTCTGTCTTCTAAAGAGCAGGAATTCAGCGTGGCGACGCCGCGCGTTAAAGCGTTCAGACCGCGCGAAGCCCTGGCTGGGGGGCGTCTGTGGTTGTTGTGGTGGATGCGACAATAGGACGCTTCGTCTCGCGATGGGTGGAAGCGTGACGCGGCCGATCGGGTCTGAGATCCGGAGTCCGAACCGATGCGGGTGGTTGCGTCCGCGCTTTGTCGATTTGAATGCGGGGAGCCGCCATGCCGGCGAGCTTTTCCCCATTCGGCAACCCAAGTTTTTACCCAGGCTGATTTCCGAATTCTTTGCGGATGACCGGCTGTTCTCAACCGCGTTCGTGTTACCCGAGTCGATCGCCGCGTCACCCCGGGCTCAGAAATAGCAAGTAACGCGCGCAGCTTCGCGTTTGGCTGAATCAGGTCACCAAGCGTATAACCGTCAAGAGCTTTAAGAAATGCGGCGCTGGCCAGGGTGATAGCCTGACGCAGGTCGGACATAAGGTGCAGGACCTGTCATTCGGCTTCGGCTTCAGGCATGGCACGACCGCCATGTCCGGCTCGGTTTTGCGCGAATGACCTCTCCGGGTATGACGGTCTCGACCGGCCCTGCGAGCCGCAGGCCTCCACCACGACCCCGAATGGTTACGACATAGCCCGCGATACCGAGCCACTTTCATCGGATGATTCCTCGAGATGTCGTAGGTCGCGGCGATTTCGGTAATGGTCGCCAGACCGTCCTTCTTCAAGGCGAGATACATCGGAAGGCGCAGCGCGTAGTCCGTATAGACCGTCAGTCGCATCGTTCCTCTGGGTGATCGCCCGGCAGGGTTCCGACAGCGTGAGCGCGGCGGCGATCCCGGGAAAACGGGCATAGTCCGTCGCCGGATCGCGCTTATCGCGCAGAGCGGACGCGTCTCCAGATCCAGATTCACCAGGCTACAGGCACGGATCGGTTTTTAGTGAGCGGCTCGTGATATCGTCGCGGCATTTGAGCCGGCACGATGGGCCATTGCATCTGGCAGGGCCGCGTTGACGCGGTGCAATTCATCGTGCGGTGTTTGAGGTCCGATGAGATGGAGGGCGGCGGCCCCCACGTGGGTGGAGAACCGGCTCAGGCTTCACGTTAGTGCGCCCTGCAGGTTCCCGCTATCAAGGGTCCACTCATGTCTGGCGGCTGCGGTGAAAGCAAAAAGGGCGGCCCTTTCGGCCGCCCCAGACTGCTGACAAAGTCGTCGCCTTTGGCGGGGACTTTTTGATTCATTTGGGGATGCTTCGCAAACCCTGGCCCCAGCAGACCGCATTGGAGATGGTCAGTCTCGACGGTCTGGTTTCGAAGGATCACTTGCTTCGCAAGATCGAGGCGGTGATCGATTTTTCCTTTATCCATGACCGCGTTGCCGGGCTTTTTTGCCCGGATAACGGCCGCCCGCCACTCGATCCGACCTTGATGTTCAAGGCCCTGTTCATCGGCTACCTGTTCGGGGTGCGCTCGGAACGGCCATTGGTGCGGGAGATCGAGGTCAACCTCGCCTATCGCTGGTTTCCGGGGCTGAGGCTGACCGATCCGGTTTTCGATGCCTCCACACTGAGCCAAAACCGGCGGCGGCGTTATAACGACACCAGCGTCGCACAGGATATCTTCGATGCGATCGTGGAATAGGCGATCGCCCAGGGACTGGTCGATGGCACCATACTTTACACGGGCTCGACGCATCTGAAGGCTAACGCCAACAAGAACCGCTACGACAAGGCCGTAATTGCCAAGTCGCGGGATTGCCAAGTCGCGGGCCGATTACTGGGATGTGCTTGATACGGCCATCCAGGACGACCGCGAAGTTCGCGGCAAGAAGCCGTTGCCGCAGAGAGAGCGCCAGCCTGCCGAGAAGGAAACGAAGGTCTCACGGACCGATCCGGGGGCTGGCTACATGGTCCGCGACGGTAAGCCGAAGGGCTTCTTTATCTCGACCACCGAACAGTGGATGGTCAGCTCGGCATCATCACCGATACCTTCGCAACGCCGGCCAACGTGCACGATTCCATCGTTTATCCCGGCCGGCTCGACCGCCAGCGGCGCCGCTTCGACTTCGCCGTTGGCGCGGTCGGATTGGATGCCGGTTACGCCACCTCGGGTATCGCCCAAGGTCTGGAACAGCGCGGCATCCTTGGTGTGACCGGTTATCGCCGGCCGCCGCCGCGCGCCGGCATGATGCCCAGCAAGCTGTTCACCCATGAGATGGAGCAGGACGGCTATCGTTGTCCGCAAGGGCAGTTGCTCGCCTATGCCACCACCGACCGAACCGGCTACCGCCAGTACAAGAGCGATCCAGCGATCTGTAAGGGTTGCCCGCTGCGGGCTTCATGCACATCGAACCGCAGCGCTACCCGACTGATCATTCGCCACCTCTGGGCCGAGGCTCGCGAGCGCACCGATGCACATCGGCTTACCCCGTGGGGCAGGCGAATCTACAAGCGTCGCAAGGAGACGGTGGAACGCTCCTTCGCCGACGCAAAAGCAACTTCACGGTCACCGCTATGCTCGCTTCCGAGGTCTCGTTGCGGTCACCTGCCAGTGCCTACTTGCCGCCGCCGCGCAGAACATTAAAAAGATGGCCCTTGCCCTGTTCCTCAGGCCAGCAACGGTCTGAGCCACGCCGCAAATCAAGGCGCTCCACCCAAAACAAAACCCCGCCGAAAATCGACGGGGTTTGTCAGCGGTCTGGGACGGCCCTTCGGCCGTCCCGCTGTAGCGTATGCGACGGCCGGTTACTCGGCGCCCACCAGTCTGCCGCCGCCGGTGCCCCAGACATAGATGCAGACGAACAGGAACAGCCAGACCACGTCGACGAAGTGCCAGTACCAGGCGGCAAATTCGAAGCCGAGGTGCTGGGTCGGACTGAAATGGCCGGCATTGGCGCGGATCAGGCACACGATCAGGAAGACGGTGCCGACCAGCAC
>JAGXAJ010000122.1 GCA_018971625.1 Pseudomonadota bacterium
CGCTTCAAATCGCGCTGCAATGTCATCGGTGAGCGACAACACGCCTCAAGCACCTTGCGATCTTTCCTCGAAAGGCAGACTTCTCTTGCTTCGGGTATCATCCCGACCTTGAATCACGACTCACGTTCCAAGAAAAGCGGGTACTAGATCAGCTTGATGGTGAGCACGTTGGAAACGGCCCCATCGCATTCCACGAACACTCTGACGTCCTTGCCGATCCACCCCCTGGGAACCGCGACGGGTCTTGCCTTTCGTACCTGAGTGGTCGGTATCGCAATGTCAAACGGCGTCTGCGTCTCGCTCTCCCTGTCAAGTTTCGCAGGGACTTCGGTTACGATGCGACACTTGTCGGCGGCCACATTATCGGCCTTGCTAATGGTGATTGTGACAAGATCCCATTTCAGCACATCCGGATTTGAGGATGGGTCCGGGGAAATTTCGACGGACGGATTCTCAATCGTCAAGCTATGGTTTCCCTTGCCCGCCAACGATCTATACTGTCCTGTTATCCAGTTAAGCTTAAACACCATCAACGCCAGAGCGACAAGGATGGCTCCTTTAACGATCCAACGTCCTTTGATCTTCTTGTACCACGGATTAGGTGTGTCGTCAGACATGTTGACCCGAGTGTTGACTGAATTGCCATACTGACCGTGTTGCGCACGACTTTCAATGCAAACAATCTTCGACTTCGTCAAGGAACAACGCATCCAAAATGGCGCCGCACGATCGAAATAGCCGATGGATACGAATGCTCCCCCTACCAGACGCATGGTGAAGCGCCCTCGACGCAAGCCATGCACCGACCCGCATGCAGTGGCTACGGGGTTGACCGCTTTCTTCCCCGCGGAGAGCCTTGAGCGAGCAATGCGTGAGGTCGAACAATCGCGTCAACAGCTTTCCGTTCAGTCCGATCTTCGGTAGGCTTGCGGGTGCCATGAACGCCGTCCATGCCGAACAGCTTACGATCGAAACTGGAAAAGGCGGCTCCATCTCCGCGCTTCTGACCCGGCCGCCACGGGCGAAAATGTGCTTTGTGTTTGCGCATGGCGCAGGCGCCGGGATGGACCATCCGTTCATGGCGATGGTCGCGGCCGGTCTGGCCGAACGCGGTGTGACGACCTTGCGCTATCAATTTTCCTATATGGAGAAAGGCAGCAAGCGGCCTGATGGGCCGGCGGTGGCATATGCCGCGGTGCGCGCCGCCGCCGCAGCGGCTGCGCGATGCTGTCCGGGTCTGCCGCTGATCGCAGGCGGAAAATCGTTCGGCGGACGGATGACATCGCAGGCGCAAGCGGCGGCTCCGCTCGATGCCGTCCGCGGCCTTGCGTTTTTCGGCTTTCCGCTGCATGCCGCCGGCAAACCGTCCATCGACCGCGCCAAACACCTGGCCGATATCGATATCCCGATGCTGTTTCTGCAGGGCACGCGCGATAGCCTGGCGGAATTGAGTCTGCTCGAACCTGTCGTGAAAAGCCTGAAGCGCCAGGCGACACTACATGTCGTGAAAGAGGCCGATCATTCCTTCCACGTGCCGGTGCGTTCCGGCCGCAACGACAGGGAAGTCATGAACGAAATCCTCGACACTTTCGCAGACTGGGCCAGCGCAATCGAAGCCTAGAGGCGGCTTGCCGCCATTGCCGCGCCGTTCCTGAAGGAGAAGGGCTGGAGCGGCAACCCGGATTCGTTCGTGACCTGGTGGCGGCGCGTGCATTTCGAGAACTCGATGATCGACGCGCTACTGCATCGCGAGCACACGCGCTATCGCGAGGCGGTCACCGCGCGCTGGCGCATGTGATGGATCGCGCGGGATCAAATATTCGAGAAAAGACGTTCGCTATCTGGTCGGCGAGATCGAGAAGCTGAAGCCATTCCCGGAAGTGCCGGCCGCCCGGGATAGGCTCCGTACCAGATATAAACTCGTCGTGCTCTCGAATGGCGATCCCGACATGCCGGGAACCGCCAGGCAGTACCACAAGGTGCCGTTCGACAAAGTCATCTCGGTTGCCGAAGCAAATTCATTCAAGCCGCATGTCGCCACCTACACCAAGGCAGCCGAATTGTGCGGGCTAAAACCCGAGCATAGCTTGTTTGTCGCCGATCATGCCTTCGACTGCATTGGCGCGAAATCGGCGGGCATGAATACCGCGTTCGTCGACCGCCGCAGCCGGCCGTTTGGCGAAAGCCCGTATCAGCCGGATATCCTGGTGCCGACCATGAAGGACCTCGCGGACGCGATTACGTGAGGCGATCCATCGCGCGGCCGAGTTCGCAGCTGCGCAAGTCGCTCAGGCGGATGCGCAGCATCTACCGTGCAAACGATCCCAGTACGTCCCGGCATGCCGGCGAAAGCGAGGCAGCCTGCCCCGCCAGGCATTGGACGATACGACCGCCCCCTGCTGGAACGCCACCGCACAGCGCGCGGACATCGGCGCCGCATGCCGACCGTAACACGAACATCACTTCGCGCGGGCGCATCGGTCGCAGCATCATTGGTGCAGCCGCTGGGGCTGCGCCGGGACTCGCGGTCGCGGCAGCTGGAGCGCTGCCCGCGGCAGGCCCCGCCGAGCCGCCGCCGACCGCGTTAACGGCCTGCCGGCAATTCGCCGAGAGATGAGTTTCATTCTGCTTTAGACATTTCAGCGACGCTGCGCCGCCGGGCGGGATGCTCGAGCAATGCGCCATGTAATCGGAGCGGCAGGCACTGCGGATCGCGGCAGCTTGTGCGCTGCTCGGCTTTTTGGGCGTGCCGGCCGCAGGACTCTCGGTAGATTTGGTCACTGGCGCCGCTGTTTCAGCCACAGGCTCTTCCGCCGGGGCCGCGGTCGCGGCCGGAGCGGGCTCGGACTTGGGCTCGGCTTTGGGTTCAGGCTTGGCTTCGGGCTCGGCTTCAGGCTTGGCCTCTGCCTTGGGTTCGGCCGCTGGCTCAACCGCGCGCACAGCGCTCTGGCAACCGGATGACAGGCTCGACATGTTCTTCTGCAGACATTGCAGCGACTCCATGCCGCCCGGCGGCACGCTGGAGCAATGCGCCATATAGTCGGAGCGGCAGGCGGAGCGAATCGCGCTGCGTTGCGCATCGGTCGGCGCTTGCGCGAATGCCGGCATCGCGGCGGTGAACGTCAGGGCTGCCGTCAGCGCCGCAAGTGTTGACGCTCGTTTCGAAATATTGCTCATTGGTCAAATCCTTTTGGGCTATCCGCTGAAGCCGCTGCTTCGCCTGTGAAATCTGGAAAAGTCCGGAAGAAAAACCAGGCAATATCATTTTCGTTTTTTAGTTGCGCTGCAAGCGAATTGTTGGCGTGACGATCGCGCAAGGGGCGACGTCACATCTTGATCATGTGCTTGCCGCGAGTTTCGCCCGCCAGCCGTCCGATTATCGCCGTGGGGCCAGTCAACGACGCCGCAACGCCGCTATTTGATGTTGAAGACGGACTTGGCTGCGTTGACGGTTGTGTTGACCGTCTTGGTGATCGCCGCCTTGGTCTGACCGGTCAGTGTCGTCGCCTCGTAGGTCGGGCCAGCGGTGAAGCCCGCCTTCGGCTTGAGGCCGACGGTGGTCTGCACCCGGGTCAGCGTCGCCGAAAAGCTGTTTGAGGTGTCGGTCGCGACCTTGCCGATCTTGGCGGTCTGGTTGGCAATGAATGCGGTGGTGGACGAGGTGATGGAAGACAGGTCGGTCATGTGATGCTCCTGGCGTCAGGCGACCATCGGACCGGTATGGTTAACGAACGGTTAATGGCCCTTCCCGGTGGGCTCAGAAGAAAGTCAGGTCCCGCGCATTGCCGCCGCGCGCAACGGTCGCGAATTCGATCGCCAGGAACAGGCCGCCGGGGACATAGATCTTTCTATTCCGTGATTTCGCGAGCGAACGGCTGAGTTCGACTGAATCTTCGATCGTGGCAGTGACATCGACCCTGGCGTTCGGATTGGCTGCGCGCACCGACGCTGCGATGGTCTGCGCGTCCGTGCCCTTGTGATATGCCTTCGTGCAGATGATGATACGGAACGCTGGCGCCAGCGCGCGGACGATCTCGTCGGCCTTTTTGTCGGCGGAGGCGCCGGTCACGAGAATCCATCCATCGGTGCCGTGGATCGATCGCAGGCTGGTGAGCGACTGCTTGATGCCGTCAGGCGTATGGCCGACGTCGATGACGGTGAGTGGATTTTTCTCAATGACTTCCAGCCGGCCGGGCCAGCGCGTCTCGCGCAGGCCGGATCGAATCGTGGACTCGATCGCGGCAGGAATCGTCTGCGGCCGGCTCTCGCGTAGCCAGAGCAGGAATAGCGTGACCGCGATGGCAGCGTTGTTGAACTGAAATCCACCCAGCACGCCGATCTCTAAGGCTGGGAAATCTTGTCCTTCGAATCGGTAGCCGAACCGCTGTCCCGAGGCGGAGGCGACCTCGCCATCGATGACGATCTGCTCGCGGACGAACAGCGAAGCGACCTCACGATGGCGGTTATATTCGAGTAGATGCGGCTTCAGATTCAGACAATTCTCGCCATAAACGACAGTGCCGCCGGAGGCACAGGCATCGCTCTTGTCGGAGGCGATCAATTCCAGCGAATTGCCGAGCAATTCGACATGCTCGTAATCGACCGATGTGACACAAGTGACGCGCGTTTCCACCAGACGCACCGGATCGTAGCGGCCGCCAATGCCGGCCTCGAACACTGCGAAATCGCACCGGCTCTCCTGGAAATAGAGACAGGCCAGTGCGAACATGGCTTCGAACGCGCCGAAGCGCTGGCTCAGCCGCGCCGACACCCGCGCAATCCCGGCACTGACCCGCGCCGCAAGGTTCGCCAGCTCGCCGTCGCCGATCGGCGAGCCGTCGATCTGAAACCGTTCATTGATTCGATAGAGGTGCGGTGAGGTGAACAGGCCGGTGCGCAGACCATGCGCGTTGCCGATGCTGGCGCAAAATGCCGCCGTGCTGCCCTTGCCGTTCGAGCCAGTTACTACCACCGAACGGCGCTCAAGCCATTCTCGATTGACCGCGAGCGATTCGAGCAGTGCCGCCAGCCGCGCCAGACATATGCCCTCGCCATATTTCGGCAGCTCAAACATCAAGCAATCCCATCGCGGAGAACGTGTGATGCCAGATTTTCAGGATCAGGTCGGTTCGTGCGGAATCTTCCAATTGTCGGATCGACGGATTGGAGTTCACCTCGATCACCGCTGGTACCTCCGCCCTGCCTTTGATGTTCGTGAACAGGTCCACGGCTGCGGCCCGAAGTCCAAGGGCGCGGACGGCATTTCTTGCTGCCGCGGTCACGGCCACAGATGGCTTGGCCTCAAGCGTCATCGTCCCTCCTGCGCTCAGGTTCATCCGCCCCGGAAGCTCCCAGCGCTCACCCCGTGGCAGCACGTGGTCGAGCGCCTGGTCACCTGCTGCGCCCGCAGTGGGCGAAAGTCCACGCGCCTGCAGGGCGGCGTTGTGTTCGTTCAGGAGATCGCGGATCGAACGCATGCCGTCACCCAGCACAACAGGTGGATATTTGCGCGCCGCATACAGTACATCGTCGTCCAGCAGGAAGACGCGATATTCGTCACCGGAAACCAGCGGCTGCATCAGAATCGAATCGTAGTAGCGCGAGGCGCCGAGAATATAGCTTTTGAGCGTGGCCTCGTCGTACACGGCTTGTGCGAAATCGCCGCGCGATCCGAACAGCGGCTTGACGAAGGCGGTCGCGCCGAGCCTTGCAAAATATTTCAGTGCATCTTCGATTTCGTGACCTCCGGCGCGACGGGCGCGATGGCGGTCGTGCAGGAAAAAATAGTCGCCGCCGAGCGTCGCAATGCCGGCGCGTTCCAGGATGACGTTAGTGAAATATTTGTCCGAGGCGAGCGTGGTCGCAGTAGCATTGTTTTGCGGATACCACGAGCATCGCCCGGCACCGAAAAGAATGCGTTTGGCTTTTGACGCCACGCCGAAGGTAAGCCCCGTTCCGCCGTCGATATCCTCGAACGTGAGCCCGAATTCGGCGCAGGCATACTCCGCGTACACCGTTTGGTCCGGGTAGGAACCCGGCTTTCCCGATCGAATTTTTACAAGATCCTGCATGCACTATCCGGGGGTCTGACGTTAGCGCGGAGTTAACGCGCGGGAAACTTATTGCTGCAGGAGGATATATTTCAGCAAGTTAATTGCGCCGCAGCGCTGCTTTATCGAACCATCTTGCGCGGCAATCGACCGCCATTTTGAGCTCTCAAATGCGCGGCAATGCCCGGTTGACTATCTTCGAAATCAGGGTAGGTCATACGCTAAATAACAAGGTATTTCAGGGAGTTTTCGCCGATTGGAGGACCCGATATCCGGCAAGATCACCGGATTGTTCCAAATCAAGACGTCAGGAAAAATCAGAACTCATGAGCGCGTTTTATCGAGAGAAAGTTCTTTCAGTCAGGCACTGGACCGACACGCTTTTCAGCTTCACCGCCACCCGCGATTCCGGCTTCCGCTTCCTCAACGGGCAATTTGCGATGAT
>JAGXAJ010000123.1 GCA_018971625.1 Pseudomonadota bacterium
TATTTGGCGGCCGCGTTGCCAATTTGACAAGCACGCGACCGATCCGTACTAACCCGCCCGGGCCCAGGTGGCGGAATTGGTAGACGCGCTGGCTTCAGGTGCCAGTGGCTTCACGGCCGTGAAGGTTCGAGTCCTTTCCTGGGCACCATTGCCCTTGCCCGAAATCGTGCTGAAGCCATAAGGTTTCAGCTACAAGCTCGTACGGAAGATCGAAAACTAGCGTTGAGGGCATTTTTGGCGGCATGGTTGGGTCATGCCGCTCTCTGGTTAATCCGTTGAATTGCTATCGCGATAGCTTACAACCGGGCATACCCTCTTCAATCGAGCTTTTCAGACCATGGCGATCCCAGACTACCAAACCTTAATGCTGCCTGTGCTCAAGCTTGCCGACGAAGGAGAGCAGCGGGTCGCAGATGTTGTTGATCTAATCGCCGACAGGGTTGGGTTGACCGGAGAAGAAAGGCAAAAGCTCTTACCAAGCGGACGGCAACGTGTTTTGCATAACCGCATCCATTGGGCGAAGTTTTATCTTACCAAAGCGGGTTTTCTCACTTCACCTGGGAGAGGGTTGTTCGCGATCACTCAAGCTGGCCGCGAATTGCTCGCGGAAAATTTGGCTCGAATAGATGTCTCAATATTGATGAGGCAGCCAGGGTTTCGTGAATTTTACAGGAATGAAGGTGTTGAGGATTCCAGCAATGCGGCGGATGCTGCTGCAACTGGAGCAGCCAGTCCTGGCACAATAACGCCCGAAGAGCAGATAGAAACAGCTTACCAGACCCTTGAAGCTACCCTCCGCGGGGACCTTCTTGATCGAATTGCTAAGAACAGCCCGACCTTTTTCGAGCAGCTCATCGTAGACTTACTGGTAGCGATGGGTTACGGCGGATCACACAAGAACGCCGCCGCTCAGCTAGGCCGATCGGGTGATGGGGGTGTCGACGGAGTGATCAATGAAGATCGGCTAGGGCTCGATCGCGTCTACATTCAGGCGAAACGCTACGCAGCAACCAATGCTGTCGGCCGGCCGGACGTGCAAGCTTTTGTGGGTAGCTTGGTTGGACTCGGCGCGACCAAGGGCGTGTTTGTCACTACCTCGACGTTCAGTGGGCAGGCACATGACTTTGTAAAGCACCTTTCTCAGCGAGTGGTTCTCCTCGATGGCGAAAGCCTCGCAGGTTTGATGATTGAGCACGGAATAGGAGTTCGGACAAGCCGGACGGTTGAGTTCAGACGTCTAGACGAAGACTTTTTCGAAGAGGCGTAAACCAAGGACGCCTTGGTGCGGCAGGACGACCCGACCCAACAGCGGGCGGAACCTCAAACCATCTGCTTGCCGGCGCGGTTCGCAACCGCCTTCTGCACGAAATACATCAGCGTCAGCGAGGCGAGCGAGGTTGCGACCACGACGTAGCCCAGCAAGTCGAAATGCCGCAGCGAGCCATTGGCATTCTGCGCGATGATGGCGGCGGCCAGCACTGACCCGAGGCCACCCGAGAGCTGTTGCAACGACGCGCTGACCGCGCTGAAGGAGCCGCGCTGGCCGGGGTCCGGGATCGCCGAGATCAGCGCCTGCGAGGGGATCATGCGCGAGAAGATGCCGACGAACATCACCACATTGACGGTGATCGCGACGGTCAGGCTGACGCGGCCGAGATGGGTGTAGATCAGCACCATGACGATGGAGACGAAGCTGCCGAACATGAAGGTCGGAAATTTGCCGAAGGTGTCGCTGGCCCGGCCCACCAATGGTCCGGTGAAAATGCTGAACAATCCGGAAACCAGATAGATCGTTGGCAGATCCACGATGTCGATGCCGAGATTGTTGACCGTATAGGCGCTGCCGAACGGCATCAGCATATATCCGCCGGTCGCGAGCAAGGTGGTGACGAGAAACGCCAGCGTGTAGCGCGGCTGGCTGACGGTCGCGATCAGATGTGCAAAGGCATTGTGATCCTGTTTCAGCGACAGATGCGCATCCACTGGCCGCATCAGGAATATCACGGCGGTCATCGTGACGAGCGAGAGAGCGACCAGCGCGCCGAACGAGACATGCCAGTTCCAGTGGTTGGACAGAAACAGGCCGGCGGGAATACCCAGCACCTGGCTCGCGGCGAACGCGGTCTGTACAAAGCCCATCACGCGGCCGCGCAATTTCAGTTCGAACAGGTCGGTGATGATCGCCAGTACGATCGAGCTCATCACACCGCCGAACAGGCCGGAGACGACGCGGCCGAGCAGCAGCACGTGATAGGTGGGCGCCAGCGTGCAAAGCACGGTGCCGAGCGTGAAGCCGGCGTAGAAGAACAGCAGCAGGCGCTTGCGGTCGAACCGGTCGGCAAAGCCCGCGGCAAGAATGCCGGAAATGCCCGCGCTGAATGCATAGGCGGAGACCGCCACGCCGAATTGCGCGGCCGTGACGCCGAGCGTCGGCATGATGATGGCGCCGAGCGGCGACATGATCGTGAAGTCGAGAATGATGGTGAACTGGACGAACGCCAGCAGCGCGACCAGCGCCGACTGGTAGCGGGAAAAGCCGCCGACTCGTTGCTGCTCGTTGATCGGGGTGACGATCGTCTGTTCGGTCATGATCGTTCGAAAAAGCGAAAGGTGTTCCGTGCGGCGGATGCCGCGTCAGCCTGCATAAGATGGGAAAATGGGCCGCTGCGATTACACGACGGTGGCGCAAAGCGGAAGCGTTCAAACGTCAAAAACGGGCAATAGCTTGTCCGACGTGGTAGCGAAATATTGATCTGCGGGAGCTGCGACTGCTCAGTGTACAACAATATCGCGCCGGCCGCCGATCCGCCAGCGCGGCTTTCCCCGCCGCACTTTGCGGACAGACAGGCCGGAATAGTCGCCCGCATGGGGTGAAAAATCGCCGCCGGAGCGCTATTTCCCTATCGGACGGCGCCGCAATCGCTCGCCTCTTCGGGGTTTGGGCGGTAGCTTGGTCCGCATCGATTCGACGCGTGTCTGAAAAACGGGGCTCTGTGAGACCATGACCATCCGCCTGCATCGCGGCGACCTGCCCGATCTGTCCCGCTATACTTCTTCGGTGGCGATCGATACCGAGACCATGGGGCTGCATCCGCATCGCGACCGACTCTGCGTGGTGCAGATGTCGAATGGCGACGGCAGCGCCGATGTCGTGCAGATCCCGAAGGACGCTGCCGGGGCGCCAAACCTGAAGGCGTTGCTGACCAATCCAAAAATCACCAAGATTTTTCACTTCGCCCGGTTTGATCTCGCCGCACTCCACAATGCCTTTGGCGTGATGCCGCAGCCGGTCTACTGCACCAAGATCGCTTCCCGGCTGACCCGCACCTATACCGACCGCCATGGCCTGAAGGATCTCGTGCGCGAGGTGCTCAACATCGACCTGTCGAAGCAGCAGCAATCGAGCGACTGGGGCGGAGAGGCCCTCAGCGAGGCCCAGTTGAGCTATGCCGCCTCCGACGTGCTGCACCTGCACGCTTTGCGGGATCGTCTCGATGCCATGCTCGCCCGCGAGGGCCGCAGCGATCTCGCGCGCGCCTGTTTCGAGTTTCTGCCGACCCGGGCACGGCTCGATCTGGAGGGCTGGGACACCGAGGATATTTTTGCGCATTCTTGAAGATGCCGGAAACCCCTGCCCTCGCCCCTGCCGCCGCTTTTCGGTCACACTCATGGTTCGAGTGTTGGGGCTCCACCATGGCGGGCGGACGGGATCCGGGCTGCATCGTGGGGTATTGCCGGCTAGAATGGGGGGCAGCATGCGTCCGAACTTTCCGCCGGCTCGGCCCGGCAGAACACGCTGAGGCAATAGCGCTTTGGAGCAGCGGTGAATTCGATTGAGGTCCCAGCCTATCAAGCCGGAATGGACGCGCGCTTCGCGGTCGCGGCGCGCCATAGCCGGCTGGTGCGGATATTGCGCGTCGCGGTTCCGGCAGCCGTGCTGGTATCGGTCGCGGCTATCGTGCTGGTGTCGTCGATCTTCAATCCGTTTCGGACGCTCTTGCCCAAGTTGCCGGTCGACTTGGGGAACCTTGTCGTCTCCGGCACCAAGATCACGATGGAATCGCCGCATATGGCCGGCTTCTCGGCGGACCAGCGGCCATACGAAGTATGGGCGAAAACCGCGACCCAGGATGTCACCGATCCCGATCACGTTGAACTCAAGGAGTTGCGCGCCAAGATGCTGAGCCAGGATCAGTCGACCATTACGCTAACCTCGCGTGACGGCTCGATGAACACCAAGGATCAGTTGCTGGACCTGCGCCACGATATCCATCTACAAACCTCGACCGGCTATGAAGCCTGGTTGAGTCAGGCCGCCATCGACATGGCCAAGGGGGATGTGACGTCGGATCAGCATGTCGATGTCAAGCTGACCAACGGGACGCTTTCCTCCGACCGGCTCAGGATTACCGGCAGCGGCGAGGTTATCCGGTTCGAAGGCAATGTCGTGATGCATCTGGACAATTTGAATTTGAATACGGCTTCGTCGGACCCATCCGCGCCACCGGCCGCGGAAGGAGCGCCTGAAGCGGCATCGCCTGCCCCCGCCGCGACGCGGCATTCGCCCGGCAAGAGCGCTAACCCGAAATGATCGTCATGACGATACTTTTTCCGCGCAACAACAGAGTGAGGCGAATCGCAAGCGGGATCTGCGGATTGACCATCGCGCTGGCGACGCTCGCGGCCAGCGATGCGCGTTCGCAGAGTTCGGTGCAAGGCGTGCCCAACGCCATGCAGGGCTTTTCCCAGAATCGCGACCAGCCGATCCAGATCGAGGCCGCGACACTTGAGATGCGCGACAAGAAAAAGGAAGCGACATTCTCCGGCAATGTGAAGGTAGTCCAGGGCGACACCACCATGACGTCGAAGACGCTTGTGGTGTTCTACGAATCAAACAGCGCACCTGCATCCGGCACGCCTGCCACTGGCATTCAGGCTGCCGCGCCGGCAAAGGACGCGCCGATCCCGGCGGCCAGCCCCGGTCCCGACGGGGCTTCCTCGATCAAGCGGTTGGAGGCGAGAGGCCATGTCGTGGTGACGCAAAAGGATCAGGTCGTGACCGGAGAAACCGCCGTGTTCGACACCAAGACCAATCTCATTACCATGCTGGGCGGGGTGATTTTGACTCAGGGCAAGAACGTACTGCGCGGCGACCGGTTGATGGTGGACATGACCACCGGCGTGTCGCGGGTTGAATCGAACAGCGGGCGCGTGCAGGGCCTGTTCCAATCGTCGGGCCAGGGCAGTCCCGTGATTCTGCCCGGGGCTATGCCCGGCGCAGCGTCAGCATCCGGCGGTTCCAGCAGGCCGAAATAGCGCATGAGAGGTT
This sequence comes from Pseudomonadota bacterium, assembly GCA_018971625.1. Classification (GTDB taxonomy): domain Bacteria; phylum Pseudomonadota; class Alphaproteobacteria; order Rhizobiales; family Xanthobacteraceae; genus Bradyrhizobium. The sequence continues at coordinate 5,330 of JAGXAJ010000123.1, forward strand.
ACGGAACCTGCCCTCGACCCGGCGCATCGAAATAAATCGAAATAATATCAATCACTTGTTTGACATCCGCTGGGGGCGCGGGTTGAAGCGGCCGGCCTGAGCCTGTATTTACGGGGCCGGCCCGGCTGTGGGGTAGACGCTCGTAATCAGGGTGTCCCGCTGGGCAACGGGCACCGCTTCCTTCATGATTCGCTCGCGAATCGGAAACCTGTGGCCAGATCGCGGGACGTCGTGAAAGGCTAAGCAAGGCGGCGATGGTGGATTTACTGGGCATGTTCCGTCGACGCTCGGCCAAGCGCACAACGCCAGGATTTGCGCGCGCGCGCGACGACATCACCGCGCTCGGCGATTCCTTCGGCAAATTGCTGACCAGCCCGGTGCGAGATGCGCCGCCGATCGCTCGCGACACGCCGGTGCCGCGCGCCGAACTGCCACGTAGCGAACCTCATACCCCCGCCCCTGCTCCTACCGAAAAGCCACGCCCTCGCCCCAAAGCCAAAACCAATGGGGCAGCCGGCGCCCCACGGCTGGCGACACGGGCCGGCTACCTGGCGGTGCATAGTGTGGAGAAGAGCTTTGGCAAGCGCCAAGTGGTGCGCGGCGTCAGTATCTATGTGCGGCGCGGCGAGGCGGTCGGCCTGCTGGGGCCAAACGGCGCCGGCAAGACCACCGTGTTCTACATGATTACCGGCCTGATCCCGGCCGATCGCGGCATTATCGAGCTCGATGGCCACGATGTGACCAAGCTGCCGATGTATCAGCGTGCACGGCTCGGCATTGGTTATTTGCCGCAGGAAGCTTCGATCTTTCGCGGCCTGTCGGTGGAGCAGAACATCCGTGCGGTGCTGGAAGTCGTCGAACCCTCCAAGAAAAAACGCGAGATGGAACTCGATTCGCTGCTGGACGAATTCAACATCACGCGCTTGCGAAAAACACCGTCGATTGCGCTCTCCGGCGGTGAACGGCGTCGCGTCGAGATCGCGCGCGCGCTGGCAACCCGCCCCAACTACATGCTGCTCGACGAACCGTTCGCCGGCATTGATCCGATCGCGGTCGGCGACATTCAGGACCTGGTGCGCCATCTCACCAACCGTGGCATCGGCGTCCTGATCACCGACCACAATGTGCGGGAAACGCTTGGCCTCACCGACCGCGCCTATATC
>JAGXAJ010000056.1 GCA_018971625.1 Pseudomonadota bacterium
TTGGCGACCGCGGCGAGCACGGCGGCGATCAGTTCCGGATCCGGCGGCAGCGGGATGTATTCCTTGGCGCCGGCATGGATCGCGGCGACCGCGGCGCGGGCGTCAGAGGAGATGCCGCAGGCCACGATCGGCACGTGGATGTGTTCGGCCTCGAGCCGCATCACCAGGTCGCGGATGTCGAGCGCGACGTCCACCAGTAGGAGGTCGGCGCCCTTGCCGCCGCGCAGCACCCGCATCGCCTGTTCGTGGTCCTCTGCATGCGTGACGGAAGCGCCGTTTTCCATGGCGATCTTGGTGGCCGTCGTGAGCTGGCCCTTCAATGTGCCAACGATAAGAAGCCGCATGGTCATCTCCTGTTCGTCTGTGGGCGCTGTTCGGGCGCCATATCGCTAAAATCGCTAGCTGCGTTCCGCCTTGATGATTTCCGTCATGGTGACGCCGAGCTTGTCTTCGACCAGCACCACCTCACCGCGGGCCACCAGCCGGTTGTTGACGTAAATATCGATGGATTCACCGACCCGGCGGTCGAGCTCCAACACGGTGCCGGGTCCGAGCTTGAGCAGCTCGCCGACATCCATCTTGGAGCGGCCGAGCACGGCCGAAACCTGCACCGGCACGTCGAATACCGCCTCGAGGTCGGCGGCAATGCGCGCTGTTTGCTCGTCTTCGTTATACCCCACGTCGTCAATCGCCGGCGTGTCGGCGGAATTGAGATCCGGCAGCGGGACTTGTCCGTCGGTGTCGCTCATGGTCTAGCCCTCATGGCCTTCGTTCAGGCCTGCCCGCGGGACGCCATATAGCGCCCGACGAGTTCGTTGATTTTCGTTTCGATCGCCGCGCGTTCCAGCACGACGCCGCCATCGGCCCATTCGATCTTGCAGTCGCCGGTCGCGATCGAAGGCTCGGCCAGGATCACCAGGCGGCCCTCGAAGCCGCTCTGTCTCGACAGCTTCTCGATCCGCTCGCGCGCGTTCTCGTAAAGCTGATCGTTGATCCGGACCACCAGATGCGGCGTCGAGACCAGGTGCGAGAAGCAATTCTTGACCAAAGCGGTGATCTCGCCGAGCGGTTCGGCGGCGATCAATTCGCTGCACAGCTTGCGCGCGACCGAGACCGCGACGTCGACGGCCTCGGTTTCCATCCGGGTCGCGATGCCCGCGAACCGCGAGGCGATGCCCTTGATGGCGATGCCGATCTCTTCCAGCGCCAGCGCGGCGCGGCGGTCGCTTTCCGCCTTGGCCTCGCGCTGGGCGGCATCGAAGCCGTTGCGATAGGCTTTCGCTTCGGCATTGGCAATCTTCTGCGCGACCTCGGCCGGCGTGGGCGGACGTTCGCGCGTCTTGTCCGGCGCCGAGAAGTCCATGTCGAACAGGAATTTCGCGGGGGCGGCCATCAGTACACCAGCTCGTCGTCGGCGCGGCTCTTGCTCAGCATGATTTCGCCCTTTGCGGCGAGGTCCTTGGCGAGGTTGACCAGCAGCGCCTGCGCCTCGTCGACGTCGCGCAGCCGGACCGGTCCCATCGCCGCCATGTCGTCGAGCAGCATCTTGGCGGCGCGCGAGGACATGTTGCCGAGGAAGAAGCCGCGCACCTCCTCGTTGGCGCTCTTCAGCGCGACGCCGAGCTTGTCCTTGTCGACGTGGCGCATCAGGGTTTGCGCCGAGCCGGCATCGAGTTTCACGAGGTCGTCGAAGGTGAACATCAGCGCCTTGATGCGTTCGGCGGATTCGCGGTTGTCCTCTTCCAGCGAGGTGATGAAGCGGGTCTCGGTCTGACGGTCGAAATTGTTGAAGATTTCCGCCATCACCTCGTGGGCGTCGCGGCGGCGGGTCTGCGACAGGTTCGACATGAATTCGGTGCGCAGCGTCTGCTCGATCCGCTCGATCACTTCCTTCTGCACCGCCTCCATCCGCAGCATGCGGTTGACCACGTCGAGCGCCATGTCCTCGGGCAGGATCGCGAGCACGCGCGCGGCGTGTTCGGGCTTCAGCTTCGACAGCACCACCGCGATGGTCTGCGGATATTCATTCTTGAGATAATTGGCGAGTACCTCTTCCTGCACGTTGGAAAGCTTCTCCCACATGTTGCGCCCTGCGGGGCCGCGAATCTCGTCCATGATGCCGTTGACGCGGTCAGGCGGCAGATATTGCTGCAGCAGCCGCTCGGTGCCATCGAACGTTCCCATCAGCGCGCCGGAGGCGGACATCCGCGAGACGAATTCGAGCAGCAGTTCTTCCACCACTTCGGCTTCGACGGTGCCGAGCGTCGACATCACGATCGACAGCTCGCGCACTTCATCGTCGTCGAGCAGCGACCACACTTTGCCGCCATATTGTTCGCCGAGCGCCAGCATCAGGATCGCGGCGCGTTTCGGACCGGTCAGCGGCGGCCCTTTCGGACGGTTGCCCTGACGGCTCGCCAGTGTGGCGATCACCGAGCTGATGTCGTTGGCGTTGTTGCTGGGAGCGGGAAGGGCCATGTCAGATCACGCTGCCGATTCCGTGAGCCACTGACGCACGATGTTGGCGGTTTCGTTCGGGTTGCGCTCGGCCAGTTCGCCGACGCGATGGACCGTCTGCGCATGAACCTGGCCCTGCACCTGGGCGACGTCGATCATGTTGGGACCGGCGGGCACCACGTTCTGAGCGCCCGCGGCTTCGGTCAATGCCGGCACTGCATCGTCGCCGGTCAGCGCGGGGATCACTTCGGCGGCCAGGATGCGCCTGACCAGCGGCCGGATCACCATGAACAGCACCACCAGGCTGAGCAGCATCATCATGCCGAGCTCGATGAAATACATCACGTCGTCCTTGGTGAACTGCAGCATGCCGAACAGGCCGATCGGCTCGTTGATCGGGGCCACTGCGGGGGCTTCGGCGAATTTGAGGTTGACGACCTCGACCTGATCACCGCGCTTCTGGTCGAAGCCGATCGCCGAACGGACGAGCGTTGCGATGCGGTCCAACTCCTCCTTGCTGCGCTCCTTGTAGACCATCTCGCCTTTTTCGCCCTTGGTGTAGATGCCGTCGACCAGCACCGCGACCGAGATACGGTTGACCCGTCCGGCTTCGGTCACTTCAGTCTTGGTGGTGTGGGAAATCTCGTAGTTGTTGGTTTCTTCGGTCTTCTTGCTCTGGTCCTTGGCGCTCGACGCCCCGTCCGGCCGCTGGTTGCCGGGCAGTTCGTTGTTGACGGTGACCTGGCCGTTATTGTCGGCGGTGGAGGAGGATTCCTCGCGGGTCTGGCTCGAGCGCAGTACCCGGCCTTCCGGATCGAATTTGTCCGAAGTCTGGGTGATCTTGTTGTAGTCGAAATCGGCGGAGAGCTGGACGCGGGCGCGACCGGCGCCGACCACCGAGGACACGATCGCCTCGACCTCGTTGCGCATTCGTTTTTCGAACGCGGCGCGGCGCTCGTCGCCGACGATGTTCTCGTTGTCGCCTTCTTCGCCATCGGCCAAAAGCTGGCCGGCCTCGTCGACGATCGACACCCGTTGCGGTTTCAGGCCGTTGACTGCGGAGGCGACCAAATGGCGGATCGCTCGGATCTGCTGCGGTTCGAGCGCGCCGCGCACGCGCACCACGATCGAGGCCGACGGTTCGGGAGTCTCGCGGGAGAACAGCGGCTTTTCGGGCAGCACCAGATGGACTCGGGCGGCCTGAATCTTGTCGATGGCGCGGATGGTGCGGGCGAGTTCGCCCTCCAGCGCCCGCAGATGATTGATGTTCTGGACGAAACTGGTGGTGCCGAGCGCGTCGGACTTGTCGAAGATCTCGTAGCCGACGCCGCCGCCCTTGGGCAGGCCGCCTTCGGCGAGCTTCATGCGCAGCCGCGTGACCTTGTCCTTGGGCACCATGATCACGGCGCCGTCGTTGCGTAGCTCGTAGGGGATCGCCTGGCGCTCCAGGTCCTTGATAATGGCGGAGGAATCTTCAAGGGAAAGATCGGTAAACAGGGTGGTCATCTGCGGGGTGGTGACGCGAATGATGACAAAGGCGAAAAAGCCGATCAGCGCGGCGGTCACCGCGAACATCGCCATCAGCCGCGAAGCGCCCAGGCCTTTCAGAAAGCTCAACAGACTCTGCAAAACCAACCGCCCCCGAGATTCGGCGCCAGACGCCGAGGTCGGCAATTATTGCCTATGGGATGGTTTCCATATGGTTAACGAAGGTTAAGAGCCGCTACGAAACCGCCAAAATGAAAAAGATCGGCCTCGCAGAACGAGGCCGATCTTCATCAAATTAGAAAGATTTGAGGGGCTTATTGGCGATATTGCTGGATGCGGGTGGTGCGCAAGCCGGCAAGGCCGTGTTGATCGATAGAGAACTGCCAGGACAGGAATTCATCGACCGTCAGCGTGTAACGGCTGCAGGCTTCCTCAAGGGAGAGCAGACCGCCACGAACGGCGGCAACAACTTCGGCTTTACGGCGAATAACCCACCGTTTGGTCCCGGGCGCAGGCAAATCCGCAATCGTTAACGGACTGCCGTCAGGCCCGATGACATATTTTACCCTCGGGCGATGGGGTTCTGTCATGGCGTACTCACAAACTCTCAACCACTGAACTCACCAGAACAGCCTACCTGTTCCGACTTAAAATTTGCCTAAGCCCAAGGCTTCAATGCGAATCTCCTTGAAAATGCCGTGACGACAGGCACCCGGGCGCGGTTTCTGACGCCCGGATCGTCGATCTAAAGGGTGGGGCAGGCCCGGGGAGCCGGCGATGGCGAGGCGGCGATAGTACTTTTTTGTCAGTTCACGATGCTCTGGATCTGGCTGACCGTGTAGGTCTGGCCGCCGATCGACACTAAAGGCGGGGATTTGGTGAGATCGACCGAATTGACCGTGCCCTCGATCGCGGTCGTGATCCCTACCGTATTGCCGCCAGCGTCCTTGGCGGTTGCAGTGAGAGTGTAATTGCCGTCGGGCCACTGGGTGCCGTCGTTGCCCTGGCCGTTCCATTGGAACGGCTGGTTGTTGCCGGCAGAGGCGCTGTAGCTACCGGTGAACACGGTCTGGCCGGTGCTGTTGGCAATGGTGACGTTGACAGTAGAAGCGGTGGGAACACTGAGCTGCCATGTTGCCGTGCTGTTGGTCAGCGCAGCGGTGCTGCCGGAGACCACTGCGGTCTTGCCGACGAAGCCTAGCGCCTGGGTCGATTGCGTAGCCTGCTGCAGGGAGACCAATGTCGCGAGCGAATCGTTGGTGTTGAGCTGCTGCTGGACGCCGGCGAATTCGACCAGTTGCTGGGTGAACTGGTTGGTGTCCAAGGGATCGAGAGGGTTCTGGTTCTGCAGCTGCGTGGTCAACAACTGCAGGAAGCTCTGGAAGTTGCCCGCGATTTGTTGCGACGCCAGCGAATTGGTCGCCGCCGCCGTAGACGTCGACGATGAGCCAGCCGGCAGCGGCGTCGTGCCCGAAACGATCGGCGAGGCTGTGTTTGCCGCTGTTGCGGTAGTGGTCATGACCGTCTCCTCAAACGCTGATGTCTACGCCGCTGCTCGATCCAAGCATCCGGCCGTATGTTCGTCCCGCAGGTGCAGCAGCGACGGTATCTTCTGGGCTGACGATCAACCGCTGCGCGTTGCGGTTGGTATCGTTGCCGCTGTTCTGGCCGGAAAAAGACTGGTCGCGCAGGCTGAACTGCAGCCCGCTATCGCCGGTCTTGAATCCGGCGTCGTTAAGGGCCTGCTGCAATTGCGGAGCGTCCTGTCGCAGCATGGACAGCGTTTCAGGCTTTTCGACCATCAAATGTGATGTCATCTGCCCGCTGCTGTCGACACTGATGCGAACGTCGATGCGGCCGAGATCGGCCGGATCGAGCCGGATCTCGAAATTGCTCTTGCCGTTCTTGGCCGATGCCGCGATCTCGACGGCGAGCCCGCCCAATGGCACTGCCGCGCTGGTCGCTGCCATGGCGGTCATAGGTCCTGCGGGAGCAAGAGTGGTTGTTGCGATAGGAAGTTGTGTCGAAAAGGTCCCCGGTGGCGGCACATTGCCGTCAGCGGGAGCCGAGACCGGATGCTCGGTCGTCGTTGTCGCGGGGTGATCATGCGTCGGCACGGTCGCCGCCGGCGTTGCCGGCGAACCGGGGGAACTGTCGGCATTCGCCGCGCCAGCGGTGCTGTCGGCAGCAGCTTGTTTTGCTGCGGTGACGGGCGGCGGCGTGGCAGTTGTGGTCGGACTGGCCTGGGTTGAGGCGTCCGAATTATCGGACGTCTTGCTGTCAGTTTGTGTTGCTGTCTTGGTGACCGGCGCTTTCGCGGCAGGCACTGTGCTGGCGACCACTGCAGCCGCCGTTGCGTCGGCGGTCGCGGCGATGCCGGTCTGGGTTGCCGGCCGATTCGCAGCCGTGTCGGCTGCGATGGACTTCGTCGTCGATACAGCCTCGGTTGGGGCGTGTGGCGTTGAGGCTGTCGTTACAGCCGTTGCGGCGGCGGCGATCGTGGCCTGCGCCTGCGGTGGCAAAACTGGTGGCGCCACAGTTGGCGGTGTCACAGCCGGCGCTGTCGCCGACTGACTGGCCGCAAGCGCGGCGGCGGCGATCGCGAGCGGCGCCGTGCCGCCGGTTGGCGTGGCAGAAGCGGGTGTCGGCGTTATCGCAACAGTAACGGGGATCAGCACCGCGACGGGGGCGCCGCCTTGCTGGGTCGGGACCACAGCCGTGGTGGAATCGGTGGCCAAGGCGTCGCCGGAACCGGAACTCGACGTCGAGCTATCGGTCTTCGACGAAGAGGATTTCGATCGGGAACGGGCCGGCGTGTCGTTGCTGGTGGCGTTGTTGGCGTCGGACGACGATGCGGCCGGTGGTCCCTGATTATCCGAACTGTTGTTGGCGGGTGGCGCGCCCGGCTGATTGTTATCGTTGTTATCAGCAGCCGAAGGGTTGTTGGATCCGCGCGGTGGGGGTGCCGATTGGCTCTGCGACGGCGGCGGGGGTAACGGCAGCGCGTTGTTGGCCTCGGCGGCGGCATTGTTGCCGATGAGATTGGCGAAAATATCGCTCCCTTGTGATGAGTCGGGTGCCGATCGTGTCAATTTCGGTGGCGCGCCCTGAAAAGACATGTTGGTTGCTGTTTCTGACGTGACGCTATGCACGGACGGCCTCTCGGGATAAATCCTGGTGAGAGATCAGCAAGGACCGGGCCAGCCGTTGGCATCTAAAATACCTATATGTTTCAGCTACTTATTCTCATCCTGGTCAAAATTCGGAAAGCCCCGAGGACTTCCTTTTCTGCCCCCCGGCAAGATTTGCCGTTTAGGATGTCTGAAACCCAGCCGCCGTGATTGCCTGACGGGAATGCGGCCTATATTAAAGGGACGGCTTTTCAACCGTTCCGCCACCGCGATCTCGCGTATCCGGGACAGGTGCAAGGCACCCTTCTGGTCGCGACGGGTTCGATGCTGCCGCGACCGCATCGATGACCGGAACCATGCGCAACAGTTTGGATATCGAAGGCCGTCCGCAGGACACCAAGATCGTGGTTGCGATGTCCGGCGGCGTCGATTCCTCGGTCACGGCGGCGCTGTTGAAGTCGGAAGGCTACGACGTCATAGGCATCACGTTGCAGCTCTATGATCATGGCGCAGCCACCCACCGCAAGGGCGCCTGCTGCGCCGGACAGGATATTCACGACGCTCGCAACGTCGCCGAGCGGATCGGCATCCCGCATTACGTGCTGGACTACGAGAGCCGCTTTCGCGAGTCGGTGATCGACAATTTCGCTGACAGCTACGCTTCCGGCGAAACGCCGGTACCCTGCATCGAGTGCAACCGTTCGATCAAGTTTCGCGATCTGCTCAAGACCGCGCGCGAACTTGGCGCTTCCACGCTGGCGACCGGGCATTATGTCGCCTCGCGACGCATGCCTGACGGATCGCGCGCGCTGGTATGCGCGGCCGATGCCGATCGCGACCAGAGCTACTTCCTGTTCGCGACCACCCGCGAACAACTCGATTATCTGCGCTTTCCGCTCGGCGATATGACCAAGGCACAGACCCGCGAACTGGCGCGGCGCTTCGGTCTCGATGTTGCGGACAAGCAGGACAGCCAGGACATCTGTTTTGTGCCCACCGGCCGCTACACCGACGTTATCGGACAGTTGCGGCCGGACGCAATCGATCCTGGCGACATCGTCGACCTCGACGGGCATGTTATCGGCCGGCATCGGGGCATCGTCCATTTTACCGTCGGACAGCGCAAGGGTCTGGGCATTGCCGCAAGCGCGCCGCTTTATGTTGTCAAGCTCGACGCCGCAAGTCGCCGCATCGTGGTAGGACCGCGCGAGGCCCTGCGGATGGATCACATTGTGCTGCGCGACGTCAACTGGATCGGCGACGGTCCGCTGGATCGCGCGGTCGGCAACGGGCTCGAGATTTTTGTGCGGGTGCGGTCGACCCGTGCACCGCAGCCGGCATGGTTGCGCGCTGCCGAGGGCGGTTATGAAGTCGAACTGGTCGCGGGCGAAGAGGGGGTTTCCCCCGGTCAGGCCTGCGCTTTCTACGATGCGCCTTCAGGGCAAGCGCGCGTGCTCGGCGGCGGGTTCATCCAGAGCGCTACCGCGAGCGGCGCAACGGCGAAAGCCGCGATGCAGCCGCTGATCGAGGCGGTGCGCGGATAAGAATTTATTTCAAGGCTTGAGGGCATGGCTGGGGACATCGACCGCGCGGGGGTCGCAAAGGCTTATGGGCGCTGGGCGCCGGTCTATGATCTCGTGTTCGGCAAAGTGTTCGACCACGGCCGCCAATCGACCATCGCAGAAGCCGACAAGATCGGCGGTCGGATCCTCGATGTCGGCGTTGGCACCGGATTGTCACTTTCGGATTATTCACCGACCACCCGATTGTGCGGGGTCGATATTTCCGAACCGATGTTGCGCAAGGCGCAGCAGCGCGTGAAGGCGCTCCGCCTTTCCAATGTCGAGACGCTTGCGGTGATGGATGCGAAGAACCTCGCATTTCCCGACCGTTTTTTCGACGCCGTGGTGGCGCAATACGTCATCACCGCGGTACCCGATCCGGAGCGCACGCTGGATGATTTCATCCGGGTACTGAAGCCCGGTGGCGAACTCATCCTGGTCAACCACATCGGTGCCGAAAATGGCCCGCGCCGTTTGTTCGAACTGGCGTTTGCCCCATTGGCGCGGCGGCTCGGCTGGCGACCGGAATTCCCGTGGGCGCGGCTGGCCGATTGGGCGGCAAGACATGGCGGCGTCAGCCTGACCGAGCGGCGCCCGATGCCGCCGATGGGACATTTCTCACTGATCCGCTACCGCAAATCCTGAAGGATTCGACCCACGGCGCGACGTTGCCCGGGAACCGCTTTCGGCAAGGTTAAAGCGGCTTTCGCCCCCGGAACATTCGCGCTCGCAAGTCGTTGCTCCGCATGCAGATGAAATCCGTACTCTTTCTGTCATGTGTGCTGATCGCGGCATCCGGTACGGCCGCAGCACAGGCGCCGCCGACGCCGGCGACCCCTCCAGCGCGGACCGCACCGCCGGCGCCCGACCACGCTGCCGGTTGCGCACCGACGCGAACGACGCCGCAAGGCAATATCACGCCGAACGATGCCACCACCGGTCAGGCGCCATTGGGCGACAAGCTGGCGAAATCGGACGGGGTGCTATGCCCGCCTTCGGGCGTCGATCCCGAGATGCGCGCACCCACCCCCGACACCGGCAACACGCCGGTGATCCCGCCACCCGGCAGTCCGGGCGGCGATCCCAACATTCGGCCCAAATAGCCACTGGCCTCGAAGGCTCGGCTGGCGGCTCGGGTTTGCTTGACATGCCCTTGAGCGATTTCTTATATGCCGCGCGTTCGCGCTTGCGATATAAAGGATCGTGACGGCGAAGCGTGGCGAGGTAGCTCAGCTGGTTAGAGCACGGGAATCATAATCCTGGGGTCGGGGGTTCGAGTCCCTCTCTCGCTACCAATCGCAGTGTTGTCCAACCCGGACACATAGGTAACGGAACGTACCTAAGACATGGGTGACAACCTCGGGCCGCTCACTTCATCAAGGCTTTCCTGACGGCGACATGGCTCCGCAGCGCTTGACTTTGCGCTGCGCGGGCTAGAGGTTCGGCCGGCGAAAACCGCCATCCGGAGAGATCATGACGCCTGCCACAAGCCACGCGACCACCGGTGAGGGAAAGTCACCCTCTATTCCCCCGGGACTTCGCAGGGATTGGACGGTGGCGGAGGCCTCGGCGTTGTACGCCCTGCCGTTCAATGACCTTTTGTTCAAGGCGCAAACCATTCATCGCGCGCATTTCGATCCAAATCGGGTTCAATTGAGCCGCCTCCTGAGTATCAAGACCGGCGGATGCCCGGAGGATTGCGCCTATTGCAGCCAGTCCGTGCATCACGAATCCGGCCTTACCGCCTCCAAGCTGATGGAAGTCGAGCACGTCATCGCGGAGGCTCGCAAGGCCCGCGACGCAGGCGCAACGCGCTACTGCATGGGCGCGGCATGGCGAAATCCAAAGCCGCGCGACATGGAAGCGGTCGTTGCGATGGTAAAGGGCGTCAAGGCGCTCGGCATGGAAACCTGCATGACGCTGGGCATGCTGGATCGCGCGCAGTCCGAGCAATTAAGCCATGCCGGCCTCGACTACTACAACCACAACATCGATACCTCGGAGCGCTATTACGGCGAGATCATCACCACGCGGAATTTCGCCGACCGGCTCGAGACGCTTGAGAACGTTCGCGCCGCCGGCATCAAGGTCTGCTGCGGGGGCATCGTCGGCATGGGCGAAGAAGCCGATGACCGCATCGCGATGCTGACGACGCTGGCCAATCTCCCGGAACATCCCGAGAGCGTGCCGATCAATATGCTGATCCCGATCCCCGGCACGCCGCTCGCCGAGGCCGAGCCGATCGCGCCGCTCGATTTCGTGCGCATCGTGGCGCTTGCCAGAATCATGATGCCGCGATCGGTGGTGCGGCTGTCGGCCGGCCGCACCGCGATGACCGACGAGATGCAGGCCCTGTGTTTCTTCGCCGGCGCGAATTCGATCTTCGTCGGCGATACTTTGTTGACGGCGGGCAACCCCGAAGAGGATAAGGATATGGAGCTGTTCCGGCGGCTCGGTTTGCAGCCGATGGAAGCCGATGTCGCGTTATAACGCTCCTTATTCCCAGGCCGCTCGTCTCGCGGGGATATCATCGAAAAGAAAATCCGGGATATGCGTGGTGATGCTTCTTCTCGCGCGCCACCACGCTTTCTCGGACACGGCCAAATATGACTGTATCATCGCCGAACGGGATCAGGATGCACGGGTAGGCGGTGGGCGTTCGGGCTTATGCGTTTGCTTCCCGTGCAAGCTGGTTTTATCCTGTCGCCGCGGATCGGCCGCGTTTGTCGCGGCAATCGAATGGAGTGTGAGTGATGGCAATTCGCCTGCGGATCGGGACGCGCAAGAGCGTCATGGCGCTGGCGCAAACCGAGGAAATTGCCCGCCGTTTGATCGCGGCTGCCCCCGATATCGATGTCGAGATCGTCAAGTTCGAAACCACGGGTGATTCCGACCAGGTCGGCAAGCTGTTGCCCCACGGCGGCAAGGGCGGCGCCTTCGTCGCCGAAATCCGCCGCGCCGTGCTCAAGGGCGAATTGCACGCCGCGATGCATTCGCTCAAAGACATGCCTGGCAACGAGGATACCCCTGGGCTTGTGATCGGCGCCACGCTCAAGCGCGATCCGGCTGAAGACGTGCTGGTGCTGCGCAAGGGTGTCTCGATCGACGATCTCAGGCGCGCGAACGGCAAAGGCTTCAAGATCGGCACCAACGCTGTGCGCCGAGCGGCCTATGCGCGGCGGCTGTTTCCTGGTGCCGAGGTGATTCATTATCGCGGCGCCGCCGATACCCGCATACGCAAGCTGGATGGCCTGGAAATGCAGCGGCTGCCCGATGGCAACACAGTCGGGCCGGCGGATGCGCTGATCATGGCGCGCTCCGGACTCGATCGCGTCGGCCTCTCGGAACGCATTGCCTATGAATTTCCGACTGCGGAAATGCTGCCGGCGGCAGGCCAGGGCATCGTCGCGGTGGAATGCGCAGGCGCGGATTGGCAGACCCGACAGGCATTGTCGTTGATCGACGAAGCCGCCGCCCGCCATAGCGCCGATGCCGAACGCGAGGTGCTGTGGGTGCTAAACGGTCATTGCAATTCGCCGATCGCGGCATATTCGCACATCGAGGGCCAGCAGATGTCGCTCTCCGCCTCCGTGCTTGATCTCGACGGCGGCATCTTCATCGAAGCAAGCCGCTCCGGGCCGGCCGACCGGCCACGCGAACTCGGCCGTGCGGTCGGGTTCGATCTGCTGGCCAGGGGCGCGGCTGCGGTCATCGAGCGCAGCCGTCCGGTGTGATCTGCAACTTTCACAGCAAGATTATCGCGATGCGAAAGATGTTCTCAGGCTTGATGCTGATCGCCCTGTCACTCGCCACACCGGTCGCGGCTGCCGAAACCATCGACGTTTCCGACGACCATGGCGGCAGCGTTGCCATATACAATCAGCGCTGGCAGCAATATGCGGCCCGCGGCGTCAGCGTCCGCATCGTAGGGCCCTGTCAATCGGCCTGCATGGTGTTGTTGGGACACATCCCGCGCTCCCGGATTTGCGTCACGCCGGAGGCCCGTTTCGGCTTTCACATGGCGCACCGTCCCGACATGACCGCGCTGCTGTGGAGGAGTTACGCTTCCGATATCAAGGCATGGATCAATGCGCGCGGCGGGCTGACGCCCGATTTCAAATGGATGAGTGCGCCGGATACCTATCGCTACTTCCACAAATGCTGAGGCCGGTGTTGCGACAGGTTTCACACGCGCACGGCGCGGCGATTCGTCAGCCGCCTCATCCTTTGTATGCCCGCACCCGCTGCAGCATTTGCTCGACATGGGCGATCGGGGTTTCCTGCTGGATGCCATGCCCGAGGTTGAAGATCAGCCGGCCGCCGGCGTAGTTCGCCAGCACATCGTCGATGGCGCGGTCAAGCGCGGCGCCGCCGGCGATCAGCGCCAGCGGATCGAGATTGCCCTGAATGGCGACACGGTTCTGCACCTTCTCGCGGATAAAGGACGGCTCCGCCGCCCAGTCGATGCTGACGGCATCGACGCCGGTCGCACCGACATAGGCCGGCAGCAGCGCCCCTGCGCCGCGCGGAAAGCCGATGATCTTTGCGTCAGGCACGACCCTGCGCACGCCCTCGACGATGCGCCGCGCCGGCTCGATTGACCATCGTTCGAATTCGCTCGGCGGCAGCACGCCGGCCCAGGTATCGAAAATCTGCACTGCATCGGCGCCGGCCTTGAGCTGGCCCAGCAAATATTGAACGGAATTCGCAACCAGTGTGTCGATGATACGAGCGAAGGCTTCCGGATGACGATAGGCCATCATGCGCGCGGGCGCTTGATCGGGCGTGCCTTGGCCTGCGACCATATAGGTGGCAACTGTCCAAGGTGCGCCGCAAAAGCCGATCAGCGCAATATGCGAATCGAGTTCAGTTCGCACCCGGCGCAGCGCCGCATAAACCGGCTCCAGTTTGTTGAAATCGGCAGTCGATGCCAGCGTCGCGACCTTCTCCGGCGTGTCGAGTGGATCGAGCCGCGGACCTTCGCCGGCCTCGAACCATACCGCGCGGCCGAGCGCATAGGGAACGACAAGAATATCGGAGAAGATGATCGCGGCATCGAAGTTGAAGCGGCGGATCGGCTGCAGCGTGACTTCGGCGGCGTATTCCGGCGTGAAGCACAGATCGAGAAAGCCGCCTGCTTTGGCGCGCAACTCGCGGTATTCGGGCAGGTAGCGGCCCGCCTGCCGCATCATCCAGATCGGGGGCACCGGCTGCCGATGTCCGGAGAGCACTTCGATGAACGGTTTAGCGGAGGAAATCTGGGGCAAGTGTTGGTCCGGGTTACTCGGGAAGCGTATCGACGCTTCTGATACACGCCGGTGCGGGCGGAGCCAAGCAATTGATAGAGAGATCGGCTGCGGTCGCAATCGCTGGTAGCGGGACCGACGCGCCTGGAGCTGGAATCAATCAGACACCCGATTACCCTCTAGCTGCATTATTACCAGTAGACAACTGCAGGTCTTTATGAGTCAATCGGGCCGGGAGGAGTCAATGCACCGGCGATATCAGCACCTGAATATCCCGATCGAGATCGTGCGGACGGTGGTAGCCATTTCCGAAACCGGAAGCCTGTCGAAGGCCGGCGAGCGGCTTGGCCTCAGCCAGCCCGCGATCAGTTCGCAGATCAAGCGACTGCAAAGCCTGGTTGGCGGGGCATTGTTTTTGAAAACCGCGAATGGCACCACTACCACGGAATTGGGAAAGCTCGCGCTGCAGCAGGCGCGACGGATTCTCGAGGCCAATGATCAGCTATTGCGACTCGGCGGCAATACGGACGGCATCCGGCCACTGAGACTGGGCCTGAGTACGCTGCTCGTGGAGCAATTCATCCAGCAGCAGACCGATACACTCACCGATATCTTCATCCATACCGACCACTCGGTGCCGATCGGAAAGGGTCTTATCGACGGTTATATCGACATCGCCTGTATTTTTGAAAATGCCGCGATCGAAGGCGAAATCGAACAACTTGTGATCAACAGGGTGAAGGACCCGCTGGTCTGGGTCCGCGCCAGGAATTTCGTTCTCAGCCCGGGCGCGCCGGTACCAATTCTGACCTGGCCGGACGACGACTGGATGATGCGCACCCTGACGCGATACGGCATCGCCTACAACATCGTATTCAGCAGTCCCGACCATCATGCCAAGCTCGCCGCGGTCAAAGCCGGCATCGGCTTCACCGCGATGCCCGCGAGCATGGTGCCGCCCTCGCTGGTGCGAGCCAGGGAATACTATCTTCCCGAACTTCCGCCCATCGAGACTCTGCTGTGCGCCCGCCGCCGGCTGCAATCGGAACGGGCTTCAGCACTGTTGAAGCAATTGTCCGCGATGTTCTTCGATCGGCCTGACGCTGGACCGGGCTCCACTGTGCAGTCTTGCGGCTAGTTTAGTTTCACGAGCTGGAACCAAATTCTTCAGCGCGGCCCTGACGTCGGAGGAAACTTCCCGACCATGCCGCCGTTTACTCTGGAGCCGTTTATTCGGAGACGGAGGATTTCATGGCAGAGAAGTTCAATCCTGCGGCGCATGACCGGCATGCCGCCGATCCGCGTGAGGCCGCGGCGGCGGATCGCGACCTCCACACGAAGCTTGAGGCCGGCCTGATGGACAGCTTTCCGGCGTCCGACCCGGTCAGCGCGGTGCAACCTTCGCCGTCGAAACACGACCGTAAGCGCGACCATGCGTCGCAGCAGCGGAACAGGGCGGTTCCGACGTCTCGATAATTTCGATCGCGATGGAGGATGAGCATGGCGAGAGCGTTTGGTTTTCGACCAGATCGCCGATTCAATCACGCTGCAAACGATTCGCCGCGAAGCGGCAGTTCGAAGCGCGTCACGCCCGTGATAGGAAGTATCGTCGTAATCGTGATCGTCGCGCTTACGATCTGGTTTGTGACCGGCCAATAGCGCCAGCGTTTTCGGGCGAGGCCGGGCGCTGCGGTTTGAGCCCCGACAATCGATTCACTCCTCCGTTCCGATAGAATCGGAACGGGCGCCCTAGATTCTTGTTTTGACGCGTTTTCTTTACGCGAACCGGCATCCACTTCGCTCGAAAACGCTCTAGTAATGCGGTGGAGGCTCGTTGGCCGGTCCGGGCGCGCGCGATTCGGCTTCCTGCAAGCGCTCATTCAGGCTTGCAAGCTGCCGCGACAGCGCCTCGATCTTGAGCCATTGCTCGGTAATCGTCTTGTTCAGGGTCTCGATGGTGTCGTCCAGAAACGTCAGCTTGGTTTCCAGGAAGTCGATCCGTTCGTCGAGCGTCTTCAATTCACTCATCGCAATCATGTCCCCTCGATTGCTCGCGTAGTCCATGCCCGAGCGCGATCCGCTCATCGAACACAAAACACTCGCCGCGCCAGCGGCTCTTGGCCTCCGGGATGCCTTCGAGATAACGCAGGATACCACCTTTGAGGTGATAGACCTCCGCAAACCCGCGCGCCAGCAGATAGGCGCTGGCCTTCTCGCAGCGGATACCGCCGGTGCAGAACATTGCGATGCGCCGATGTTTGGCCGGATCGAGATGACGCGCAGCGAAATCCTTGAACTCTCCAAAACTCTTCAGGCCTGGATCGACGGCGCCTTCGAAAGTGCCGAGCGCGACCTCGAAGGTGTTGCGGGTATCGATCACGGTCATACCGGGTGCTTCGATCAGCGCGTTCCAGTCCGCCGGCTCGATATAGGTGCCCACCTGCCGGGTCGGATCGACATCGGCATCACCAAGCGTGACGATCTCCTTTTTCAGCCGGACCTTCAGGCGCTGAAACGGCATCGCGGTGGCTTGGGAGAATTTCAGTTCGAGATGATCGAGCCGGCCGTGGAACAGGACGCCGTCGCGCAATTCGGCGACGAAATCGCCGATGGCCTCGGGCTCGCCGGCGAGCGTGCCGTTGATGCCCTCATGGGCCAGCAGCACGCTGCCCTTCAGCTTCAGGCCAGCGCAAATCGTCCGCAGCGGCTCGCGCAATTCTGCAAAATCGGGAAGCGCTGCGAATTGATAGAAAGCGGCGACCTTGTACGGCATGGCGCCGGTTTATCAGGCGGCCAAAGAATGCGAAAGCTCGACAGAGCCGCGGACCGCATTGCCGTCATTCCGCGGCATGCATTGCCCAGCGCGGTCCGAATGTGCCAAGATTCCAAAAAAGACTCCTGAAAAGGCTTCTGAAATCCCGCTTGGTATTGGCGTCCGTGAGGCGCGGCAGACGCCCAGATGAGCCATTTGACATGAGGAATTTCCATCTCGCCGGCCGGTCGACGGTTCATGCGCAAAACGGCATGGTGGCGACGTCGCACCCGCTGGCGGCGCTGACCGCGATCGAAGTGCTGCGCGCCGGCGGCACCGCGGCTGACGCGGCCGTGGCGGCCTGCGCGCTGCTCGGGGTGATCGAGCCGCAATCGACCGGCATAGGCGGTGACTGCTTTGCGCTGATCCAGCCGAGGGGCGAGGGCAAGATCGTGTCCTATAACGGCTCCGGCCGGGCGCCGATGGCGGCCACGCCGCAATGGTACCTCGAGCGCGATCTGCATGCGATCCCGCTGACCTCGGCACATGCCGTCAGCATTCCCGGCGCGGTCGATGCATGGGTCACTATCCTGCGCGATCACGGCAAGCTCGGGCTCGACACCCTGCTGCAACCCGCGATCAAGGCCGCGGAGGAGGGATACGTCGTCGCGCCCCGCATCGCGTTTGACTGGAAGAACTACTTCGAAAAGTTGAAGAACGGCATCAATACCCAGCGCTATCTGCTGCCGGGCGGCAGGCCTGCGGTCGCTGGCGACGTGATCCATCAGCCTGAACTGGGCAACACCTTGCGGGCGATCGCCAGGCACGGCCGCGACGCGTTCTACACCGGCGCGATCGCCGAGGATATGGTGGAGACGCTACGCGGCATCGGCGGGCTGCATACGCTAGACGACTTTGCTGCGCATACCACCGAGACCACGGCGCCGATCGGCACCTTGTATGAGGACCACGACGTCTGGCAATGCCCGCCGAACGGCCCCGGCATCACCATGCTGGTGATGCTCAATATCCTGTCGCGCTTCGACCTGACGAAATTCCCGGCGATGAGCGTCGAGCGTTTCCACCTGGAGGCTGAGGCCGCGCGCGTTGCCTACATGATGCGCGAACAATATGTCGCCGATCCCGCCCATATCGATGTCGACGTGCCGCGCTTCCTGTCGAAAGCTTTTGCCGACGAGCATGGCGACAAGATCCGGCTCGACCGGATGCTCGACCTGCCGACCGTGGCGCCGCCGATGCATCCGTCGACGGTTTATATTTCCGTCGTCGACAAGGATCGCAACGCCTGCTCCTTTATCAACTCGATCGCGCAAGCCTTCGGTTCGGCGATCGTGTCCAACAAGACGGGCATCCTGCTGCAGAACCGGGCCTGTGGTTTCCGCGTGCAGGTGGGCCATCCCAATTGCATCGCGCCGGGCAAACGCCCACTGCACACCATCATTCCGAGCCTTGTCACCAAAGGCGGCCGCGCGGTGATGCCGTTCGGCGTGATGGGTGGACAGTACCAGCCGGTCGGGCAGACCCATGTGCTGACCAACATGCTCGACTATGGCTGCGACGTGCAGGAAGCCATCGATATGCCCCGAGGCTTGCACTATGAAGGTCTCTATCAGTTGGAAGACGGCGTGCCGCCCGCGATCGTCGAAGGCCTGAAGAAGCTCGGGCACAAAACCACCCGTGTGGTCCCGCCGCTCGGCGGCGGCCAGGCGATCTGGATCGACTGGGACAAGGGCACGCTCATCGGTGGCTCCGATCCCCGCAAAGACGGCTGCGCGCTCGGCTATTGAACGACTTTTTAGTGGGCGACTTGCGCTGCGCTCTCCGGTATTAAAGACGCTGAACCATGCGATATCTCATCTTCCGGAAACTGCCGCTGCTCGCCATGATTATCATCGGTGCGATCGGCTTTCTTCCGCGGCGCCGTCCGGCGTCTTGGCTTAGACAGGAAAAACCATGACCACAGCTTCAGGCTTGCAAATCATCGATACCAAAGTCGGCACTGGCGATTCACCGCAGCCGGGCCAGATTTGTGTGATGCACTATACCGGGTGGCTTTACGAAAACGGCCAGAAGGGCGATAGGTTCGACAGCTCGGCCGACCGCAACCAGCCGTTCAGATTTCCGATCGGCAAGCGGCGGGTGATTGCCGGCTGGGATGAAGGCGTCGCCACCATGAAGGTTGGCGGCAAGCGCACCTTGATTATTCCGCCCGAGCTCGGCTACGGCGCCCGCGGCGCCGGCCACATGATCCCTCCGAACGCAACCCTGATATTCGACGTCGAATTGCTGGCCGTGGAGTAAGGTCGCAAAGCTTTCGAGAGAGGTGCGTGTCGTGAAGATTTCGGTCCTCGACGACTATTTCGACACCATACCGCTGGCCAGCCGGAGAACGTCGTCAATCCGGATGTGATGGCGCGCCGAAGAACCTGATCCTCATCGCGAGCAAGACGAATAAAAGAGACGAACAAAAGAAAGGACCGGCCACGAGGCCAGTCCTTTGATCAGTGTCGGTCAGTGGTTCTTGGTCGGTCAGAGATTCTTGTTCGCCTGGGCGGCCGCGTTGTTCACGGCATCTTTGGTGGCTTGCTCGGCATCGCCGACGGCCTTCTGGCCTTTGCCCTTGAGCTCCTGAATCACGCCTTCGCCCTGCAGGCGGTCGGAGCCGGTGGCTTCGCCGATACCTTGCTTGGTCTTGCCGATCGCTTCATTGGCCGTGCCTTTGATCTTGTCTTCTGTCGCACCCATGGAAACACTCCTTTTTTTGGAACGGTTAAAAGTCGCGAAGACAAGTCCGCCTTGTCACGAAAGTTCCGCCTCGGAATCTGTTCGCATGTGCGGATTTCGTCGTCTTCCGCGGGAACAATTTCCCGAAACCAGCGCGAGGTCGCGCGCATTCTTCACCATGGCCTTCGCCGGTTGAGACGTAGGGATCTCTCGCCGACGAGTAGCCGGTCCTTCGCGACGAAGCCACCGCTACAAGGATGAGGCAATGCGTCTCAAAAAGTTCTCAAACGCGCTGTCGGATCAGCCTCGTTCCGTTCGTCCTCGGGGCGAGCGCTATCAACCGAGAGGAATCCCATGTCCAAGATCGCCCCCTGCCTGTGGTTTGCCGACGAGGCCGAGGAAGCCGCGAAATTCTATGTTTCGCTGCTTCCGGATTCGCGCATCGACAAGGTACAGAAAAGCCCTAGCGACTACCCGGGGGGCAAGGCCGGCAACGTGCTTGTGGTTCAGTTCACGCTGGCCGGTCAGGAATACATGGCGCTGAACGGCGGTACGCGAGGCGACTATACTCACGCGATCTCGTTCAAGATCGACTGCGCCGACCAGGCCGAGGTCGATCGGCTGTGGGAAGGACTTTCCGCCGGTGGCGGCGAGACCGGACAGTGCGGCTGGCTGAAGGATCGCTATGGCGTATCCTGGCAGATCACGCCCTCGATCATGCCGGGATTGCTCGGCGGCCCTGATCTCGCCGCCTCGCAACGAACCATGGCGGCGATGATGCAGATGACCAAGCTCGATATCGCCACACTGCAAAAGGCCTATGACGGCAACTGAGGCGCGGGCCTGGATTTTGTCCTTGGTCCACACGCCGCTCGCTTGCATCGTGATCGCGCAGATTGGGGCACGGGCGACCAGCGCCGCCGACACCGTCGACGCCAGCATCGCCATTCCGCCGTGGTAGCGGCCGGCCGCAATCGTTCACTTCGATGCGGCCTTGGTGTCCAAGTTGACAACCTGAACGCGGCGATTGATCGGGTCCATCGGCGCGTTCGGATCCTTTGGCCTGTCCTTGCCGTAGCCGACAGTGACGAGATCGCTGCCGGCGATGCCGAATTTGTCGACCAGATACTTCTTGATCGTATCGGCGCGACGCTCGGACAGGCCCTGATTGAAGGCTTCGCCGCCGATCGCATCGGTATGGCCGGCGACGATGAAAGTCGAGCCCTTCAGGTTCGGGTTGCTCAGCGCCTGGCCGAGCGCCTGTACCGATGACATCGAGGCGGTGCGGATCTCGGCCGAGTTGTAGTCGAACTGAATGTCGAGATCGATGTTCGGTTTGGTGGCGGCGATGTCGGCGATCTCCTCGCGCTCGGTCATCGAGAGCGACCGGGTTTTCCGGTTACGCAAGGTCTGGACGAAACTGGCTTCCTTGGCTTTGGCGGCGGGATCTGCCTGCAGCGCGGCCGAAAGGCTGCGGGTCAGCGGCTTCGGTTGCAGCGCCGTGATGATCTGATCTGCCGAGACATTATTGCTACCGGCAAAAGCAATGCCCGCTGTCATCGACAGCGCGGCACCGAGCGTGATCGCCCTGAGTACGGCTAGCCTGTGCGAACTGGTCATCGTCGCGGTCCTCGCGTTACGCCTGATACTGTTTTGATGCTTGGAACCTAGGCCGGGTTCAAATCCAGGAATGTGATTCGGATCACATTAAAATGTCGGCTGGAAAGCTACTGAAACCTCCGCCGAACCCCGGACAACCCGCTGCTCTTCGCTGGATTTCACGGTCGTCACATCGAAGACCAGCCTGGCTTCAACAAGAATCAGCACCGCAACGTGCAGCGCCGCTCGGCGTCAAAGGCTAGCGGGAAGTTCAACCAAGCCGCCCGCAATGTGATCATGCCGGCAGGCCGTGCGCGACGATCCGAGCACGAAGGCGCTCGTATCGGAGATCAACCCGACCCAGGTTGGTTCCAGATGGCGAGCCATCATGCCCGTGATTTCGGCGGTGGCGCTTGCTATTCGCCGGCGGCGGTAGCCCGGCGTCCTGTTCGGCCACATGATGGTGGGTGAATTGTCGGACGCCGTTGACTCCTGCTGCTTTGAAAAGCGAACATAAAAGCGGCATCTCGATCAGGGTGGCCATCGGGCTGCCCGTTCGCGTTGCGGTGATGGCGCTGCCGTCGCATTGCCGTCGCGGGAACGCCGATGTGCTGACAATAAATCGGCCAGATGAACGTCTACCAGCGTTGTTCAACGAGAAGAAAAGAAGAAAGTGGGTTGGGTTTGGTCGGATTTCCGTCACCGAGAAGGCAAAGCGACTATCAGGGATATCGCGGCGGAGCATCGGATCGCCCGGCAAGCGGGATGCCGATTTTGCTCGGTGCGGCCCTGATCGCGACGGCGATTCTGCTGTCGACACTGATTACGACCGTCAGCACGCGATTCGTCGGCATGGACAGTCCCTCCGAGGATGATATGTGGCTGATCGACCGGCTCACCGGCAGCGTCTACAAGTGCCAGGCTGCCGAACGCGGCAAAGCCGCCTGCGATCCGGATACGGCTACGGGAAGCATCGGCGCGCGAACCAAACACTGAAATCGTGGCCTCAAGTTTAAGATGAAGTAACGCCAGGACTACGTTGCTTTTTCGCCGCGCTGCTGCGGCTGGCGCGGCTTTTTCATGGGCTTGGATATTTCCCGGACATCGGTGCCGTTTGGCGCCGGGCCGCCAGCGACCACCGCCGCGGTCGAACATCTCGGCTATGTGCAGATCGACACCATTAACGTCGTCGAGCGCTCGCCTCATCACGTGCTGTGGACCCGGATTCCCGACTACCGGCGAGCCGATCTGCACCATGCCCAAAGCGCCGACAAAAGTGTATTCGAATACTGGACTCACGCGCTGTCCTATGTGCCGTATCGCGATATCCGCTTCTTCATCCGGGCGATGAAGCTGCACAAGCGCCAGGATCAACTCGCCGACTGAGTTTTCGGCACCAGCAGTTTGTTTGTTGCAACCTTGCTGACCTTGCCGTACCTGCGGGCACTCTGCGCGCTTTCGGGCATGCAAGAGCGTCGAAGAAAGCGGTACGAGCGAGCATCCTGATCTTGCGCCGCAACATCATGGCGGGCCGGAGTCGCATTTCCACTTGCTGAGGCCGCGGAATAATTGGACATTGGTACCTCCATGACGCTGACGTCCGAAAATGTCGAAGCCGACACGCGAGAACGCATTCTCGATGTGGCGGCGGGCCTGTTCCGCGAAATCGGCTACCAGAAGACCACGGTGGCCGATATCGCCAAGCTGTTGCGGATGAGTCCGGCCAACGTCTATCGCTTCTTCGATTCCAAGAAGTCGATTCACAAGGGCGTCGCGCGCGGCTTGATGAGTGAGGTCGAGGACGCGGCGCAGGCGATCGCGGCGCGGCGCCTTCCTGCCGCCTCCAAGCTGCGCGAATTGATGAGCGCGATCCATCGCATGAACAGCGAGCGCTATGTCGGCGATTCCAAGCTGCACGAGATGGTCGAAGTAGCGATGGAAGAGAGCTGGGACGTCTGCATCGCCCATATGCAGCGAGTGACCGAGACTATCGGCGCCGTGATCGCCGAAGGCGCGGCATCGGGCGAATTCGAGGTTCACGACGTGCGACAGGCAGCGATGTGCGCCTGTACCGCGATGATGCGGTTTTTCCATCCGCAGATGATCGCGCAATGCGCCAGCAAGCCGGGGCCTTCGATCGACCAGATGATCGACTTTGTTTTGGCCGGACTGGCGCCGCGCAAGGCGACAGATCCGGGCATAAGTTATTAGACCGTTGGCTCGTCATTGCTGTGCGCAGCGAGCGACCGAAATCTTCAGGAAAGACCAGGCCGCTTCGGTGACGGCCAAGGACTTGCACTATTATGAGCCGATCAACGGCCATGGTCTCAAGCACGATCCTTTCAACGCCATTGTCGCGCCGCGCACGATCGGCTGGATCTCCTCCCGCGATGCCAAGGGCAATGTCAACCTGGCGCGGAAAGTCCGGTGCCGTTCGAGTGTAAGCTGACGCAGATCGTCCAGTTGCAGAGCGCGGCCGGCAACAAGGTGCAGGGCTGGCTGACGCTCGGTGAGGTCGTGGCCGTCCATATCGACAAGGCGATGATCCAGGACGGCGTTTTACCCGACCGCGCTCGCCCGGCCGATCATGCGCGCCGGGCGCCGCGGCGATTATTTCGAAATCAGGCCGGAAAACATGTTCGAAATGGTCCGGCCGGACTGACGGCATGGCCATAAGTCGCGTTCGACGGGATTTTCGGAGCGGATATGGTGTATTGCCGTTGCCAATTCCTTTACTTAGCTTGGAACTAAGTGATTCTCCCGCTTTTCTACTAAAATAAGCCGCCTTTTCAGCCAATACCTCGCCTCGGGCCGCACGACGGCCCGATACTGTCTTGAGCCATAAGGATGTCGCCATGGGTTCCTTTCGCCGCGATTTTATCACCAAGCCAATCTTCTCCTTGGCGCGCCGCGTAATGCCGGCAATGTCGGACACCGAGCGCGAGGCGCTGGAGGCCGGTGACGTCTGGTGGGACGCCGATCTCTTTACGGGCGATCCCGACTGGTCGAAACTGCTCGCCTTTGCCCCGGCAACGCTGACCACAGGAGAACAGGCGTTTCTCAACGGTCCGGTTGATGAACTCTGCGCGATGCTCGACGAGTGGAAGATCAACTGGGAATGGCGCGACCTTCCGCCGGAAGTCTGGGAGTTCATCAAGGCAAACAAATTCTTCGGCATGATTATTCCGAAGGCGCATGGCGGCCTGGGCTTCTCGCCCTATGCGCATTCGGAAGTGGTTCGGAAAATTTCGTCGCGCTCGCTGACCGCCGCCGTCACCGTCATGGTGCCGAACTCGCTCGGACCTGGCGAACTGCTGATGCGCTTTGGCACCAGGGAGCAGCAGGAACGCTGGCTGCCGCGGCTCGCCGACGGCCGCGACATTCCCTGCTTCGGCCTGACCAGCCCGGAAGCCGGCTCCGATGCCGCCTCGATGATTGACAAGGGCATCATCTGCAAGGGTACCTTCGACGGCCGCGAGGTGTTGGGTCTGCGCCTCAACTGGCACAAGCGCTACATCACGCTCGGCCCGGTCGCGACGCTGCTCGGTCTCGCCTTCAAGGCATATGATCCCGATCGACTCGTCGGCAGCGAGACCGACCTCGGCATCACCGTGGCGCTGATCCCGACGCATTTGCCCGGCGTCGAAATCGGCCACCGTCATCTGCCGGCGATGCAGGTGTTTCAGAACGGTCCGAACTGGGGTCGCGATGTCTTTATCCCGATGGACTATATCATCGGCGGCCAGGAGCGCCTCGGCCAGGGCTGGAAGATGCTGATGACGGCGTTGGCCGCCGGCCGCGGCATTTCGCTGCCGTCGCTCTCGGCGGCAGGCGCGGTCTATGCCGCGCGCACCACCGGTGCCTATGCGCGGATCCGCGAGCAGTTCAATGTGCCGATCGGCAAGTTCGAAGGCATCGAGGAGCCGCTCGCGCGTATCGCGGGAACTGCCTATCTGCTCGATGCGGCGCGGCGGCTGACCTGCGCCGCCCTCAATGAGGGTCGCCATCCCGCGGTGATTTCCGGGATCATGAAGCTGCACGCCACTGAACGGATGCGGATCGCGATCGACGATGCCATGGACATTCATGGCGGCAAGGCGGTGATCGACGGGCCGCAGAACTACATGGGCAACCTCTATCGCTCGGTACCGGTCGGCATCACGGTGGAGGGCGCCAACATCCTGACCCGCAATCTGATCGTGTTCGGGCAGGGCGCTGTCCGGGCGCACCCTTATCTGCTGGATGAAATGAACGCGATCAATGAGGGCGATAGCGCCAGGGCATTGGATGCGTTCGACAAGACATTCTGGGAACATGTCCGCCACACCGCCATCACGGCGTTACGGGCGTGGGGCCGCAGCTGGAGCGGCGGAATGTTTGTCAAGGTCGGCGTTGCAGGCAAAGCGGCCGGATTCTATCGCCAGCTTTCGCGCTATAGCTCGGCGTTCGCACTCTGCGCCGACATGGCACTGCTGACGCTCGGCGGCGCCTTGAAGCGAAAGGAAATGCTGTCGGCGCGGTTTGGCGACATCCTGTCAGAACTGTATCTTTTGTCGGCGGCGCTGAAACGCTGGCACCATGAAGGGCATCAGGAGGCCGATTTCGTCCTGCTCGAATGGTGCATGCAAAATGGCTGCAAGACCATCGAGTTGCGGTTTGCAGAAATTCTGGCAAATTTCCCCAACCAGTTCGTCGCCTACATCCTGAAATTCCTGATCCAGCCGCTCGGTCCGCGCGGGCTCGGGCCGTCGGATCGCGTCACCCATGAATGCGCGCAACTGGTGCTGGAGCCGTCTGCGGCGCGCGACCGCCTGACGCCGGATCTCTCGCATGTCGATGAGGATCGCGGCGTCGCGCGGCTGGAGAAGGCATTCCTTCTGGTCGCGGGCGCCGAAGATATAGTGAAGAAGATGCATGCCGCTCATATGCGCGACCGGGAGACGGCGTTGAAGAACGGCGTCATCACCCAGGATGAAGCCGAAAGGCTTGCCGCCGCTCATGAGGCGGTCGCAAAGGTAATCGAGGTCGACGACTTCGCGCCGGATGCGATTTCGCCGATTCACAGCAAACCCGCCGACGTGCATGAGTTTTTCCAGGAGGTCGCTGAGAAGAGGGCGGCAAGCTGATGGCGCGGCCGGTCTTTCTTGTCGACGGCAGCCGGACGCCATTCCTGAAGGCGCGTTCCGGCCCCGGGCCGTTTACTCCGGTCGATCTCGCCGTGCAATGCGGACGGCCGTTGCTGGCCCGGCAACCGTTCGCACCCACGGCGTTCGATCAGGTCATTCTCGGCTGCGTCAACGTGATCGCCGACGAAATGAATCCGGCTCGCGTCGCCGCATTGCGGCTCGGCATGGGCGAAGCCATGGTAGCGTTCACGGTGCAGATCAATTGCGGCTCCGGCATGCAATCGATCGACACGGCGTATCGCTACATTCGCGAGGGTCATTCGGATTTGATTCTCGCCGGCGGCGCCGAGGCGTTGAGCTATGCGCCGCTGGTGTGGCCGCAACAGGGTGTGCGCTGGTTTGCAGGTGTTGCCGGCGCCAAGGACATCGGTGCCAAGATCATGGCCGCGCTGAAGGTGCGACCGAGCTATCTCAAGCCGATCATCGGGCTCGAGCGCGGGCTGACCGACCCGATCACCGAACTCAACATGGGACAAACCGCCGAAGTCGTCGGACACCTGTTTGGCATCACGCGTACGCAGTCCGACACTTATGCAGCGGAAAGCCACAGGCGGCTCGCCAATGCGCAGTCCCAGGGCTGGCTGAAGAACGAGGTCGAGACCGCGTTCGCGCGCGACGGCAAATTTTACGATCATGACGACGGCGTGCGGCCGGAATCCACGCCGGAGACCCTGGCCAAGCTGAAGCCGGTGTTCGAGCGGCCGTGGGGCCAGGTCACCGCCGGCAACTCCTCGCAGATCACCGATGGCGCCTCATGGGTGATCCTGGCTTCCGAAGACGCGGTTGCCAAGCACGGTCTGACGCCGAAGGCTGCCATCCTTGACAGCCAATGGTCGGCACTTGATCCCAGCATCATGGGTTTGGGGCCGGTATTGTCGGCGACCGAACTTCTGAAGCGCAACCGGCTTACCTTGCAGGACGTCGAGACCTGGGAGTTGAACGAGGCATTCGCCACGCAGGTGCTCGGCTGCCTTGCCGCCTGGAAGGACGAGAAGTTCTGCCGTGAGATCCTCGGTCTCGACGAGGCCGCCGGCGAAATCGAACCGGAAAAACTCAATGTCGATGGCGGCGCGATCAGCCTTGGCCATCCCGTCGGCTGCAGCGGCAACCGCATCGTGCTGCATCTCGTCAATGCGATGAAGCGGCTCGGCACCAGGCGCGGGATCGCCACCGAATGTATCGGCGGCGGGCAGGGCGGCGCGATGTTGATCGAAACGGTATAGGGAGCGCCATGGATTCGAAAGTCTTGGATGTTTTCGCTTACCGCACGCTCGAACTCGGGCCCGGGATCAGCGAAAGCGGACCCTATCGCAATTTCAAGCTCGGGCGGGACGGCGACGGTATCGTCTGGCTGCTGTTCGATCGCGCCGACGCCAGCGCCAATACGCTGTCGTCGGATGTGGTGGTGGAGTTCGAACAGGTGCTTGCGGCGCTGGAAAGCCAGCCGCCGGCGGGCATCGTGATTCGCTCGGCAAAGCCGTCCGGCTTCATCGCCGGTGCCGACGTCAACGAGTTTCGCGGCGTGTACGATCCGCACAGGGTCGAGGCCGCCATCGCGCGCGCCCATGCGGTGAACGACCGGCTCGAATCGTTGCGGATTCCGACGGTCGCGGTGATCCACGGCTTCTGCCTCGGCGGCGGCCTCGAAATCGCACTGGCCTGCCAGTCGCGCATCGCGATCGACAACGCCCGCTTCGGCTTCCCGGAAATATTGCTTGGGCTGCATCCTGGTTTGGGCGGCACCGCGCGATTCACCCGGCTGGTCAATCCGATGCAGGCAATGACCCTGATGCTGACCGGCCGCACCATCGATGCGCGTCGTGCCAAATCGCTCGGGCTGGTCGATGCGGTGACGCAGGAGCGGCATGTCCGCAATGCCGTCAAGGACGCGGTATTCGGCGGTCTGAAACGCGCTCGGCCCGGTCCCCTCAACAAGGTGCTGAATTTCAGCCGGGTGCGCAACTTCCTCGCCTCGCGCATGCGCACAGAGGCCGAGAAGACCGCGCCTCACGAGCATTATCCGGCGCCCTACGCATTGATTGATCTCTGGGAAAAGCACGGCGACGACAAGGCCGCGATGCTGAAGGCGGAAAAGACCTCGTTCGCCGAAATGATTGTGACGCCGACCGCGCAAAATCTGATTCGCGTGTTCTTTCTGCGCGAGCAGATGAAGAAGCTCGCGGGCACCGGCAACAAGATACGCCATGTCCACGTGATCGGCGCCGGCGCCATGGGTGGCGACATCGCAGCGTGGTGCGCCAACAAGGGTCTGCATGTCACGCTCGCCGACATGAAGCCGGAGCCGATCGCCGGCGCGATCAAGCGCGCTTCAGACCTGTTCGGCAAGATCATCCACAAGCGCACTGACGTCCGCGACGCGATGGACCGTCTGGTTCCCGATCTCGAAGGCGAGGGCGTGCGCAACGCCGACCTGATCATCGAGGCGGTGCCGGAAAAGCTCGAGCTCAAGCAAAAGGTCTATGCCGGGCTTGAGCCGAAGATGAAGCCAGGCGCGATCCTCGCCACCAACACGTCGAGCATTCCACTGCAGGATTTGCGCGCGACGCTGCAGCGGCCGGAGCGGCTGCTCGGCCTGCATTTCTTCAATCCGGTGTCGCGGCTGCAGCTTGTCGAAGTGGTCAGCCATGACGCCACCGACCGGAAACTGCTCAAGCAGGCGCTGGCGTTCGTCGGCGCCATCGACCGGTTGCCGCTGCCAGTCAAGAGCTCGCCGGGTTTTCTCGTCAACCGCGCACTGACGCCTTACATGCTGGAGGCGATGGTGATGCTGGACGAGAAGATCGACAAGCTTACCATCGATGCGGCGGCGGAAAAGTTCGGCATGCCGATGGGCCCGATCGAACTGGCCGATCAGGTCGGGCTCGATATTTGCCTGGCGGTCGGCGATATGCTGCGCTCGAAATTCGGAGATTCCCTGCCACCGACGCCGGCTTGGCTGCGCGACAAGGTCGCCAATGGCGAACTCGGCCGCAAGGCCGGCAAGGGCTTCTATGTCTGGAAGGACGGCAAGGCTGACAAGGGCTCGGGCGCCACGGCCGCCGCTGCGCCGACCGCGGAAATGATCGACCGGCTCGTATTGCCAATGTCGAACGTCTGCGTAGCCTGCCTGCGCGAGGGCATTGTCGACAACGCCGACGTGGTTGACGGCGCGATGATCTTCGGCACCGGCTATGCGCCGTTCCGCGGCGGCCCGTTGAATTATGCACGCAGTCGCGGCGCGGAAAACGTCGCGGCGACACTGCGCGCGCTGGCGGTGAAGTTCGGCGACCGGTTCACGCCGGATGTCGGTTGGGAGACTTTTGAGTGAAGTCCGGTTCTTCGACGAGCATTCCGACATGACCAATCCGCAAGGCGTTCACGCTCCCCTGAATACCGAGACCGAGCCGTGCGGCGATCTTTGTACCCGCACGCTGGCAATGCCGGCCGACACCAACCAGAACGGCGACATCTTTGGCGGCTGGCTACTGAGCCAGATGGACATCGCCGGCGGGGTGTTTGCCTCCAAGACCGCGAAGAGTCGCACCGTTACGGTCGCGATCGATGCGATGAATTTCAGAAAGCCCGTTTTCGTCGGCGATCTGGTCTCCGTGCATGCCAATCTGGTCCGGATCGGCAAGACCTCGATCACGGTTCACCTCGAAGCCTGGGTGCTGCGCCGCAAGGAGATGCAGCCGATTTTGGTCACCGACGGCAATTTCACCTATGTCGCCATCGACGACCAGGGGCATCCGCAGGTGATCCCGCAGGCCGCCGCACCGATCACGACCTAAAGTCTTTTCCGTTCCGATGGAATCGGAACGGGGCTCTAGATTCTTGTCTTGACGCGTTTTCTTTACGCGAACCGGTATCCACGCTCGGAAAACGCGCTGGTTTCAGATTCCCGCGCCTCTCACCGGATCGGTCATCATCCGCTTTCGCGGATGATGACCGATGTGTGTACGATTCTTGGGAACCTTTTCCGGATCCACTCCGTTATTTGCCCGCACTGAGGAATAGAGCGGGTACTATGCCGGATACTTACATCATTGAAGTTGGTTCCGGGCCGGCGGGCATCGTCGTCCGGGATCGGGAAGGCTATCGTTTCTTCGCTGCTTCCCACCGCTTTAATCGACTCGAAGGCCAGCTATTTCGCAACGCCCGCGAGGCCGAGCGCGCCGCGCTTCGGCTCGTCAATGGCGAGCAGCCTGCCGCAGCCTGAGGCGCGGGCCCTTTGGTCTTGGCTTTCGGCCTCGGCCAGGACATCCTGCGCGATGATCCGTGTGGCGTTTCGAGCGATGCGGCGCTCGGTTGGCGATTGGCTTTATAATTTTGGCGCGTTACCCTGCGGCATCGGATTTCGCTCTTTGCTTTCCGCAGCAAGTGCATCGCCGTCGATCGCAGCCGCGCTGACGATGCGCCTGAAATCCAGCAGTGTGAATTGTGCATTGCCAACGCGGTCCGGCGCCACGCCCGGCGTCAGCTGCACGCTGAGGGTGCCGTCACAATTGGCAGCCTTGGCCTCGTCCAGCATCGCGCTCAATGTTTTTTCCTTGGCCTGCGAACGCTTTACGGCTGCCACGCAACTGCCATGTCCATTGGCGCCGTCGAGCTTGATCGCGGCTCTCGGATCGAGCGGCCGGTCGATGGCATCGAGTGCCGTCACTTCCTTGTACCTGGTGCCCACGGATACGATCTTGCCGGCACGATAAATGTAATAGAGGTGCTGATCTCCGACGATGGTTGGCGCGCCGTATTTATCCATGACCTGCTTTATCATCTCGGTCTTGGACGGCTGCTGGTCTTGCGCAAACGTCAGGTTTCGGGCGATGAAATAAGCGCGGTTTGCGCTCGCGGGCGA
>JAGXAJ010000057.1 GCA_018971625.1 Pseudomonadota bacterium
CATTCTGCGCAAGTTGGCACTCAATCTGCTCCGATCCCACCCGCACAAGGTCTCAATCCGACGCAAAATCAAGCATGCCGGCTGGAACGACGACTTCCTACTCAGCCTCCTTGCCCAAATGCGATAACCCTGCCCTTGCGGGGAGGGGTTGGGGGTGGGGGTCCGCAAAGCAGACGCTCGATGTGTGGCACCCCCCACCCCGCCCTCGAGAGCGAGCTTCGCTCGCCTCGGACCCCGCAAGGGAGGAGGGAGAAGTGCGACTGCGGCACGGTTGAATGTAGAGAACACAGACGTCGGCATCGCCCTACTCGTCGCGCGGCTTGAGGTCGCGCTTGCCGTGATAGCCGCGCTGCGGGCGGCGCGGCGGACCGTAGCCATTGGCCTCCAGCTCGTTGCGCGCGCGGGCCTCTTCGCTGCCCGTGCGCTGCACCAGCACGCGGCGGCCCTTGCGGTCGGCGATCAAGGCGCTTTTTCCCGCCGGCTGGAACGGCTTGTTGCCGCGCGGCGCATCATCCGCTCCGTCCTTAGGATTTGCCTCTGCCTCGGCCGGCATCGGCCGGTTGAAATCAGCGCCGGCGAGCGTTGCGATCTTTTCGCCGAGCTGCTCGCGCAGGACACGCGTCTTGACCTCCTCGACCGCGCCTTCCGCCAGTTCAGCGAGCTGGAACGGACCGTAGGAAATCCGGATCAGGCGGTTCACCTCGAGGCCGAGATGCGCCATGACGTTGCGCACCTCGCGGTTCTTGCCTTCGCGGATCGCAAACACCAGCCAGACATTGGCGCCCTGGTCGCGCTCCAGCGTCGCATCGATCGAGCCATATTTGACGCCATCGACCTCGACGCCTTTTTTCAATTCGTCGAGCTGAGGCTGGGTGATCTCGCCATGGGCGCGCACCCGATAGCGCCGCAGCCAGCCGGTCTCCGGCAATTCCAGCGCACGCGCGAGTCCGCCGTCATTGGTCAGCAGCAACAGGCCTTCGGTGTTGAAATCGAGCCGGCCGACCGAGATCAGCCGCGGCAAGCCCTCGGGCAGATGATCGAAGACCGTCGGCCGCCCCTCGGGGTCGGAATGGGTCGTCATCAGCCCGCGCGGCTTGTGATAGAGGAACAGCCGCGTACGCTCGCGCGGCGGCAGCGGTTTGCCGTCGACCGTGATGACATCGTTGACGGTGACGTCGAGCGCGGGCGAGTTGATGACCCGACCGTTGACGGCAACGCGGCCCTGCACGACCCATTCCTCGGCGTCACGGCGCGAGGCGAGGCCATGCCGCGACATCACCTTGGCGATGCGCTCGCCGGATTTCTTGAGGCGTGGCGGCCGCGCCGGGCGACGCTCATCCGGATCGCGTTCGCGGTAGGCGCCGCGTCCCCCGAACGCCGGGCGTTTGGCGAATACCTTGCTGTCGTCCTCATTGTCGCGGCGCGGCCGATCGGCGAAGCGGTCGGAAGATCGTCGCTCGCTGCGTGGATGCTCCTGCCAGGCATTGCGCGCCTCGCGCGGGCGATCGAATTTCGGGCGATCCTCGCGCGGCCGAGAAAACCGTGACCGTTCCTCCCCGCCGCGATCGTCGCGACGCTGCCACGGCTTTTCATCGCTGCGGTCTCGGAAGGCGCGTTCGCGATTCCCGGCGTCGCGCTTGCGGTTCCCGAAGTCACGCTTTCGATCGCCGCGATCATTCTTGCGATCACGCCAATCGCCGCTACGCTCTCTCGGGCCGCCATCGCGTTGCCCCCGCGAAAACTTCTTGTCATCACCGAAGCTCCGCTTCGGCCGATCGCCATCGCGCGGCGACCGCGCGCTGTAGGAACGGTCTGGGCGCTCGCGCTTCCCACAAAATCCTTCGCCGCGTGGCGACCGCTTGTCATCGAACTTCTTCTCGACAGAGCGCGAGGCCGGGCGATCGTCGCGTTGGTAGTCCGGGCGATCTCCTCGTGGTGCACGGGTGCGCTTCTCGCCGTCCCGATCCTCGCGCGGCCGGAACTCGTTACGCCGACCGCCGTTCTCAGCGTCGTCCTTGCGCTTCCGACGATCGCCCTGAGGGCGGCTGTTGCGATTGAACTGTTGCGGACGGTCACCGACATCGCCGCGGGGTGGTCGGCCATCCTCGCGCTTGCCGGTATGAAGTTTGCGCTCACTGCGATCGCCCTTATCGGCAAGGCCGTGCTTGGCGAATTTTTTTTCAGATCCCCTCGCAGCGCCAATACGGGCCTTGCGGCCGTCCGAACGCTGCGGGCCGCCAGAAGATCGATCACGCCGGCCGCGCGGGGAGTTGTTGTTTTTATCGCTGTCGCGGGGCATGAAGGGGCTCACTTCGGATGCAGATGAAATGCGAACGGATTGGCATGGCGACAACGCGCGCGCTCGTTATTCGAGCGGCATCCTCACGCAGAACCGGTATCCACTTTCGTTGAAGCCGCATCTCCTAGCAGAGTTATCCGGGCAATACGAGACATGACCGCCCCTTCTTTCATGGATTTGGCGCTGAAAGCAGCCGAAAATGCACGGAAATCCGGCGAAGTACCGATTGGATGCGTGATCGTGCTTGGCAACGAGGTGATCGCGACAGCCGGAAACCGCACCCTGAGCGATCGCGATCCGACCGCGCATGCCGAAATTCTCGCGATCCGGCAGGCCACCGCAACGGTCGGCAGCGAGCGGCTGATCGATTGCGACCTCTATGTCACGCTGGAACCGTGCACGATGTGCGCCGGAGCGATCTCGTTGGCGCGGATAAGACGGCTCTACTACGGCGCGGCCGATCCCAAGGGCGGCGCGGTCGATTCCGGCGTGCGGTTCTTTGCACAGCCGACTTGCCATCATGCGCCCGAGGTGTATTCGGCGGTCGGCGAAAGCGAAGCGGCGACACTGCTGCGGCAGTTTTTCAGGGAGCGGCGATAGTCGCCAACGCGTCATTGCTGCCCCTACCCTGCCGCAAAAAACTCGCCGTTACATCCGGATTTTCCTCCGGCAAGAAGTGCCCGGAATCGACCGGCGAACCCGTGACGTTGGTCGCATGGCTGAGCTGTTCCATGGCTTCCGCCATGGTCTGCGCCATCGCGCGCTTGCTGTAGGGCATATGATCCTTGTCGCTCTCGGGCATGTCGGACCAGCCATAGCCCGGCAGGTCGGCGATGATCAGCGTGAATTTGTCGGCCAACTGCGGCGCCACCTTGTGCCACATGACATGCGTCGAGGAGAATCCGTGCAGCAACATCAGCGGCGGGCCGTTGCCGCCGACGCGGGCGAAAATGCGTCCCGAGCTGGTACTGATCCATTTGGATTCATAGCCGGGAAACAGATCGGCAAGATCGGGCATGGTTCATACCCGCATCGTGGTCATCATGCGCAAGGTGGACGATAAACAGTAACGCTTGCAGCGACAACAGATGCCGCACGCTGGTATCCCGCCTTCGCAAGCATCATGTCCGTCGCGCGGCGCTTTAAAACTATCCCGATCCCTCCTGCTCCACCGCCTGCCCGCCGATGTCGCGCCGGCAAAAGCCGTCAGGCCAGTCGATCCGATCGACCGCCTGGTAGGCGCGGCGCTGCGCCTCGCTGATGGTCTTGCCCGAGCCGCAGATATTCAATACGCGCCCGCCATTAGCGAGGATCTTTCCGTCCCGGGACACGGTGCCAGCGTGGAAGATTTCGACGCCTTCAATCGCGGCAGCTTCATCAAGGCCGTCGATCCGCGTGCCCTTTTTGTAGTCGCCGGGATAACCGTTCGCCGCCATCACCACCGTCAGCGCGGCTTCGTTGTACCAGCGCAGATTGAAATTCTTCAACTGCCCGTCACATGAGGCCAGAAATGCCGGCACGATGTCGGACATCATCCGCAGCATCAGCACTTGGCATTCGGGATCGCCGAAGCGGACATTGTACTCGAACAGCTTTGGTCCGTCCGGCGTCAACATCACGCCAGCATACAATACGCCGCGAAAAGGAGTGCCGCGCTTTTTCATGCCGGCGACCGTAGGCAGGATGATCCTTGCCATGATTTGCTGATGGATTTCCGGCGTCACGAACGGGGTCGGCGAATAGGCTCCCATGCCGCCGGTGTTCGGACCCTCGTCATGATCGAGCACCCGCTTGTGGTCTTGTGCAGATGCCAGCGGAATCGCGGTTTCGCCGTCGCAGAATGCGAAAAAACTGATCTCGCGGCCCGTCAGGAATTCCTCGATCACGACTTCCGCCCCGGCTGCGCCAAACGTGCCGTCGAACATCATGGCGATGGCGTCCTCCGCCTGCGGCAAGGTGGTGGCGACAACAACGCCCTTGCCGGCCGCCAGGCCGTCGGCCTTGACCACGATTGGCGCGCTGTGCGCACGCACATAAGCCAGCGCATCATTGGCATTGCTGAAGCGACGATAGGCACCGGTCGGGATGTCGAACTCGCGGCAGAGGTCCTTGGTGAATCCCTTCGAGCTCTCGAGCTGCGCTGCCTGTTTGCTGGGGCCGAATGCCTTGATCCCGGCCGCGTCGAGGTCATCGACGATCCCGGCAGCCAGCGGAGCCTCGGGGCCGACCACCACGAGATCAACCGCATTGGCCTTGCAGAAATCGATCACCGCGCCGTGGTCGGCGATGTCGATCGCGACACATTCGGCCTCCCGGGCGATGCCGGCATTGCCCGGCGCGCACCACAGCCTGGTTAGCAGCGGGGACGCCGCGATCTTCCACGCCAGTGCATGTTCGCGACCGCCGGAACCGAGCAAGAGGATGTTCATGAATATGGCCAGTAGAAAGGAATGCGAGCTTCAGTCGGTCGTACGAAACTCCATTTCACCGCAAGCGCAAGATAAATCCGTCTGCCGTCCGTTCCGGCGCGCGCCTTTTGGCCGGGCTCGCTCGTTTCGCTCGCGCCAGGGAATGGCGATGTCCCTAGTTGCCTCGCGCCGAGGCTGCGATGATTTCCTGCAAAGACGCCACATGGCGTGCAAAGGCGCTCCGTCCGGCAGCCGTCGCGGTGACCGTGGTCTGAGGCTTCTTGCCGACAAAGGCCTTGTCGACGGCAACATAGCCGGCCTTGGAAAGCGTCTCGATATGGGCGCCGAGATTGCCGTCAGTGGCGCCGGTCAGCTTCTTGAGCCTGGAGAATTCAAATCCGGCATCTGACGGCAGCGCGTTCAGCGCAGCCATGATCCGCAGCCGCAGATGCTGGTGAATGACATCGTCGAGTGCGATCATCGGTCAGTTCTGGCAATTCCAGAGGCCGCGGTCATTGGACACCCGGTTGTGGCTCGGAACGGCCGAGCCGTGAATGATGATCGCCCACGTCCGGTCGTCGAGCCTGTTGCTGGAAAGCCCAGCGCGATGATGCAGCCCTGGAACCGCCCGATCAGGGGCGGCGCGCTCCTATCGACATAGCTCCCTGAGCCCCGTCAGCGGCGCGGCAATAAGGCGTCCAGCAGCCACATGACAGCCCGATACCGCGCCGCAGCCATTTCGGGCGTAAAGGATCGATCTTTGCGATCGTGGGTACACCAAAACTTGCTGGTTACTCTATAATGCAGAGTATTCTGCAATACAATGGCAATTTGCGGTGGGAGCCGAAATCCTTACCTTGTGTACAGACCAATGGCCGATTCGATTCCCTAGATGACCGCACCCGACACCCTGCTCAACGCCCCCGAATTCACCGTCTCGGAGCTGTCCTCCGCGCTGAAGCGGACGGTCGAAGACAACTTTGGCCATGTGCGGGTGCGCGGTGAAATTTCAGGCTTTCGCGGGCCGCACTCGTCAGGACATTGCTATTTCGCGCTGAAAGACGAGAGCGCCAAGATCGAGGCGGTGATCTGGAAGGGCGTCCACGGACGGATGCGCTTCAAACCGCAGGAAGGCCTCGAGGTCATCGCCACCGGCAAGCTCACCACCTACCCCGGCTCGTCGAAATACCAGATCGTCATTGAAGCGATCGAGCCCGCCGGCATCGGCGCGCTGATGGCGCTGATGGAAGAGCGCAAGAAGAAGCTCGGCGCCGAAGGATTGTTCGACGAGGCGCGCAAGCAGCTTTTGCCTTGGTTGCCGGAAGTGATCGGCGTGATCACCTCGCCGACCGGCGCCGTGATCCGCGACATCCTGCACCGGCTGGAAGACCGCTTTCCACGCCGCGTATTGGTGTGGCCGGTCAAGGTGCAGGGTGAAGGCTCGGCCGAACAGGTCGCGGCCGCGATCCGCGGCTTCAATGCACTGCCTGAGCAGGGGAGGATTCCGCGGCCGGACGTGCTGATCGTCGCGCGTGGCGGCGGCTCGCTGGAGGACCTCTGGTCGTTCAACGAGGAGATCGTGGTCCGCGCCGCCGCCGAAAGCATGATCCCGCTGATCTCGGCGGTTGGCCACGAGACCGACATCACGCTGATCGATTTCGCCGCCGACAAGCGCGCCCCGACGCCGACTGCCGCCGCGGAAATGGCCGTGCCGGTGCGGAGCGAATTGCTGGTCGAGGTCTCGACACTGGCGCGCCGCGTCATGGTGTGCTGGCAGCGCGCCCAGGAAGGCCGCCGCAACGAATTGCGCGCGGCGATGCGCGCCCTGCCTGCTGCTGGCGACCTGCTGGCGATCCCGCGTCAACGACTGGACGGCGCCGCTAGCGCCCTGCCCCGCGCCTTGAAGGCGAACACGCATGCGCACTTCCGCCGCTTCGCCGGCACGGGTGCCCGGCTCACCATGCGGGTGCTGCGCGCGCAGATCGCGCAGGCGAAACAGCGACTGACGGCATCCGGCGAGCGGCTGATGCATTCGGCAACGTCGCTGTTGCGCTATCGCCGCGACCGCTATGCCGGACTTGCGATCAGGCTGACAGCCTCGAAATCGTCCAACGCACAGGCACAGCGTCAGATCATCGCGCGCGACCGCGAACGCGCACAACGCCTGGCCGACCGCGCGCGTCGGGCGCTGGTCACCGCGATGCAGCGCCATCAGGCCCGCGTCGCCCATTCCGGCCAGTTGTTGGCCGCACTGTCCTATCGAAGCGTGCTGACACGAGGTTTTGCACTGGTGCGCGATGAAGAGGGCCATGCCGTGCATGCCGCAGCCGCGATCGGGCCGGCTGCGCATCTTACGCTCGAATTTGCCGATGGGCGCGTTGCGGCGACGACAGACACCGATCGACCGGCGGTCACGCGGCCGACGAAGCCGGCGGCGGGCGAAGCCAAGGAACAATCGAGAGCGGCCGCGCCCAAGCGCATCGCCAAGCCGGTTGGCCAAGGCAGCTTGTTTTGATAATTTTTCTCATGCCCAGCTTGTCCGGGCATGAGGGAATCCTCGAACCTATCGCGCCAGCCATTCGGCAACACGCTTCTGCGAATCGGCACGGGCTTGCGGGTCGGTGCCGAGATGGCCGTGCTCGGGGGCGGCGGCATCCGGAGTTCCGGTCAGCGCATGCAGCGGCAGGTTGGCGCGGTCGAAATCATGATAGGCGCCGGGATAGACCACGATCCGCACCAGCGCGCTGCGGCCCCGCGCGCCCTCGATCATCTGACGGCAGGCGGGCGGTGAACTGACGTCGTCCTTGGCGCCAATCAGCACCAGCGTCGGCACGCGCGCGCTCCAGCCGAGCCCGGACGAAATACGGCAATCCGGATAGAACGCGATCGCCGAGCGGAAATCAGGCTCGGTGTTACGCGACCACGATTGTGGACGCACCGCCCACAATAGGGCGCTGGCGCCGTTCGCCCATCCAAGCAGGCTAATGCGATCGTGAGCAGCCCAGGGCTGCTGTATCAGCCATTGCCGCGCTGCCGCGATGTCAGCCACCCTTTCGCGGCGCGCCAGCACGTGGCGATCCTTGACGCGGCATTGCGGGCCGAGTTCGCGCGAGCCATAGCTGTCAGGCAGTAGCACCGCCTTGCCTTGCTTCAACAATTGCTCGGCCCAGTCGCGATAGCGCCGCTGGACCGCTTCGGAACGGCCGCCCAGTCCGCCGCATGCATGCAAGGCAATCACGACGGGGAACGGGCCGTCACCGTCGGGCTTGAAGAGTTGCGCGTGCAATATGGCTTTGCCGGAGGGGATCTCGACCTCATGAACCGGGGGGAGCCGTACGGCCTCGACGGCAGACGCTGTCTTCGCAGCAAGGATCATGGAAAACAGGGTCACGCCAAAGAGCGTCAGAAAGGCGCTTGCTGACATAAGGCGCATCGGGCTTGCCGGGTCACGAGGGTGCTGGAAAAAGACAGCGCTCCATCAACAAAACTTACCATGCGCCCAAGGACGCGCCCAAGCCTGCCATTCATCACAAATCAGTGGGTTTGACGGGCCGACACCTAAACCTATTTATGATAGACACATATTCAAATATTCCATCCGGTCCGACGGTCCGGAGCAATCGGAGTTCAATCGTGCTCAATAAATTCGGCCCATCGAGCCATGGCGAGGCGCAGGTGCAATATCTGGACGGCGATTTCCGCGTGATCTCGCCGGGAACCTATGTGCGTTGCGCGATAACGGATGCACGCATTCCACTGGACGAACTGAAGTACTGGAGCGTCGACCTGCAGGAAGCCTATGCTGTTCCGACCGCCGTGCTGCAGCGGCATTTCCCGGCTGCGCTGAAGACGCAGGACTGACCATCCTGAGGCCCGGGCTTCGGCGCAATCGGTAACACAGCATAAGGCGGCTAGTCATGCGGCCGATGATTCTTCCCGCGCGCCCTGGATAATTGTTCCACCACGAATTTACGCAACCTTGCGACATCGTTGAACTCCAGCTTCACCGCGAACGGCACGATATCGCGCGCTGGCTGCATGCTGCTCTCGGCTCCGCGCAACCGCACCATATCCTTTTCCGTCGTCACCAGCGTCAGCCCGTCGCCTCTCGCTTCCGCGAGCAGAGCTTCGATCTCGCCCGGCGAGAACGGATGATGATCGGCAAAGACCCGCTCCCGAACCACATCGATCCCGGCGCCGCGTAGCGTCCTGAAAAAACGGCCGGGGTCGCCGATCCCGGCAAACGCCAGCACGCGCTTGCCGCCGAGCGCCTCAAGCGACGCGGCATCCGGCTTCAGTTGCGCCGACAACACCGGCTTGCCCCGCGCGGTCACGGCGGTCGCAACCGCGACCGCCGCAGTCCCGGTGCCGATCACGATCAGCGCGTCAGTGCGATCGAGCTGCGGCTTTAGCGGCGCCCGCAGCGGGCCGGCGGGAAACACGCGGCCATTGCCGAGACCGCGATCGCTGTCGATGACAATGAACGAACCGTTCTTGCCGATCGCCGGATTCTGAAAGCCATCATCCATCACGATGACGGTCGCGCCTTGCGAGCGCGCCAGAGCGGCGCCCGCAACACGATCGCGCGCAACAATCACCGGAACAGTCAGCGCCAGCATCAATGGCTCGTCGCCGACGTCGGCGGCAGTGTGGCGGGACGGGTCGACCCTGATCGGGCCTTGCGATCTTCCGCCATAGCCGCGGCTCAGCACCACGGGAGCCTCGCTCAGATCGCGCAGCAGCCCCGTCAGTGCCAGCACCGTCG
The DNA here is from genome assembly GCA_018971625.1 of Pseudomonadota bacterium. Lineage (GTDB taxonomy): Bacteria > Pseudomonadota > Alphaproteobacteria > Rhizobiales > Xanthobacteraceae > Bradyrhizobium. The sequence continues at coordinate 9,473 of JAGXAJ010000057.1, forward strand.
GGGTCTTGCCGGCGCCGCCGGCATGATAGTTTCCGACGCATAGCACGGGGATGCCGGCATCGAAGCTGCGGCTTTGCATTCGCGCGGAGGCAATCAGGCCATAGACCTCTCCGAGCGGCGCCAATAGTCGCGATGTCCATGATGGCGGCCGGTACCAGAAGGCCGGCTCACGCACCGGCTGACCCCATCTCGAGCCGTAATTGCAACAGGTACGGCTCGAGCACGACCAGCGTGCGCTCCAACGCGCCGCCGAGTTGTTCGACCACGCGCGTCGATGCCGCAACCGAGGTTTCGCGGGCCGGGGGATCGGCGAGCAAATGTCCGAGCTGTTTCACCAGCGCTTCCGGCGTATCGGCGCGCCGCGCGCCGCCGGCGCCGTCGAGCGCCTCGTAGACATCGGTGAAGTTGAAAACGTGAGGGCCATGCACGATCGAGGCGCCGAGCTTCACCGCTTCGATCGGATTCTGCCCGCCATGGGGGACCAGCGACCCCCCCATGAACACGATCGGCGCCAGCCGGTAGAACAAGCCGAGTTCGCCCATGGTATCGGCGACATAGATGTCGGTCGTCGCCGTCGGCAATTCGCCGCGCGAACGCAAGCCCACGCGCAGGCCCGTGGTTGCGACGGTTCGGGCGATGGCCTCGCCGCGATCGGGATGTCGCGGCACCACCACGCTCAGCAGCGACGGAAAATATCGGGCGAGTGCCCGATGGGTTGCGACCAGCAGATCCTCTTCGCCCGGATGGGTCGAGGCCGCGACGATGATCGGGCGGCCGCGCGTCACCGACATCAGCCGCTCCAGCTTCGCCGCGTCGGCGGGCGGCGCCGGAACATCAAGCTTCAGGTTGCCGGTAGTGATGACGTTGCGGCTGCCGAGCGCCGCGAAACGCTCCGCGTCGACCTGCGATTGCGCGAGGCAGACATCGAACCGGCCAAGCAGGGCCGAGATGGTGCCATTGAACCGGCGCCAGCGCGGGAACGAGCGATGTGACATCCGGCCGTTGATCAACACCATCGGCAGGCGCCTCGCCGCGCTCGCCAGGATGAGATTGGGCCACAGGTCCGACTCGATGAAGAGTGCAAGCGAAGGCCGCCAGTGGTCGAGAAAGCGCGCGACGTAACGCGGCGAATCGTAAGGCACGTATTGATGGATGATATCGGCGGGAAAGCGCCTGGCCACGACGGTCGCCGAGGTCACCGTGCCGGAGGTCAGCAGGATGCGCATATTCAGCATCCGCAGCCGTTCGATCAGCGCGGCGGCGGCCAGCACCTCGCCGACGCTCGCCCCGTGAATCCAGACCAGCGGCCCGCTCGGGCGAACGTCCTCGCTCACGCCGCGACGCTCGCCGACCCGGGCGGGATCTTCCTTGCCCTGCTTCAACCGCCGATTGATAACCGCTGGCGTGAGCGGAACCGCAGCCGCCGACAGCCGCTGGTAAAGGCGCAATGTCATCGGTAGCGAACTAGCCATGACCTGCCTCGTCCGAACAACCGACCCGAGCATAGGCTTTGCGGGTCGCTTCGTTCAGGCTTGCCTCGAGTTGCGCACGCAATTTTTCCATGATCTCGGCATCGGCATCCGGCGGCACAAACATCATTTCACCGCCCGCCAATGCGCCGCGCCCGAATGGCAGATTGATGGTGGTGCGGTCCCAGTTGTTCAGGCGAATGAAGCGGCTGGTCGCCATCGCGAATGGCATGATCGGCCGCCCGGACTCGCGCGCCAGCATGATGACGCCAAGGCCCGCGACACGCGAACGCTTCGGCACATCCGCCGTCAGGGCCATATTATAGCCCTCGCCGAGCGAGCGCACCATTTCCATGAACGCGCCAACGCCGCCCTTGCGGTTGAAAGCCGAGCCGTGATCGCCCGAGCCACGAATGGTTTCAATGCCGAGCCGCTGCGCGGCGATCGCATTGAATTCGCCATCGCGGTGCAGCGAAATCAGCACCTTGGCGCGATAACTCGGCTTGGTCTTGATGAACGGCGCCATGAGATGCTGGCCGTGCCAGAACGCGAAGATAGCAGGCATCTGCGCCTCAACCAGCGCATAGACGCCCGGCGGATCGATGCTGAACTTGTTGGTCCACCATACCAGCCGCAGATACTCGGCCGCGAGAAAACCCACGGCATGCTGCAGCCAGTTGCTGCGCAACCCGTTGCGGAGCAGTTTTTTCAATGGCCGGACTTCGTGTCTTGGCTCGGATCGAGCAGTCGGTGGAGGTGGACCACGAAATAGCGCATAAGGGCATTGTCGACGGTCTGCTGCGCCCTTGCCTTCCAGGCCGCGTATGCGGTGGCGTAGTTGGGGAACACGCCGACGACTTCCACCTGATCGAGATCCTTGAACGTGGTGTGTTCGAGATCGGTCAGTTCGCCGCCGATAACGAGATGGAGCAATTGCGGCTGGGCGCTATCTGGCATGGTCGTTCTTCCTCATGTGATGCCCGGCAAAGCAGCATTCTGAAGACGTTAGCGTGGGCGCTCAGGACAACGAATGACCGCGAAGCCGCTCGACAATGCTCGCATGACGATCGCGCCCTGCTGCCACCAGCACCCCGTGCGTCACTACCCGACGATTGTAAAGGATGGAATCCCCCGAAAGCGTGGTCATGTTACCATTCGCTTCCTGCACGATCAAATTGGCTGCGGCAAGGTCCCAGTCGTGGCTTTGACCGCCGGCAAAGGCGGCATCGAGCCGGCCTTCGGCCACCCGGCATAACCGCAATGCCAGCGATCCGATTCGGGGATGAAGGGCAATTTCGCCCGGCGCCCGATTCAGCCGCTCGATCAGCGTTTTTGGGCCAGCGATTCGTGGAAAATCCAGTTCCGTGCCCGGCGTCGCGCGCACCGGCGTATCGTTGCAGGTTGCGCCGGCGCCGCGCACCGCAAAGAAAAACTCCTCGCTGGCAGGCGCGAACACCGCCGCAAGCACAGGCGAAGCGTCCTGAACCAACGCCACGCTAACGCACCAGTCTTCACGGCCGGAGAGATAGGCTCGCGTGCCGTCGATCGGATCGACGATCCAGACCAGAGGCTTGCCCAGCCGCGCTTCGTCGTCGACGCTTTCTTCCGAAAGCCAACCATAGTCCGGTGTGGCCGATCGCAATCTGTCCTCAAGCAAGTCGTTGACCGCGATATCGGCCTCCGACACCGGCGACGAGACGCCTTTGGTCCATTTCTTTAATTCGGTGCGAAACATCGAATGGGCCAACGCGCCGGCTTCCCGCACGGTCCTGGTCAACAGCACAGCGTCGCGCGCCAGCGCCTCGCGGCTGCCGGCGCTAACGTCCGCCAAGCGTCAATCCCTCGATGCGCAATGTCGGAGCGTTGACCGCGTAACGAAATTCAAGATTATTGGCCGGCACCACCGATTTGAAGATATCGAGCAAATGGCCCGCGATGGTCACTTCGCTTACCGCGTAGGTGATCTCGCCATTTTCGATCCAGAAGCCGGAGGCGCCGCGGCTGTAGTCACCGGTGACTCCGTTGACGCCAGAGCCGATCAGGTCAGTGACATAAAATCCCTGCTTGATGTCGGCCATCAATTCGGCAGGAGACGCCTCGCCTGCTTCGAGATGCAGATTATACGATCCTGGCGACGGTGACGACGACACGCCGCGATGGGCGTGACCGGTGGTGACCAGGCCGAGTTCGCGCGCAGTCGCCGAATCCAATAGCCACGAGGTCAGCACGCCCTCGTCGATGATGGCAAGCTTCCTGACCTTGACACCTTCGGCATCGAACGTTTGCGAGCGCAGGCCGCGCACCCGCAGGGGATCGTCAACGATGCGGATGTTCTTCGCAAACAATTGCTGGCCAAGACGATCTTTCAGGAAACTGGTCTTGCGGGCGATCGACGCGCCGTTCACAGCGCCGACCAGATGGCCGACGATCGATCCGGCAACCCGGGGATCGAACACCACCGGCACCTTGCAGGTCTCGACCTTGCGCGGATTGGCGCGCGCGACCGTGCGTTCGCCGGCGCGACGGCCGACACTTTCCGGCGAGGCCAGGTCGCAAGCATGGGGAGCGACTGTGTAATCATAGTCGCGCTCCATGCCGGTGCCTTCGCCGGATATTGCGGTCATCGAGATGGTCTGGCTCGATCGAAGATAAGAGCCGTGGAATCCGGTGGAAGTCACCAGCACCATGCCGCCGATTCCGGTCGACGCCGAACCGCCGCCCGATTTGGTCACGCCCTTGACTGCAACACCGGCGGCCTCGGCTTCACAGGCGCGGCGCTCGAGTTCTGCGGTCGAGGGAATCTCCGGATCGAGCAGATCGAGATTGGGGAAATCCTTCGCCAGCAGCGCCGGATCGGCGAGCCCGACATATTTGTCATCGGGTGCGACGCGCGCCATGGCCACCGCACGCTCGGCAAGCCTGGCTACACCATCGCCGCTGACGTCGTTGGTCGACACTACGGCCTGGCGCTGCCCGACCAGCACGCGCAATCCGACATCGTCACCTTCCGAGCGCTCGGATTCCTCGACCCGGCCGTCGCGCACCTCCACCCCTTGCGAGACCCCACGCACCGCAACCGCATCGGCGGCGTCGGCGCCGGCTCGCCTGGCGGCCTCAACGAGGCGCTGCGCCAAAGTGCTAAGGGTGGATTGATCGAACAGATCGGAGGCGGCATCGGATGAAAGCGGCGACGCTTGCGATGGTGAAGAGATCACGAACAAATTTCCCGGGATTGAAACTGAATGGAAGCGCCGTGACGCTAAATCGGACGGTCCATGAAGTGTGCCTGAATCACAGGGATTTCAAGCATTTTCGCAAGCCAAAAACAGAAGAATTTCAAGCACCCGGCAAGGTCTCGTCAATCATGCGAGCCAAGGTCTTGTCAATCATGTGCGCGGGTCATCGCGGGTTAACCAGCCTTTTTAAGCCGAAACGGCCGCGGCTCTGGCATGCTCTCACCTGTCGATCGGGAACATAATCCCGACGGGAGACAGGGCCGTGAGGCATCAAACAGCAACGAGCGGGATCAATCCCGCCGGGTCGAGCCGCGCATTGCGGCTCGACCCTCTTTCTCTTCCCGTCCGCTTCGACGCACACGACGTGCGCGCCGATGGCGGCGTCCGACAAATCGAACTTCATCGCGAACGCGTCGTACTGCGCCGTGTCCTTCACGGCATGCGGATGGCGATCAACGTTCGCATCAGCGACTTTCATGGCGTCGCCTTGCGCGGCATCGGCGATGCCCAGACGCTGGTGCTCGTCCATCGCGATCCGTCCCTGACCGTCCCGCTCTGCACCAGTTCGGACAACGAGGAGATCGCGACCGCCTGGCAGATGTGGAGCGAGATCCTTTCGCTGCCGCAACTGCCAAAAGAGAAGGCGCGCGAACCTGCTGCCCGGCGCCGGCGTCACAACGCGATTCGGGCGCGACGTCCGAAATTTCTAGTGCGGCGGCGTGCCGGCAACCTGCTCAATCCCGCGAATATGCACCAGGGCGAACGCGAGATCATCGCAAGGAATTGAAACGAGCCCGCCTGTCGCGTATCAGCCCGCCCGCATCAGCGCATCGATCAACAAGCCTGCAAACAGCAACAGACCGGCATCGCGGTTTGACTTGAATATCCGCAGGCACAGCACCGGATTCGAAATATCCAGACGGGCGATCTGCCAGACCAGATGGGCGGCGAAGGCGGCTAATCCGATGGCTGCCGGCCAGCGTGCACCGGATGCGGCAAGCGCTACTCCGATCAGCACCACCGCAACCCCGTAAAACGCGACAAGCGCCGGCCGGGTGCGCGCGCCGAACAACAGCGCGGTTGATTTGACCCCGATCAGCGCGTCATCCTCGGCATCCTGATGCGCATAGATGGTGTCGTAGCCGATCACCCACGCGATGGCGCCGGCATAGAGCCAAATCGTCGCCGCGTCGATCCGCCCAAGCGTCACCGCAGACCCCATCAGCGCGCCCCATGAGAACGCCAGACCGAGCACGATCTGCGGCCACCACGTGATCCGCTTCATGAACGGATAGATCGCGACGATGACGAGCGAGGCGACGCCGGTGGCAACCGCAAAGCGGTTGAATTGCAGCAGCACCACCAATCCGATCAAGGCCTGCACGACCAGGAAGGCGGCTGCCTGCGCCACGCTGACCTGGCCCGCCGGAATAGGCCGGGAACGCGTCCGTTCGACCTTGGCGTCGAGATCGCGATCGGTGATGTCGTTCCAGGTACAACCAGCGCCGCGCATCACGAAGGCGCCGACAAAAAACAGCACGATGACGAGAGGTAGTTGCCTGACATCGCCAAGCACCCCGGCCGCCAACGCCGCCGACCACCAGCACGGCAGCAGCAACAGCCAGGATCCGATCGGACGGTCGAGCCGCGCCAGTCGCAGATAGGGCCGCGACCATGACGGCGCGCGGGTGTCGACCCAGTTTCCGGTGGCATCAGCAACTCGGGCAGCCACGCCACTCATTGGACGCTAGGGCCTGATCGGGTCGGGGTGAATCGGAAAGATTGCGTGCTGATCGATCATCGTGACAGCACGTTGCCGTTCAGCGTATCGAAAGTGCTGCCACCCTTCTTTGTCGGGGTCGCTTCCGGAAGCGTCGCGGCCGAGCCAAGCACCTCGCTGAGACTCGGACCGGCCGGTCCGCGCATCTGGGCCTGTTGCGCGGCTGCACAGACTTTCTGTAGCATCGTCTCGGTGTTCTTGTGGTTGCCCTTCAATTGATCGGTAACCTGCGGCGGAATTCCGCATTTCGCACTGTGGGTCTCAACATATGAGAGCATCTTGCTTTCGGCCACACTAAAACTCTTGAACAACTTACAGGCTTCCTCGGGGCTGGCGTGCCGGTCGCTGGCAGCCTTTAGCAGCTTGCCCCTCTTCTCGGCTTCTCCACGCAGCGGCAGGAAGTCCTTCATGCAATTGTCGCCACCGCCTTGCGTCGGCGGAGCCGGCGCGGCGCTGAATCCGGCGCCGACGAGCGGCGCGGCTCCATTGACTGGAAACGAACTCTGCATCGGCCGCCCCATCGATGCCGGAGCTGAGCCGTTGACCGGCGGAAATGCTGGATCGCTGGCCGGAGCCGCACCGTTCACCGGCGGAAATGCCGGATCGTTGGCCGGAGCCGCGCCCCTCACCGGCGGAAATGCCGGATCGTTGGCCGGAACCGCGGCATGCCCCGGCAATGGCGCCGGAAAGGCGCCCTGCGCGAGGCTCGGACCGGCATAGACAGCAACAAGGGCCGCGGTGAGCGGCACAATCAAGCGACGGACGATCAAGATTGCTCCTGTTGGCAAGGGTCCAATGATCCCCAACGTCTTTTCGATGAAAAGAGCGATTCCGATGGGACAATTTACGATTCCCGCCTGCTCTTAACAACCCGTGGAATTTGGCAACAGCGCGGCGCAGGGTCGCGGCGGGGGGTGAAAATCGCGCAAATTCCGAGCCTTGATCGGCGCCTTGATTTGCCTATCGAGACGAAACATGCGCAGCCGGGTGCGATTTTGCTTCCAGTTGTGCTCTAAAATCCGACGTGCACGCATGATCTCGCCAGATTGGTAGGCAGGGAAGGAGCTTGCGCGCAAGGGCCCGGGCGGATTGGAACCTGACATGCCTGAATTCAACTTTCGCAGTCCCCGTCTGTTTGTCGATGCCGCGTTGGCGGCGGGCCGAACCGTCGAGCTCGAGCGTAACCAGAGCAACTATCTTGGCAATGTGCTGCGGCTTGCAGCGGGTGAAACCATTCTGGTGTTCAATGGACGCGATGGGGAATGGCAGGCGTCGATCAGCGGGCGCAAGCGGCCCGACAGCCTGAACATCCAAAGCCAGACCCGGCCGCAGGACCGCCTGCCCGACCTCGCTTATATCTTTGCGCCGCTGAAGCATGCACGGCTCGACTACATGGTCCAGAAGGCCGTCGAGATGGGCGCGTCATTGCTGCAGCCGGTGCTGACCCGTTTCACGCAGGTCAACAGGGTTAACGGCGAGCGGATGCGCGCCAATGCGATCGAAGCAGCCGAGCAATGCGGCATCCTGAGCCTTGCGACCGTCGCCGAACCGATCACGCTCGATCGCTATCTCGGCCAGCGCGAGGCCCCACGCCTGCTGGTGTTCTGCGATGAAGCGGCCGTAACCGCCGACCCGCTGCAGGCGCTGCGCAGCGAACGCCCGGCTTCCAACGGAATCGACATCCTGATCGGCCCCGAGGGCGGGTTTGCCGACGAAGAACGCGCCATTTTGCTGCGCCAGCCACGAGCCTTGAGGCTTTCGCTGGGGCCGCGGGTGCTGCGCGCCGACACCGCTGGAGTGGCCGCGCTTGCGCTGGTGCAGGCAGCGCTGGGGGACTGGACCGGATCGGATCTTTAGAGCGAAGTGGATACTGGTTCGCGTAAAGAAAACGCGTCAAAACAAGAATCTAGCGCCCGTTCCGATCCCATCGGAACGGAAAAGCTCGAGGCGCGCTCAGGATCGTTAAGGCATCCGGCCGATCCCTGTCGAAACCCCGCCTCGGCCATGCTAAGGGCTCCGCCAGATGACCCTAAACCCGTTTTCGGGATAGTTGGACGCCAGAATGAATGACGAACTTCGGAAACGGCGCATCGCGACCGGGTCCGCCGCATGGGCGGACGCGCTGCTGTTGTCGTTCGCGCAGGCCGGCTATTCGCGGGCGGAACCGGCTATCCTGCAGCCAGCCGAGCCGTTCCTCGATCTCTCCGGCGAGGACATCCGCAAAAGCCTTTACCTGACTGCCGACGCCAGCGGGGAGGAACTGTGCCTGCGCCCCGATCTGACGATCCCGGTAGCGCGCGATTACCTGGCCTCCGCCAAGGCCGGACAACCGGCCGGTTTCAGCTATCTCGGACCGGTGTTCCGCTATCGCGGCGGCCGTCCCAATGAATTCCTGCAGGGCGGCATCGAATCTTTTGGACGGCAGGATCGCGCCGCAGCCGACGCCGAGATGCTGGCGCTGGCGCTGCAAGCGACTTCTGCATTTGGACTGACCGATGTCGAAATCCGCACCGGCGACGTGGCGCTGTTCATTGCGCTGGTCGACGCCTTGAACCTTTATCCGGTTTGGCGACGACGCCTAATCAAGGATTTCAACCGCAAGGTCAGCCTAGAGCAGGATCTGGAACGGCTTACGCTCGCGACCGGTTCGAGCCGCAACGAATATGAAGGCGTACTTGCAGCGCTCGCCGGCTCCGACCGCAAGGCTGCGCTGGCGCTGGTCACCGATCTGATGTCGATCGCCGGCACCACCAACGTTGGCGGACGCACGGTTGACGAAATCGCCGATCGCTTCCTCGAACAATCGACCCTGAAGGGCGGCGCGTTGCCGCGCGACGCGCTCAAGACCATCAAACGCTTCCTGGCTATCGCGGGCGCCCCTGACGATGCGGTCGCGCAATTGCGTGCGCTGGCCGATGACGCCAAACTCAACATCACCGCCGCGATCGACCAGCTTGAAAGCCGCGTCGGTTTCATGGCGGCGCGCGGCATCGACACGCGTGCGACACGGTTTTCCACCTCGTTCGGCCGCGGGCTCGATTACTATACCGGCTTCGAATTCGAACTGCACAGCAAAGGCAACGGCGTCGAGCCGCTGGTGGCGGGCGGACGCTATGACGGACTGATGACCCAGCTCGGCTCCGCGACACCGATTCCGGCGGTCGGATTCTCGGTGTGGGCCGAAACCCTCACCCGGCTTGGTCACAAGCCTGCCGCGGGCGGGAGCGCATCATGACGCCATTCGTTCTGGCGGTGCCGTCCAAGGGCCGGCTGCAGGAAAACGCCGAGGCATTCTTCGCGCGCGCCGGGCTTGGGCTGGTGAAGCCGCGCGGCGCCCGCGACTACCGCGGCACCATCAGCGGCCTCGACAATGTCGAGATCGCCTATCTTTCGGCGAGCGAGATCGCCTCGCAACTGGCGCGCGGCACCGCGCATCTCGGCGTCACCGGCGAGGATCTGGTGCGCGAGAGCATTCCGGATGCCGACAAGCGGGTCGCGTTTATCGATACGCTCGGCTTTGGCAGCGCCAATGTCGTGGTCGCGGTACCGCAGGCCTGGATCGACGTCCGCACCATGGCCGATCTCGACGACGTTACCACCGGCTTCCGCGCGCAGCATAACCGCCGGATGCGAGTCGCCACCAAATACATCAACCTGACCCGGACCTTCTTCGCCTCCCACGGCGTGGTCGATTATCGCATCGTCGAAAGTGCCGGAGCGACCGAGGGCGCGCCCGCGGTCGGCACCGCCGAAATGATCGTCGACATCACCACCACCGGAGCCACGCTTGCTGCCAACGGCCTCAAGGTTCTGGACGACGGCGTGATCCTGCGCAGCCAGGCAAACCTCGTCGCCGCGCGCGGCGCCGACTGGTCTGACGAGGCGAGAGAAACCGCACGCGTCATCCTCGATCACATTGCCGCTCGCGCCCGCGCCAGCAAGTATCGCGAGGTCCGCACCCGATTTTCGCAATTCACCCAGGCGCTGTTGACCGAAGCCAATGACCGCTTCGGGGTGATCGCTCCATTCGGCGGGCCGACATCGTCGGGAATGATGACGCTGCATTGTCCCCCGGCGCAGCTCTATGCGCTCGGCAGTTTTCTTCGCGTCCACGGCGCCGATACGGTTTCGGTGGCCTCGCTCGACTACGTGTTCGACCGCGAGAATCCGCTGTTTGCCAGGCTTGAGGCATTTCTGCGGCAGTGAGGCGGAAAGTCTCGGACCATATCACTGTGGCGACAAGCTGTTGCGATTGCCATATGTTGTTTATCCGATGGTTGAGATCTGATCGATGATGCTCGGCATGGACGTTTCTGGCCTGTCCACCACTGCAGCCAATGCTGCGGCGCAGGGGCTGTCCGTTGTCGTGCCCCTGTACAACGAGGCTGCCGGGCTCGCGGCGCTGCACGTCCGGCTCGACGACCTCGCCAAGAGACTGAGGACGCGTTACGGCCTCCCATGCGAGGTAGTTTATGTCGACGATGGCAGTTCCGACAGCACGCTCGACATCGCGCGCGGACTTGCCGCTGACGCGCTCGATGTCCAGGTGGTGTCGTTGTCGCGCAATTTCGGCAAGGAAGCAGCCCTGATGGCAGGCCTCGACCATGCCAGGCGCGGTGCCGTGCTGTTCATGGATGGCGATGGTCAGCATCCGCCGGACCTCGTCGAAAAGCTCGTCGGCCACTGGATCGATGACGGCTATGATGTGGTCTATACCGCCAAAGCGCATCGCGACAATGAGTCATTCCCGCGCCGGCTTGCCGTGCACGGCTTCTACGCGCTGATCAACTGGGGCGCGCGGCAGAAAATCCCGGAAGATGCCGGCGACTTTCGCCTGCTGTCGCCGCGGGCGGCCGGCGCGCTGCGGCAACTTCCCGAGCGCAACCGTTTCTTCAAGGGGCTGGCGAGCTGGATCGGATTCCGCCAGATCCGCGTCGACTATGAACCCGCCCCGCGCGCCCATGGCGTCACCACGTTCAGTCCCGGCCGGCTACTGGGATTGTCGATCGAAGGTCTGACGTCGTTCTCGGTGGCTCCGCTGCGGTTCGCCAGCCTGCTCGGCCTGCTGCTGGCGACTGGAGCATTCCTGTTCGGGCTGTCGATCCTCTGGGAAACCTGGACCACCGGCAAATCCGTTCCCGGCTATCCCTCTCTGGTCGTCGGCCTGATGACGATCGGCGGCGTGCAGCTGATCATGATCGGCATCGTCGGCGAGTATATCGGCAAGATACTCTCGGAGTTGAAGGCGCGCCCGATCTATTTCGTGGCCGAGCACAGCGAGAAGCGGGCCGGCGCGCAGCAAGACCACAGCGCAGCCGAACGGTCTGCGGCCGAATGAACGACGCCGCGCCGCCGCGCCGCATATGGCTGTGCGCCGATGATTACGGCATCAGTCCCGGCGTCAACCGCGCCATCCGCGAGCTGATCGGACGTGGCCGGATCAATGCCACATCGGTGATGGTGGTGGGTCCCGCGATCGGCCGCGACGAAATCGCTTCGCTGCAAGCTTCAGCCGGCGAGAGTCCGCGTTGCGCGATCGGGCTGCACGCGACGCTGACGGCACCGTTTCGCCCCCTGACCATGCATTTCAAGCCGGTCGATGGCGGCCTGTTTCTGCCGTTTTCGAAATTGCTGCGCGCCGGCCTGTCGCGACGGCTCGACCCGGAAATCATCCGCGCCGAATTGATGGTGCAGCTCGCCGCTTTCAGCGAAGCGTTCGGCCGGCCACCGGATTTCGTCGACGGTCATCAGCATGCACAACTTTTTCCGCAGGTGCGCGAGGCATTCCTCGCAGCGGTGAAGCAGGCCGCGCCCAATGCCTGGGTGCGCCAGAGCGGACGACGGGCGCCACTGATGCAGCGACTCGGCACGCCCAAGGCGCTCGTTCTGGATGGTCTGAGCGCGCGGTTTCGCAAGCTCGCCGCGCGTGCCGGCATCGCCTTCAATCCCGCTTTCGCGGGCGCCTATGATTTTTCGAAGGCGCCGGATTTCGGAACGCTGATGTCCGGCTTTCTCGAAAACCTCCCTGAAGGCGGCCTCGTGATGTGCCATCCCGGATTTGTCGATGACACGCTCGTCGGTCTGGATCCGCTGACCGGACAGCGGGAAAGCGAATACGCGTTTCTCGCCGGCGAGCATTTTCCGCCGCTGCTGGCGATGAATAAAGTTACACTATAGCGTTTTCGGGCGACGTCGGTTCGCATGAAGAAAACGCGTCAAAACAATAATCTGGCCTGATATCGTTCGGGAAATGCCGAAAGTCGTTTTGTCCCATACGGAAATTTAATCCGGCCCCGCACTACTGGCGACGCAAAGCCCGCTTACATCTTCCCGGCGTTTCGCAAAGCCGAAGGAGCATGCCATGACGCCGCAAGAACGCCAACTGGTCGACGACCTTTTTGCCCGCCTGTCGAAAGTCGAAGGTGCGCCGCGCGATCCCGATGCGACGGCTGCGATCACGCAGGGCCTGAGGAGCGCGCCAAATGCGGTCTATGCCCTGGTGCAGACGGTGCTGGTGCAGGACGAGGCGCTGAAACAGGCCCACAACCGCATCGAGGCGCTGGAAGGCGCTGCCACGCCTCAACAGGCCCAGGGCGGCTTCCTTGATTCGATGCGCGACGCGATTTTCGGACAGAATCAGCCGCACGGCTCGGTGCCGAACGTGCCCCCGCCGCGCGAGGGCGGCCGTCCGGTATGGAACAGCGGCCAGGTGCTGCAACAGTCGCAGTCGCCAGGACAATATGATCAAGGCTACGGCCAAAATCAGGGCTACGGACAGGGTTCGTATGGCCAAGGTTCGTACAATCAAGGTTCATACAATCAGGGTTATGGCGCTCCGCAAGGCGGCGCCTTCGGCGGCGGAGGCTCGTTTCTCGGCACCGCGGCGGCGACCGCGGCCGGCATGGTCGGCGGCTCACTGCTGCTCAACAGTTTTCGTGGCATGATGGGCGGCTTGGGCGGACTGGGCGGCGGCCGTTCGGCGTTCGGCGACACCACCACGATGACCGAAAACCGCAATCCGTGGCGCGACCAGTCCGACAGCGATCTCGCGCGCGACGCCGGGATCAACGATATCGGCTCGCACGACCGCACCGATGACGGCTCGCGCGCCGGGTTGTTCGATACATCATCGAACGATGATGATCACGACGATATGGATATGGATTCGGACGACAACGACAACGTCAGCGACTACGCCTGACCGGATTTCACCGGCACGAAAAAGCAAAACGGCCGCCCGGATTCAGGCGGCCGTTTTGTTGTTGAAGACCCGTCAACAGGTCAGAGCACCACGACCTTGGCGCCGACATTGACGCGGCCGTACAGATCGATCACGTCCTGGTTGCGCATCCGGATGCAGCCGGACGATACGTTGGTGCCGATGGTCCATGGTTCGTTGGAGCCGTGGATGCGGTAGAGCGACGATCCCAGATACATTGCGCGTGCACCGAGCGGATTTTGCGGCCCGCCCTCCATGTGACGTGGCAAATCAGGGCGGCGCGCCAGCATGTCCGCCGGCGGCGTCCAATCCGGCCATTCCCGCTTGGCTGAAATCGTTTTCACGCCGGCCCAGGTGAAGCCGGGCCTGCCGACGCCGACGCCATAGCGCAGCGCCTTGCCGTTGCCTTGCACGAGATAGAGAAACTTGTTCGGCGTATCGATCACGATCGTGCCGGCACTTTCCTTGCCGCTGTAGTCGACGAGCTGCTTTTCGTATTTCGGATCGAACGGGCGCTGCGTCGGATCGACGGCTTCCGCCTGCGGATCGGCCTGCCGCATATCGCCCCATGGCAGCACCATCTGGCGCCGTCCGTCATAGGCCGGCTGTTGCTGATAGACCGGCTGCGAATAACCCTGCGGATAGCGTCCGGCCTGGGCCTGGCCGTCGCCGAACAGGAATTCGATGAAGCCGCCGCCCATATTGGAGCGCTCGGCATAGGCGGCACGAACCGGGGCCACCGGCTGCGTGGCCTGGTTGGCGTAGAGCACATGGGGTTCGGGGGATCCCGCCTCGATCGCGGCTGCGGGATGAATTCCGGCGCCGAGGCAGGATGCGCCGGCCAATAGCGCAAGGGTCAGTTTTCTGGACATCGACGTACTCTGTACTGTTTCGTCATTTGCTGACGGCGCCCGGGCGGCGCGTCACGCGATTAATACAAATCAAAACCTAATCGGTTTGGTAAACAGAAACGGCCGTTCGATTCACCACGTCGCCAATTGCACAGCGTTTTGTCCGGTAGCGTTTATTTTCGATGAACGCAGCGCGGGCATGGTTAATCGTTGGTATGCGCCGGACCCCCACACGTGATGCAAGAGTTTCCGGCGTGAACTTCACGTTAAATCGCATCTGCTTAAAAGGCGAGGAGTGCAGTTCAGGAAGACCCTCATGCCGATCCATCGCAGACGTTTTCGTGTCGAAGAAGCAGTTGTCGGGGAGATGCCTATGCCCACTATCGCCGAGGACGAGTCCGGTCCCACGCATCGCGAGATCATGAGCGAACTGCGTGCGATCCGCAGCCAGATGGCTGCCCCCGCCGCGGCCCCGGCAGCTGCCGCGAGCGGCGGCGCCAAGGAGGAGATCGGAGCAACGGTGGACCGGGAAGTCGCCGAAGCCCGGGCGATGCTGGAGACCTATCGCGCGCAGATCGAGCAGTGTGAGAAGCTGAAGGTCGAGCTCGACCTGATCCATGACGCCATCAATCGAACCAAGCGCGAAATCGCGGTTCTGCACGGCAAGAGCTTCAGCGGCGAGGAAATGGCCCGCGTCAACGGCGAACTCGGCGCCGTGGTCGGCGGCACCGAGGAAGCCACCCAGCAAATCCTGGAGGCCGCCGAGGCGATCGACCAGGCCGCCAGCGCGCTGACAAAGGTGAATTCACCCGACCAGCAGAAGCTGCTCAGCGAGGAGATCCAGGAAAAGGTGGTCTCGATCTTCGAGGCCTGCAACTTCCAGGACCTGACCGGCCAGCGCATCAAGAAGGTGATGACCACGATGAAGTTCATCGAAAATCACATCACCGTCATGATGGATATCTGGGGTGGCGTCGATGCGATCAAGGCTCATACACCGCCGATCGTCGATACCCGCGAAGGCGACGACAAGCTGCTGAACGGCCCCAAGCTCGCCGATGATCCCGGTCATGCGTCGCAGGACGACATCGACGCGCTGTTCGACTAGAGCCGTTCCGTTCCGATGGAATCGGAACGGGGCTTTCGATTCTTGTTTTGACGCGTTTTCTTCACGCGAAGCCGGTATCCACTTCGCTCGAAAACGCTCTTTAGATTTGGATTTGACACCGGGTGACAGCGCCGGGCGTTTTGACTTGCAACAAGCGCCGGCCGCACGCCGGCGCTTTTCGTTTTCGCATCGCTTGTTTCGGTTCGGCTGCGTAACGCAACTGTTCAGGCGTGCGGCGCGCAGCGGACGTAGACCATGTTGCCGTAGCGGGTCGCGGCGTCCTTGTCGATGAAGCGGGTGACCATTACGCGGCCGTCAAAGGAAACGATCTCGCGGTCCTGCTCGCCGCCGGCAGGGCCTGCCGGGCCAATATAGTTCTTGCCGCTCGGGCTGCCCTTGAGGTCGAGTTCTTGCGGCGTCGCCTGATCGGCCAGATGCATGATCACGCCGCCATGGCTGCCAGCGCCGATCACGTAAGGATTCTTGCACTGGCCCTTGGCGGCGGCTTCGGTGCGCACCCGGTCCTTCGGATCCTGGAACGAGGCAAGGCCCCAGCGGCCGACCAGTTCGTCAGCGCGGATGGTGGCCGGCATTTCCGGCGCCGCGGCGGGCGGAGCCGCGGCGGGGGTTGGTCCGGTCAAGCTCATGCTCCCGCATGCGCCGAGGAACACCGTCAGCGCACACGCGATACCCAGATTGGCAACCGTTCGCACGCTACGTGACCTGATCATGGCATCCCCCGCGTTGAATTCGTGGTCGCACAATTCGCAACCAAGCGCAAAACTGCTGTCGGAGCAATGATGTCCAGCAAATTACGCTGGCGCTCCGATCTGGTTTCCGTTGCAGCATCCTATATTGGCCTCACCAAGGGTTTAAGCCCTTGCTTGACAGGATCGGCATCACGCCATATTCCCGGCGTACGATTAGCACTCCAACAGCCCGATTGCTAAGGGGAATGCGGACAGTCCGGCGCCTTCGGGTGGTCGGAATACGTCCCGCATTCCAATCCGCTTTCATCGGCAAACCCGACCCCAGAGCCGAATCTTCGAAGGAACCGTCATGGCTAAAACCAAATTTCGTCCGCTGCATGACCGTGTTGTGGTCAAGCGTATCGATGCCGAAGAAAAAACCAAGGGCGGCATCATCATTCCCGACAGCGCCAAGGAAAAGCCCTCGCAGGGCGAAATCACCGCCGTCGGCCCTGGCGGCCGCGACGAGGCCGGCAAGCTGATCCCGATCGACCTCAAGGTCGGCGACCGCGTACTGTTCGGCAAATGGTCGGGCACCGAAGTCAAGATCGAGGGCGAGGATCTTCTGATCATGAAAGAGAGCGACATCATGGGCGTGCTCTCGTAAGCGAGCCGGCCCGCCACGCGCTTACCACCGTCATGTCCGGAACCTGAAGCCGGGCATTCTTCATTCTTCGAGGCAAGATCGCAAAGGCGGCCTTCGCGCCTTTGCCCGGCAATGACACGCAAACTGCAGGCAGATCACATCCAGTATTCGAGGAGTCTCGGTCATGGCAGCCAAGGACGTTAGATTTTCCGGAGACGCGCGCGTTCGCATGCTGCGCGGCGTCGATGTTCTCGCCAACGCGGTGAAAGTGACGCTCGGCCCCAAGGGCCGCAACGTCGTCATCGAGAAGAGCTTCGGTGCGCCCCGCATCACCAAGGACGGCGTCACCGTGGCCAAGGAGATCGAACTTGACGACAAGTTCGAGAATATGGGCGCGCAGATGCTGCGCGAGGTCGCTTCCAAGACCAACGATACCGCCGGCGACGGCACCACCACGGCCACCGTGCTGGCGCAGGCGATCGTGCGGGAGGGCGCCAAATCGGTCGCCGCCGGGATGAACCCAATGGACCTCAAGCGCGGCATAGACATCGCCGTGACCGCCGTCGTCAAGGACATCGAGAAGCGCGCCAAGCCGGTCGCAGCCTCCTCCGAAGTCGCCCAGGTCGGCACCATCTCCGCCAATGGCGATGCCGCCATCGGCAAGATGATCGCGCAGGCGATGCAGAAGGTGGGCAACGAGGGTGTCATCACGGTCGAAGAAAATAAATCGCTCCAAACCGAAGTCGACATCGTCGAAGGCATGAAGTTTGATCGCGGCTATCTCTCGCCCTATTTCGTCACCAACGCCGAGAAGATGACCGCCGAACTCGAGGACGTCTACGTGCTGCTGCACGAGAAGAAGCTGTCGGGCCTGCAGTCGATGCTGCCGGTCCTCGAAGCAGTGGTGCAGTCGGGCCGTCCGCTCCTGATCATCGCCGAAGACGTCGAGGGCGAGGCGCTGGCGACTCTGGTGGTCAACCGGCTGCGCGGCGGGCTGAAGGTCGCCGCCGTCAAGGCGCCCGGCTTCGGCGACCGCCGCAAGGCGATGCTGGAAGACATCGCGATCCTGACCGGCGGCCAGTTGATCTCGGATGAACTCGGCATGAAGCTCGAAAGCGTCACGATCAATATGCTCGGTCGTGCCCGCAAGGTCGTGATCGACAAGGAAAACACCACGATCGTCAACGGCTCAGGCAAGAAAAAGGACATCGAGGCCCGCGTCGCGCAGATCAAGGCGCAGATCGAGGAGACCACCTCGGATTATGACCGCGAGAAGCTGCAGGAGCGGCTGGCCAAGCTCGCCGGCGGCGTCGCCGTCATTCGCGTCGGCGGTGCCACCGAAGTCGAGGTCAAGGAGAAGAAGGACCGCGTCGAGGACGCTCTTAACGCGACCCGCGCCGCGGTGCAGGAAGGTATCGTGCCGGGCGGCGGCGTGGCGCTGCTGCGTGCCAGGAAGGCGGTCGGCCGCATCGCCAACGACAATGCCGATGTTCAGGCCGGCATCAATATCGTGCTGAAGGCGCTGGAAGCCCCGATCCGCCAGATCGTGGAAAACGCCGGGGTCGAAGGCTCGATCGTGATCGGCAAGATCCTCGAGAACAAATCCGAGACCTTCGGTTTCGACGCCCAGACCGAGGAATATGTCGATATGGTCGCCAAGGGCATCATCGACCCCGCCAAGGTGGTCCGCGCTGCGCTGCAGGATGCCTCGTCAGTGGCCGGCCTTTTGGTGACAACTGAAGCCATGGTCGCCGAACTGCCCAAGGAGCCGGCACCGCCGATGCCCGGTGGCGGCGGCATGGGTGGGATGGGCGGCATGGGTGGCATGGGTGGCTTCTGAACTCGCCGGCCCGGCAATCAATCGACCCCAGGCCGCCTCCGGGCGGCCTTCTTTTTTGCCGAATGCTATAGAGGTTCACTGTCGCGAGATTCGGCCGCTATCGACCAAGCATAGCAGCGGCAGCCCGAATCGGCTCTTCGAGGACTTTCATATGCGCATGTTCCTGCTCTGCCTGGTCGGGTTGATGACGACGTTCCCGGATCTGGCTTTCGCCGACATGAAGCTTTTGACCAAGCCGGCGGCCGGCGCCAACGAAACCAGGTATTTCACTTCGATCGATGGGCTGATGGACGGCAATGCCGACGTCGTGCTGAAGGAAACCCGCCAGGGCAAGAGCGTCAGCGCCGCCGTGCTCGACGTGTGCTATCCGGTGGCAAAGGGTTCCGACCGCAGGGACCGCTTTGTCGCCAACCTCACGGTCAACGGCCAGACCCTGACCGGCACCACCCAGAGCCTCAATGACAAATTGCCGGTGACGGTGAAACTGGTGCGCAAACCGACCGGCGACACCTTCGAATTCAACGGACAGATCAGCATCGGCCAGACCGTGACGGAAGTCTCCTCGTCGGACAATTCCGACCTGAGCGAGAAGGAATTTCTCGACAACCAGTCGACGGACGATGGCATCACCGCGACGCCGAAGGATTTCACCGAAGTGTCGCCGGAGGCAGTCGCGGTCAAGGTGAAGCTGGAATCAGCCGCCGGCTTCCTGAAGAGCCTGAAGGGCCAGGATCTCGAGGTCTCGCTGGGTAGCGTTGCGGTCAGCTGCGACGCGCTGCGCGCCGGCGAACAGACCGTCAATATCGCGGTCGACCCCGAGCGCGCCGCGGCACTGATCGCCAGAGCCAAATCCATGCCCGGGGTGGTGGCAGCGGGCTGGACCTCCGGGGTCATGGAAATGGACCGCACCATCCGCTTCGCGGCAGCCGACTGGCGCGACGGTGACAAGATCAACAGGGACAAGCTTGCTGCCGCGGTCGGCAATGTGCTGGCGAAGACCCTTTCGGCCAAGCCGGCATCCAGTGCATGGAACCCCGATACCGGGAAGCTGAAACTGATCCTCAAGCGGCCAAGCCAGACCTTGCCGGCACTCGACCTCACCGACACGATCGAGTTCACCGCGCTGGTGGCTTCCGACAGGCCCGGCGCATCCGATCGGCTGGTGTTGTGGATCTCCACGCCCGCGATCTCGACGGCAGACGAGAGCGCAGGCCCCAAGCTGCATGTGGCCGACGAATCCGGCAGTGACGAGGAAGGTGATCCGAAAGATGACAACGGCGCGGTCGATGCGCTGGCCAGGGAATTCAAGGGCCAGCGCTGGGACGCCGACAAATCGGCCTGGAAATAGCGCCTGAACGGCTTTCGAAGTGGATATCAGTTCGGGTAAAGAAAACGCGTCAAAACAAGAGCCCCGTTCCGATCTATCGGAATGGAAACGGTTTTAGTTGGTATTGATACGGAATTGCAGCGATTTCGTTCCCACGAACGATACGAGATCACCTTGCCGCGTCCATTTCGCGGCTTCGCTCAGCTCGGCGAGCAGTTCATCATCAACCGCCGCCAGCTCTGGCGAGCAGGCGCGCTGCTGCATCGGGCCGGGAACGAAGATCACGGTATCGCCCGCCACCGAAAACTGACCCTGGCCGCTCTTGCACCAGAGATCGAGCGAAGCTTCGCCGCTGTCGCCGATCTCCAGGGTCGGCAACCGCTTCGAGCCCGGCTGAGGCGCTGTTTCCAACGTCATCTCGAATCCGAACGGGAATCCGTCATCGGCGCGGGCAGGACTGGCGCCCAACGCGCCCAGCATGGCGATCGATGCCAATGCCAGCACGCCGGCGCGCTTCAAAAACCCTGTCACCAAAAACATGCAGCCTCTCGGATGACGCAGCCACAGCCCGCGCCCTTCTAATGCAGGGGCGCGGCGTTGGCCAGATTGGCGGCCCGCAATAATTGCTCGCCCGCAACGCAAAACCGAGCGCCACGTCGATGCCGGAGAGCCGGGTTAGCGTCCCCATCGCCAGCATCGCCGGCCCAATTTGCCTGGAAATGCCGGGAAATCCCGCTTCCTTCGCGTCAGGGGAAGGAGCATTCTTGTCGACAGCCGTCCGAGACATTGAACGGTGCCACATAAAAAGGGCCTACGGGCTCATACTAGTACCCGGAATCAGAGCTGAGTGATACGGCGGCCTTTGAAACGGCGTTGACGGACCTTTTTCTTGGTCCAGACGAAGGGCTCGGCTTTGTCGTTGTACGCGTTGACGTAGGCATCGATGTGTTCCTGAAGCTGCTTGAGGCTTGT